>DASSBE010000108.1:0-10976 GCA_035699065.1 Nocardioidaceae bacterium
CCGCCTCGTTGGACCCCCCTGCCGCGGGCGAGGACACGATCTCCGCACCCCACATCGTCAGCAGCTGCCGCCGCTCCTGGGAGGTGTTCTCGGGCATCACGCACACCAGCCGGTAGCCCCGCAGCTTCGCGGCCATCGCCAGGGAGATGCCGGTGTTGCCCGACGTCGGCTCGAGGATCGTGCAGCCGGGATGCAGCGTGCCGTCCTTCTCGGCGACCTCGACCATCTTCAGCGCGGCCCGGTCCTTGATCGAGCCGGTCGGGTTCATGTCCTCCAGCTTCGCCCACAGCCGCACGTCCGGGGACGGTGAGAGCCGGGGAAGGCCGACCAGCGGGGTGCCGCCGACCGAGTCGAGCAGCGAGTCGAACCGCATCAGAGGGTCGCGGTCTGCGCCCACTGTGCCGTGTGCCGGGCCCGGGTCGACCCGCAGCCGCCGGCGACGGCAGGGAGCACGACGACCTGGTCACCGTCGCTCACCGAGGTGCCGAGGCCACCGGTGAACCGCACGTCCTCGTCGTTGACGTAGACGTTCACGAACCGGCGCAGGTCGCCCTCGCCGTCCTTGGCCTCGATCAGCCGGCCCTTGATCCCGGGGTGGTTGTCCTCGAGATGGTCGATCACCTCGGACAGGGTCGCGCCCTCACCCGTCACGGCCTTCTCGCCGCCGGTGTAGGTGCGCAGGATGGTAGGGATGCGTACCTCGATTGCCATCAGGCCTGACTCCTCGCCTCGTCGACGACCGAGACTTCTTCCTCGGTGACTTCGCCGTCAATGATCCTGTAGGACCTAAACTCCACCGGGCCCGCACTATTCCCGTGCTCCCGGGTGGAGACCAGGACATAGTGGGCGTTGGGCTCGGACGCGAGGCCGATGTCCGTGCGCGACGGGTACGCCTCCGTCGCTGTGTGCGAGTGGTAGACGACGACCGGCTCCTCACCGCGCGCGTCCATGTCCTTGTACAGGCCGAGCAGGTCCACCGGGTCGAACTCGTAGAACGTGGGCGACCGGGCGGCGTTGACCATCGGGACGAAGCGCCCCGGGCGGTCCGACCCCTCGGGACCGGCGACCACGCCGCAGGCCTCGTCGGGATGGTCCTGCTTGGCGTGGGCGACGATCGCGTCGTAGGTCGCCTGGTCGATCTTCAACACAGCACGAGGGTATGTGGTGGTACGTGCCGACACCGACCACGTCCGACGTACGTCCGGATGCTAAGACGCCCGTCTCACCCGCAGTTACGTCGTTTACGGACTCCCCGTAGCCGCCGTCCGGCGCTACCGTGGACCGGGGGTCATACGAGGGAGGGCGCGATGACCACGGTCAGCGTTCGGTACATCGTCGACGACATCGCGGCAGCCATCCGGTTCTACTGCTCGTGTCTCGGGTTCATCGAGAACATGCACCCCGCACCCACCTTCGCGATGCTCTCGCGCGGTGACCTGCGGCTGGTGCTCAGTGCGCCCGGGGCGGGCGGTGGCGGGCATGCGCTGCCGGACGGCACCCTGCCGAAGCCCGGCGGCTGGAACCGGATCATGATCGAGGTCGAGGACCTCGAGGGAACGGTCGCGGACCTGCGGCAGGGCCGGGCCCGCTTTCGTGCCGACATCGTCACCGGTGTCGCGGGCAAGCAGATCGTGGTCGAGGACCCGTCGGGTAACCCGGTGGAGCTTTTCCAGCCGACGCTGCCGGAGGCGCGGCTCGATCAGGAGTGACCCGGCCGGTCAGTGGTCGAGGGAGTGCACGAGGGTCTCCTGCAGGTAGCCGACCCAGTCGTAGATGTCGTGCACGTGGCTGCGAGGGTCGTCCTCGGGGAGGGAGTCCCAGTAGGACTCGTCGCCGTCCTCGATCCCGAGCCGGGTGGCCAGCGCGAGCCGGATGTCGGTGAACGAGCGCATCCAGGCGCGGGCCTCCGGGAGGGTCAGCTCGATGTCGATCCAGAGCCCGTCCTCCTCGAGCTCCGGCGGCAGACCGGAGTCCTCGAGCATGTCGATGATCATGACCGCGTTCGCCGCCTTGCCGTCGCGCAGGGTGCCCTCGGTGAACCGGCGGAACTCCCCCGCGGCCTCCTCGTCCTCGGGATACGCGGTCGGGAACAACCGGGCGAGCACCGGGTCGTCGGGCTCCGTGGTGGGGCCGGAGAAGTCGAGCAGGTCCTCGAGCGGGTCGGTGGACGCCGTTGGGGCGGCGACCTCGTTGCGCAGCAGCTCGACCAGCTGCGAGGCCAGCGACCGGAGCAGGTCGGCCTCGAAGCCGGAGAAGGTGGCGAGCACGCCGCCGTCCCGGCGCGGGACGAATCCCTCACTCATGCGTCGGCCTTCTGCATCGTGGCCCACAACCCGTACTCGTGCATCGCCTGGACGTCGCGCTCCATCTCTTCCCGCGACCCGGTCGAGACCACCGACTTGCCGTCGTGGTGCACCTCCAGCATCAGCTTCTCCGCCTTCTTGCGCGAGTAGCCGAAGTAGGTCTGGAACACGTAGGTGACGTAGGACATCAGGTTCACCGGGTCGTTCCACACGATCGTCACCCACGGCCGGGCGAGGAGCGTGACCTCCTCGGTCTCGGGCTGGTCGAGTTCGACGGGACTGGGCGCGGACACAGTGCTCATTGTGCCCCGCACCGGGGTTCTGCCCGACATCGCCAGGGGTCGGCGCGTCCCACCGCGCGGCAATAGGCTGTCGCGGGTGACGACCAACTCGACAGCCCTGCTGACCGACCACTACGAGCTGACCATGGTGCAGGCCGCGCTCCGGGGCGGGACCGCGAACCGGCGCTCGGTGTTCGAGCTGTTCCCCCGCCGGCTGCCCGAGGGCAGGAGGTACGGCGTCGTGGCCGGTGTCGGACGTGCGCTCGACGCGTTCGAGAGGTTCGTGTTCGACGAGCCGACGCTGTCCGTGCTGGCCGAGCACGACGTGGTCGACGAGACCACGCTGGAGTGGCTGTCGACCTACCGGTTCAGCGGTGACATCTGGGGCTACCCGGAGGGTGAGACGTACTTCCCGTACTCGCCGCTGATGATCGTGGAGTCCACGTTCGCCGAAGCGGTGCTGCTGGAGACGCTGCTGCTCTCGATCCTCAACCACGACTCTGCGATCGCGTCCGCGGCGTCGCGGATGACGTGGGCGGCCGACGGCAGGCCCTGCATCGAGATGGGGTCGCGGCGGACCCATGAGGAGGCCGCGGTCGCAGCCGCGCGTGCGGCGTACATCTGTGGTTTCGACGCGACCTCGAACCTCGCGGCCCGACAGCGCTACGGCGTCCCCACCGCCGGCACCAGCGCGCACAGCTTCACGCTGCTGCACGACACCGAGCGTGAGGCGTTCACCGCGCAGGTCGACACGCTGGGCCGGGGCACGAGCCTGTTGGTGGACACCTACGACATCACCGAGGCGGTCAAGGTCGGCGTGGAGATCGCCGGGACCGAGCTCGGGGCGGTCCGGATCGACTCCGGCGACCTCGGGCTGCTCGCGTCCCAGGTGCGTGAGCAGCTCGACGGGCTCGGCGCCACCGACACCAGGATCATCGTCACCTCCGACCTCGACGAGTACTCCATCGCGGCGCTGGCGGTCGCTCCGGTCGACGGCTACGGCGTCGGCACCTCGCTCGTGACCGGCAGCGGCCATCCCACCTGCGGTTTCGTCTACAAGCTCGTGGCCCGTGAGGACGACGGCGGGGACCTGGTGAGCGTCGCGAAGAGGAGCAAGGACAAGATCTCGATCGGCGGCCGCAAGTACGCGCTGCGCCGCCGGAACAAGATGGGTGTCGCCGAGGCGGAGGTGATCGGCATCGGCCGCGCCCCCGAGGACGACGGCGACGACCGGTCCCTGCTGGTGCCGCTCGTCGAGGCCGGCGAGGTGGTGGGCCGTGAGGATCTGAAGACGATTCGCGCACGGCACCTGGCCTCCCGCGAGGAGCTGCCGCTGCGGGCACGGCAGCTGTCGCGCGGCGAGCCGGTGATCCCGACCGAGCACGTGGAGGACCACGGACCGGCCTAGTCGTCGCGGGCCTCGGGAGGTGTCCCCGCCGGCACGGTGTCGGCTAGCCTCGGATCCATGAGACGCGCGCTGATCGTCGTGGATGTCCAGAACGACTTCTGTGAGGGCGGCAGCCTGGCCGTGGAGGGTGGCGCGGAGGCCGCCTTCAACATCTCCGAGCTCCTGCACCAGTGGTCCGAGCAGGCCCCGAAGTCGCCCGACTACGCCGTCGCCGTGGCCACCCGGGACCACCACATCGACCCCGGCGGCCACTTCGCGGCACCCGGCACCGACCCGGACTTCAAGGACAGCTGGCCGGTGCACTGCGTGGTCGGCACCGACGGCGAGGCGTTCCACCCGAACCTCGACCCGCAGCCGTTCAACGCGATCTTCCTCAAGGGCGAGCACGCCGCAGCCTTCTCCGGCTTCGAGGGACGTACGACGGACGGGGCCGGTCTCGCGGACTGGCTCAAGCAGCACGAGATCACCGACGTGGACGTCTGCGGCATCGCCACCGACTACTGCGTCCGGCACACCACGCTCGACGCCGTCAGCAACGGTTTCACCGTCCGGCTGCTCACCGAGCTGTGCGCCGGGGTCGCCCCCGAGTCGACGCGGGCCGCGCTCGAGGAGATGCGCGGCGCAGGGGCGACGGTCGTATGAAGGCCGCGCCGATGGTCGACCTGTTCGCGGAGCTGGCCGAGTCCCGCACCGACCATCCGGCGCTCGTGGGCGATGCCCGCACCGTCACCTACGGCGACCTCGAGCGGCGCGGACGCCGGGTCGCGAACGCGCTGCGCGAGCTCGGTGTCGGCGAAGGCGAGCGGGTCGCCTACCTGGACCTGAACAACCCGGAGTTCTTCGAGGTGATGCTCGGAGCCGCGAAGGTCGGTGCCGCGATCGCGCCCCTGAACTTCCGGCTCACCCCCGACGAGATGGGCGCGATCGTGGCCGACGCCGGGGCGAAGGTGTTGGTCGTCGGTGCCGCGTTCGAGCCGGCACTCGAGGCGATCCGTGCGGCCGCTCCGGCCCTGAGCACGGTGGTCCACGTCGGCGAGGAGTACGAGTCCTGGCTCGCCGCGGCCTCCGAGGACGATCCCGGTCGGCGCACCGGGCCGAGCGATGTGGTGCTGCAGCTCTACACGTCCGGGACCACCGGCACCCCCAAGGGCGTGATGCTCACCAACGACAACTCCTCGGCGCTCAACGACGTCGCGCAGGCCTGGCAGGTCGACGAGACGTCGGTGTGCCTGGTGGCGATGCCGCTGTTCCACATCGGCGGCTCCGGGTGGGCGAACGTCGGCCTGGCCCGTGGCGCCACGAACATCCTGGTGCCGATGATCGACCCGGCGGCCCTGTTGGACACGATCGAGTCGGCCCGGGTCACCAACGCGTTCCTGGTGCCCGCCGTACTCCAGATGCTCTGTGCGGTGCCCGCCGCGGACGAACGCGACTTCTCCTCGCTGCGGTCCATCGCCTACGGCGCGTCGCCGATCACGACCGCGGTGCTGACCCGCTCCCTGGAGGTGTTCCGCGCGCCGCTGTTCCAGGTCTACGGCCTCACCGAGACCACCGGCGCGATCACCGAGCTCAGCTCCACCGACCACGATCCCGGCGGCCCGCGCGCGCACCTGATGCGCTCGGCCGGCAAGGCGTACCCGTGGGTGGAGCTCAAGGCGGTCGACCCCGCCACCGAGAAGGACTGCGCACCCGGCGAGGTCGGCGAGATCCGGATCCGGTCGGTGCAGAACTCGCCCGGCTACTGGAACAAGCCCACCGAGACCGCGGCCGCCTTCGACGACGACGGGTGGCTGCACACCGGGGACGCGGGCTACCTCGACGACGAGGGCTACGTGTTCCTCACCGACCGGATCAAGGACATGATCGTCACCGGCGCCGAGAACGTGTACCCGATCGAGGTCGAGAACGTCCTCGCCGAGCACCCCGACGTGACCGACGTCGCGGTGATCGGTGTCCCCGACGAGCGGTGGGGCGAGACCGTGAAGGCGATCGTCGTACGACGGGCGGGGTCGGCGCTGACCGAGGCGGAGCTGCTGGCCTACGCCGAGGAACGGATCGCCGGCTTCAAGCGGCCCCGGTCGGTGGACTTCGCCGCCGACCTGCCCCGCAACCCGTCGGGGAAGCTGCTCAAGCGGGTGCTGCGTGCGCCGTACTGGGCCGACCAGGAGCGCAACGTCACCTGACGCAGTCCTTGGCCCGTGAGGCCCGGCCGAGACTCTTTACCTACCGCGGGCAATCCGGTCCCCCGTCCGGGCGCGAACGCCCTGCAACAGCAAAGTCGACGACCGCAGGGTCGCCCCTCAGGACGGAGTCTCAGATGCGTCAGATCCATCGCGTAGCGATCGCGGCCCTCGCGTGCAGTGCCGCGACCGCCCCCTTCATCGGCGGCCTCTCGACCGCACAGGCCAACCGCGGCGACGTCGTCGCCGACCTCTCGCCGGTCGCCCTCAACGGCGTCCAGGGTGGCGGGACCGCCTGGGTGGCCGTGCACGGCACCCGCATCGACGTCACCATGGGCGCCTCCGGACTCCTGTCCGACGCCCCCCACGCCGCGCACATCCACTTCGGCGCGCAGGCGCGCCACGAGTGCCCGGCCGCCACTGACGACTCCGACGGCAGCGGCACGCTGAACACCACCGAGGGCGCACCCGCCTACGGCCCTATCGTCGTGTCGCTCACCAAGACCGGGGACACCAGCCCCGCGAGCGGGCTGGCAGTGGACCGCTTCGACACCGCCCCCGGCGGGAACCTGTCCTACCAGCGTGGTCACATCAAGGTCAGCCAGGACGTCGCCAAGGCCATCACCGAGGGCCAGGCGGTGGTCGTCATCCACGGTGTCGACCACAACCACAGCGGCGCCTACGACGGCGCCACGCCGAGCGACCTCGACTCGTCGCTTCCCACCGAGGCGACCGACCCGGCACTGTGCGGCGCGTTGGTGCCGCAGCACTGACCGGGTCCCCCGCTCTGCCGTGCCCCTGCTGAGGGGGTGCAGGGGCACGGCACGGGGGTCGGCGGGCACCGCAGAGCGGTGTCCGCTTGCGGGAGTCGCGGGGCGGGGGCACGCTGGCCCTCAGGACCGACCGAGCGACGAGGAGCACCGATGGCTGACGACGACATCCTGACCCGGATCCAGGCACTGGTCGACGAGGAGCACGGACTCCGCGACGGCGAGGTGGATCCGGGCCGGCTGAACCGGCTGGAGCAGCAGCTGGACCAGTGCTGGGACCTGTTGCGCCAGCGCCGTGCCAAGCGGGAGTTCGGCGAGGACCCCGACGCCGCCTCGGTCCGTTCCACCGAGACCGTCGAGCACTACCGCCAGTAGCCTTGAACGGGCTTACGGGGTGACTGGCCGGCACCACATGCCGGGACAACACCCGCTAAGCGTCTCGCGACCGCCGCTCAGCTGATCGTGACCGGAACCGCGTTCGAGACCAGCTTCCAGTCCACCGAGGCGAACTGCGTCTCGTCGATGATGCCGTGGCTGCTCACCCAGTCGATGATCAGCTGCCGGATCTCCACCTGTCGGTTGTAGACCACCGGCGCGTCCTTCACGTGCGGGAAGTTACCGCCACCCGACTGCCGGTAGTTGTTGATCGCGAGGACGAACTGCTGGTCGGTCACCGGCACCCCGCCGTAGCTCAGGTTCACGATCCGTGACCCCACCGGCTGCGCGATGTCGATGTCGTAGGTCAGGGCTGCGTCCAGGCCGCCGACGATGTCGTAGTTGTAGTCCGGTGTCCCGTTCGGTGCCGTGTCGGTCACCGCGTTGGTCACGTCCCCCATCGCGAACGGGCCGGTCCCGCTGACCTGCTTGAAGTAGCGCGCGGAGAACTCCAGGTAGTCCTTCACCTGCGATCCGCTGATCTTCACCGCGAGCAGGGTGTTGTCGTAGATGTAGAGACCGGCCACGTCGCGGACGGTGACCTGCCCCTCGGGGATCCCCGCGTCCCGGTTGAACGGCGCGGCGATGCTCAGCACCGGGAGCGCGGCGTCGGTGCCGGTCAGCGCGGCCTTGACCGCGTCAGCCTGCACATAGTTCACGAAGTCGATCGCCGCGACGTCCTCGACCACGGCCCGGGCAGCCGACATGACCTGCGCGGAGGTGCCGATCGGCGAGTTGACGTAGCCGACCACCGTGTCGTGCTGCTTGGTCAAGGCAGCGACCACGGCAGGGTCGGCGTCGACGGCGTTCGAGTTGAGCAGTTGCGCGTCGGCGGAACGGACCTGCCACCGCCCGGCGACGAGCTTCACGTCGAAGGTGAGCACCGCAAGCCGCATGCCCCACTTCAGCGGCTCGGTCAGCAGCACCTTCTTGCCGGTCACCTGGTTCGTGACCCAGCGCTCCACGATCTCCTGGTGTGCATGGCCGACGAGGATCGCGTCGATGTCGGGCACCTGTTCGGCGACGAGCGTCGCGGCGTTCTCCGGGTAGGGCAGGGCGTCGCCGTACGACGACGAGGTGTCCGCTCCGGAGTGAGCGGCGACGACCACGAGGTCCGCACCCGCACGCTTCAGCTCCGGCACGAAGATCTCGGCCTGCTCGACGAGTCCCGGGAACTCCATCCGACCCTCGACGTTGGCCTTGTCCCAGATCGCGATGCCCGGGTTCGTCAGGCCGAGGATCCCCACGGTGATCGACCGGTGTCTGCTGATCCGCACGGTCTTGAGCACGTACGGCGGGAACACGGGTCGTTTCGTTGACGGGTCCACCGCGTTGGCGCCCAGCAACGGGAAGTCGAGCTGCTCCTCGAACCTGCGCAGCACGGGGATGCCGTAGTTGAACTCGTGGTTGCCCAGTGCGGCCGCGTCGTACCCGACGATGTTCATCGCCTCGGCCATCGGGTGCACCGCACCCTCGGTGATCGGATCGATCTTGGCGTAGTAGTAGGCCAGCGGCGTGCCCTGGATGGTGTCCCCGGCGTCGATGACCAGGGTCCGGCTACTGCCGCGCTGGTCACGGATCGCGTTCACCAACGTGGAGACCTTCGCCAGGCCGACGTCGTTGAGGGCGGAGTCGGTGTACTCCTTGTTCGAGAAGTAGTCCCAGTTGAAGACGTTCCCGTGCAGGTCGGTGGTGCCGAGCACGGTCACCCTGGCCCGAGGACCTGCGGCGTCCTTGCGGTCGGCCTGCGCGACGCCGGGCACGAACCCGACGGCGGCGAGGGCGGCCGCGCCGGTGAGGACGGTACGACGGGCGGGGTGGATGTCGGGCACGGTGGTCCCCCTGGACTGGTGACGGGCCGGCGACGGTGATGCGCCGGGGGTCTTTGTACTTTCGCCATGGCGACCCGGTCAAGCGTGTCCGGCGCGTCTGCACAATCACGCAAAATCTCGAGCACGGCCCACTCCCAAAGAGTTGCTTGACAGTGGGCGTGGGCCTCGGCATACTCCCCAAGGAGCCTTTGGCAGTCAGGGAAGAGGCACGATGACGACGAACGACAGCGCACCGGGTGCGACCCGGATATCGACGCTGCGCGCGACGGCGCACCCGCTCCGACTGCGGATGCTCTCACTGCTCACCGGCGCAGACATGAGCGCCGCCGAGGTGGCCCGCGAGCTCGAGACCACGCAGGCCAACGCGTCGTATCACCTGCGCGTGCTCGCCGATGCGGGCCTGCTCGTCGAGGCCGGCGAGGAGAAGGTGCGCGGCGGCGTGGCCAAGAAGTACCGGCACCACTGGGACCTGCCCGGTCTCGACACACCGGACGGGACCGCGGACCCGGCGCTGAGCCTCCGCGTGATCAGCGAAGATCTCGTGCGCCGCTACGCGATGCGCCGGCGCAACCGCAAGCAGATCATCAGCGACGCCGAGATGTGGGTCACCCCTGAGACCTGGGCGCAGGTGGTGGACCTGGTCAAGCAGGCCTCGTCGCTGATCCACAGCGAGGCGAAGCGACCGCGCACCGAAGGCACCGTTCACGTGAACCTGACCGCCGCCGCCTTCGAGATGACCGACCCGCCGAGACAAGCGGCAGCGACACGCCGGAAGGCGGCGCGCCGATGAAGTGGACCGAGTCCCTCGCCCCACTGCGCGAGAGCAACTTCCGGTGGTACTACGCGGCCCGGTTCACCTCGATGACCGGCTCGATGATGGTCTCGGTCGCACTTGCGTTCGCGGTGCTGGAGATCAGCGACTCGGCGAGTGCGCTGGGCTTCGTGCTCGCCGCCAACACCATCCCGATGGTGCTGTTCCTGCTGTTCGGCGGGGTGATCGCCGACCGCTTCCCGCGCACCCTCGTCCTGCAGCTGTCCGCCCTGCTGTCCGCGCTGACCCAGGGCTGCGTGGCCCTGCTGGTGATCACCGATGTCGCCGAGCTCTGGATGGTGATCGCGCTCGAAGCCGTCAACGGCACGGTGATGGCGATCAGCTTCCCGGCGATGGCCAGCCTGGTGCCCCAGCTCGTGCCGCGCGACCAGCTCCAGCAGGCCAACGTGCTGCTGTCGATGTCGCGGGGCGGGCTGGCGATCATGGGGCCGACCCTGGCCGCGTTGCTTGTGGTCTCCTTCGGGCCCGGCTGGGCGCTCGCGGTGGACGCGTTCACCTGGCTGCTCACATCCGCCTTGATCGCGAAGGTCACGATCCCGGCCCGCAAGAAGCAGGCCGACGCGTCGCAGAGCATGATCACCGAGCTGCGCGAGGGATGGTCGGTGTTCACCGGTCTCACCTGGCTGTGGGTCGTGGTGCTCGCGTTCGGGCTGCTGAACGCGATCCACGTGGGCGCATGGTTCACGCTGGGACCGGTGCTCGCGAAGGACACCATCGGCGAGCGTGGCTGGGGATTCGTGCTCTCGGCGGAGTCGGTAGGACTGCTGCTGATGACGCTACTGCTGCTCCGTGCCAAGTTCCGCCGGCCGCTGTTCGCCGGCATGCTGGGTTGCGCGCTGTTCGGCCTCCCGTTGTTCATGCTCGGCGTGGACCCCCACGTCGTACCCCTGGTCTGCGCCGCCTTCGTGGCCGGCATGGGCATGGAGGTGTTCAGC
>DASSBE010000109.1:0-9880 GCA_035699065.1 Nocardioidaceae bacterium
CACCGACCAGGCCGACGTACGCAACGCCGTCGCCGCCGCGTCCTCGGTCGACGCCCCACTGCGCACGGTCGTGAACTGCGCCGGGATCGGTCCCTCGATGCGGATCCTCGGCAAGAAGGGCGTGCACGACCTCGACACCTACGCGCGGGTCATCCAGATCAACCTGGTCGGCACCTTCAACGTGCTCGCTCTCGCCGCCGAGGCCATCGCCGCCACCGAGCCCGACGAGCAGGGCCAGCGCGGCGTCATCATCAACACAGCCTCCATCGCGGCGTACGACGGGCAGGTCGGCCAGGCTGCGTACTCCTCGTCGAAGGGCGGCATCGTCGGCCTCACGCTTCCGGCCGCCCGTGACCTCGCCCAGTACGGGATCCGGGTCAACACCATCGCCCCCGGCATCGTGGAGACCCCCATGCTCGCCACGGTCTCCGAGGAGTTCCGCGCCGGTCTCGCCGCGGGCGTCCCGTTCCCGCAGCGGCTGGCCCGACCTGACGAGTACGCCCAGCTCGCGCTCGCCATCATCGACCACGACTACCTCAACGGCGAGACGATCCGGATGGACGGCGCGCTGCGGATGGCCCCCCGCTGACCTGCTGCCGAGCCGGCGCGGCGGCCGGCGTGCAGAAGTAGTTCGTGACGTTCGGCAGGTTCTCATGCGGCGAGAACCTGCCGATCGTCACGAACTACCTTGCACGGAGTGGGCTGCCGCGCTGTGCAAGAAACACAGCGCTGTAGTTCGTGGAGACGTTTCCGGCATGTCGGCTTGACATTGCGCCATTTTGACCACTCGAGTCACATTCTGTCTCTACACTCCCAAGCGTGCCCCAGCCTCTCCGCGCGCTCGCCGCGCTCCTCAGCCTGCTCCTGGCCACCGGCCTCGGCGTCGGGCTGACCGCTGCGCCGGCCGCGGCCACGTCGACCCGGCTCTGCCTGAGCTATGCCACCTGCGCCAAGTACGGCATGACGTCGGACGGCTACAACAAGGTGAACGACACCATGTACTGGCGGATGTACGCCGGTCACAACTGCACGAACTACGCCGCGTACCGGATGGTCCGCAGCGGCATGCCCAACGTCCGGCCCTGGTCCGGCAGCGGGAACGCCAGGAACTGGGGCCACGCCAAGGCGGGCATCACCAACACCACGCCGCGGGTCGGTGCCGTGGCCTGGTGGGACGCCTACGTGCGGCCCGCCGGCTCCGCCGGACACGTGGCGTACGTCGAACAGGTGATCTCCTCCTCGGAGATCATCGTGTCGCAGGACAGCTGGGGCGGCGACTTCTCGTGGGCCCGGATCACCCGCAGCGGCGGGAGCTGGCCGAGCGGGTTCATCCACTTCAACGACGTGCGGCTGACGAACCTCACCAAGCCCCGGATCTCCGGGACCGCCCGGGTCGGCTCCGTGGTGACCGCGTCACCCGGGACCTGGAGCGAGCCGGGCGTGCGGCTCGCCTACCGCTGGCGCGCGGACGGCGTGCTGATCCGTGGCACGAGCGGCCCGAGCCTCCAGCTCACCCTGGCCCAGGAGGACCGCAGGATCTCCGTGCGGGTGCTCGCGTCGAAGGTCGGGTTCGCCCGGAGCGCAGCCACCTCGGCCTCGACGTCTCCCGTCGAGCCAGGCGTCATCACCAACACCGCCCGGCCGACCATCACTGGCGACGCCGAGGTCGGCTCCATGCTCACCGCGACGGGCGGCACCTGGAACCCCACCTCGACGACGCTGAGCTACCAGTGGAACGCCGACGGCACAGCGATCCCGCGGGCGACCGGTGCGACCTTGACGCCGGACCCCGCTCTGCTGGACAAGGCACTCACCGTCACCGTGACCGCGTCCAAGACCGGGTACAAGTCCGTCCTGGCGACCTCGGCGGCGACCGCACCGGTGGCGCCGGGCACCTTCACCGTGACCGGGGCCGCGACCGTGTCGGGCTCGCCGAGGTACGGCCAGACCCTCACCTTCGACCCGGGCAGCTTCACCCCGAGCGACGGTGAGCTGTCCGTCCAGTGGCTGCGTGGAGGTGCGCCCATCACGGGCGCCACGGGTTCGACGTACCAGCTCCGCCGAGCCGACCTGGGCACCCGGGTCAGTGCACGGATGCAGGTGACCAAGCCGGGGTACACCACGCTGACCGCGACGACCCGGGCCACCCGGACGGTGAAGACGGTGGCGCGGATGGATGCCACAGTCACGTCGCCGCGCGCCGGCCGGGTCCGGATCCGGGCCGTCGTCAGCGCCGACGGGATCTGGAGAGTGCCGGGCACGGTGCGGATCATGGTCCGCGGCCGGGCCGCCCAGGACGTCACCCTGCGCCGCCGGGGCATCGCACGCGCCGTCCTGACCGGCCTGCCGTCGGGCAACCGGACGATCAGGCTGCGCTACCTGGGCAGCTCGAAGGTCACCGGGGTTCGCGCACGGAGCACCGTCGCGGTCCGGTGACGAGCCGGTGACGCGCTAGTCCAGGGTCACCACGATGCGCCGGTCGGCCTGGCCCGCCGCCTGACGCGCCCACGCCTCGGGCAGCTGGTCGAACCGGACGCACTCGTGCGCGACGGTGAGCCGGCCGGCGGCGGCGTGCTCGAGCACCTCAGTCAGGGCCTGTGCCTTCTGCGCGCTCGTCACCCCGTTGTTCGTGTAGCCCAGCACGGCGGCGGTCTTGCTGCGCAGGTCGGCGGAGGCGAACGTGGCGGTGGCTCCCGCACTGCTGCCGAGGTTGACCAGCCGCCCACGCGGGGCCAGCAGCCGCAGCGCCGCCGTGGCCGACAGCCCGCAGAGCGGGTCGATGACGACGTCGACCTCGCCGTCACACGAAGCGGCGAGCCGGTCCACGAGCTCGTCGGCGGTGTCCTCGTCCCCCAGCTCGACCACCGCGTCGGCGCCCCGGTCCCGGGCCCGTTCCTGGGCGGTGCGGGAACGGCACGCGGCGACAACCCGCCGGGCACCGAGCAGGCGTGCCGCCTGCACCGCGACCTGGCCCACGACCCCGCCGCCCCCGAGCACGAGCACCTGTTCCCCCGGCCGCAGCTCGGCCCGCCACGTCAAGGCCATCCAGGCCGCGACGGCGGACAGACCGAGCGCCGCCACGAGGGTGTCCTCCACGCCGGCCGGGGCCGCGACGAGGTCGCTGTCGGCGACGAGCACCTGCTCGGCCATGCTGCCGTCACCCGGCGCCATCCCTGCGGACGTCGGGAACCAGACCGAGGTGCCGGTGGCCAGGGTGGCCGAGTGCTCGACGACGCCGACGCCCTGGACGCCGGGCGCGTAGGGCAGTGCCGGCGGGCCGAAGTACGACGTGCCGGTGGCGCACAGGATGTCGAGCGGGGTGATCGGGGCGGCGGTGGTGCGGACCAGAGCGTGGCCGTCGACCGGCTGCAGGGCAGGTCGGTCCGCCAGCTCAGGTGGCTCACCGTGCCGGGTGAGGAGGGCTGCACGCATCGGGCTCAGGTGGCGATGTCGGGGTAGGGCAGGTCGAACCGTGCCAGCCGGACGGCGTACTGCTTCTGGAAACCGAGCGGCTCGGCATGGTCGCGTTCGAACATCGCGATGAACAGGGTCAGGGTGAGGAACGGGTGTGCGCCGAGCTCGAACAGCTTCGGGTAGTCGTGCCCCACGAGCGCGTCACGTTCCTCCGGCTGCAGCGCGAGCCAGGTGCTGGCCTCCTGGCCGGTGCAGTTGAGCACCCGGTTGGCCTGCGTCTCCTCCCACCACTGCACGGTCCCCGCCGGGTCCTCGCGGTAGCGCTCGACCAGATCGGGGTCGCGGTCGACGGTGTAGAGGAACTTGTCGAGAAGGTACTTGCTCATCGGGGCCCCCGCGGAAGTGAGAGCGGAGCGAGCGGTTTCGTGGGGTGGTTCATTGCGGCACTCCGTTCGGGTACCAGGTGAAGTAGGCCTCCATGGTGTGGAAGAGGTCCAACGTGTCGACGTGGTCGGCCTTCGCGTTCTCCCCCGCCACCCCCATCATCAGCATGAAGTCCATGAACCCGTGGGTCGCGTTGCCGGGGGCGTGCAGGCTGTCCAGCGTGACCTCCGAGAGGCAACCCTCCAGGTCCCCGCTGGCGATCCAGTCCACGGCCTTGCGGTCGAACTCCGGGTCGGGCCCGTGGTCGCCGAACTGACGGGGGCCACCGAGCTCGAGCGAGAGGTGCCCGGTGCCGATGATGGCGACCCGCTGGTCCGAGGGCCAGGCCTCGATGATCTCGCGGACGCTCCGGCCGAGCTGGACGAAACGCTTCGGCTGCGGCAGCGGCGGCGCGAAGATGTTGGTGTAGATCGGCACGATCGGCAGGTCTGCCTCCGGCCGCAGCGTGATGATCGGGCAGGTGATCGAGTGGTCGATCCGCAGCTCGTTGCTGAACGCCAGGTCGAAGCCGGCGTCCAGGCCCTCCCGCAGGAGGTGCGCGGAGAGGTCCTCGTCGCCCTTGAGCAGCATCCGGGGCAGCCCGAACTCGCGTTCCTCGTTGTAGAAGTTGGCGTCGTAGAACGGCGCCTTGCCCACCAGGAACTGCGGCATGTTGTCCAGCCACAGCTGGTGGAAGTGGTCGCTGCCGACCATCACCAGCACGTCCGGTCGGGCCCGGGTGAGGGTCTCGCGGAAACGTTCGATCTTCGCGACCCACTCGTCCGCGAACGGCGGCCGGTCCTCGCCCGTGGCGGTGCTCGCCCGCAGGTAGAACGGGTGGTGGGTCGAGGCGATGACGGCGACGATCTCGGCCATCGGTGCTCCTTCGCGGTGAGGTCAGGCCTGCCTGGGGTCGACGTAGGTGGCGTTGCGGTCCACGGACAGGTAGACGTCCATGCCGATCGGTCGGCGGTGCTCCTCGGCGAGCTGGCCGAGCAGTCCCGCGGCACGCGCCAGCAGCGCGAACCCGCGGAGAAGCTCGACCGGCAGCCCGAGGTCGGCGAGTGCCGCGCCGCACACACCGGCACCGTTGAGCGGCAGTCGGCGTCCGAGGACCTCCTCGTGCACGCGGCCGATCGCCTCGAACAGGTGCAGGTGCGGCCCCTTGAGCCCCTCCTCCGCGGCGATCGCCATCAACCGCGGCGTACGTGGGTCCCGCTCCTTGTGCACCGGGTGCCCCAGCCCCGGGACGAACTTCTTCGCTTCGCGAGCCTGCCGTACGGCGGACAGGGCCAGCCGGTCCCAGGCCGCCTCGTCGTCGACCTTCTCCGGAAGCTCCTCGCGGTGCTCGTCGAGGAACGCCGCGAGGAACTGGCCGCAGTCCTCGGTCACGCCCAGGAAGCGTGACCCGCCGCCGAGCAGCCCCGCCGCGAGCGCACCCTGGAGCGAGTCCGGTGCCGAGACGAAGGTCAGCCGTGCCGCGATCGCCGTCGGCGTGAAGCCGTGGTCGGCCAGGGCCACCAGGACCGCCTCGAAGACCCGGACCTGGGACGGCGTCGGCCGCTGCTGCGTGACCAGCCAGAAGGCCAGCTCCCCGAAACCGACCTTGCCCATCAGGTCGTCGGCAAGGTCCATCCCGAGCAGCGAGATCGTCTCCGCGTCCGACGTACCCAGCGAGGTCGGGTACTCCGGGTTCGCGGCGTTGCCGGAGTCGGTCGTCATGGTCGCTCCTCGTCGTGGTTGTCCTGACGCTGCCGGTCTGCCGAGAGCCAGGCGCGCAGCTCGGTGCCGTGCTCGTCGAGCTCCGGAGGCGGCCGGTCGTAGCGCGCCGGCGTCTCGGAGAAGGTGATCGGGTTCCGGATCGAGGGCACCGCGGCGTCGCCCTCGCCGATCTCGATGACCGGGTCGAGGCCGACCTTCTGGGCGAAGGCCACTCCTTCCTCGACGGTGTTGATCGGCCCGCAGGCGACCCCGGCCGCGACCAGTTCCTCGAACCAGTCCATCCGGCTGCGGCTCCTCAGCCGCTCCACGAGCAGCGGGCGCAGCTCCTCCCGGTTGGCGGTCCGGTCCTGGTTGTGCGCGAAGCGTGGGTCCTCGATGAGCTCCGCGAGGCCGAGAGCCTTGCACAGCTTGGCGAACTGCCCGTCGTTGCCGGCGGTGATGATCAGGTCACCGTCCGCGGTCGGCAGCGGCTCGTACGGGAACAGGCTGGGGTGGGAGTTCCCCATCCGGGTCGGGACGACGCCGCCGGCCACGAAGGCGCTGGCCTGGTTCACCAGCCCGGACAGGGCGGTGGAGAACAGGTTGACCTCGACGTGCTGGCCGGTGCCGGACCCGGCGCGGTGCCGGAGGGCGGCGAGGATGCCGATCGTCGCCTGCATCCCCGACATCACGTCGAAGACCGAGATCCCGGCGCGGTAGGGCTTGCCGTCCGGGTCGCCGGTCAGGCTCATCATCCCGGACATGGCCTGCACGATCAGGTCGTAGCCGGGCAGCGTGGCACCGCCGGTGGACCCGAAGCCGCTGATGGAGGCGTAGACCACGCCCGGGTTCGCCTGCGCCACCGAGTCGTAGTCCAGGCCGAACTTCGCCAGCCGACCGGGCATGAAGTTCTCGATCACGATGTCGGCGCGGGCGGCGAGCTCCTGGGCCAGCCCGAGGTCGTCGGGGTCCTTGAAGTCCAGGACGATGGAGCGCTTGTTGCGGTTGACCGCGAGGTAGTACGTCGACACCTCGTCGCGCACCGGCGGCATCCAGGTGCGGGTGTCGTCGCCCTGGGGGCTTTCCACCTTGACCACCTCGGCGCCGAGGTCCGCCAGCAGCATGCTCGCGTAGGGACCGGCGAGGATCCGGGAGAAGTCGGCCACGAGGAGCCCCGCCAGCGGCCCGCCGTCCTGGTCGCGCTGCTCGGTCCCCTGACTCATCAGCCGCCCTTCGTCCGCACAACGGACAGTCGTCCGTTCTTGTTGCCGAGTCTGCGACGTGCCGCCGGAGGTGTCAAGAGCCGGTCAGGCGCGCCGCCCTGCCCGAGACCCTTCCGCACGTGCCACCGACTCCGGCAGGTCGTCGCGCATCGCGAAGTCCGCGCTGACCCGGCCGGCGGCCTCGAGCAGCAGCGGCAGGTAGTCGCCGCGCAACGTGTCCACCGAGGTCTCCGCCGCGTGCACGGTCACGTTCATCGCCGCGATCACCCGGCCGGAGCCGTCCCGCAGCGGCGCCGCCACCGACCGGATCCCCGAGGCGAGCTGTTCGTCGGTCATCGCCCACCCCTGAGCACGGACCTCACGCAGCACCTCCTCCAGCTCACGGCGGTCCGGCTGCCAGCGCGGAGTGACCCCGGCGCGGCTGGGCTCCGCGAGCACCGCGTCGAGCTCCTCGGCGGCGAGGCCGGCGAGCAGCACCTTGCCGAGGGACGTCGGCCCCGCGGGGAACCGGGTGCCGATGTGCACCGCAAGGGCGATGATCTTCGGCACCGCCACGCGGGCGACGTAGACGATGTCGGAGCCGTCGAGCTGTGCGATCGAGCTGGACTCGTGCGTCTTGCCGACGAGGTCCTCCATGTGCGGGCGGGCGACGTCCCACAACCCGAGCGACTGCACATAGGTCAGCCCGAGCTCCAGCACCCGGGGCGTCAGCGTGAAGCTCCCGCCGGTGGCGCGCACGTAACCGAGGCTCTCCAGCGTGCGCAGGATCCGGCGCGCGGTCGGCCGGGCCAGCCCCGTCGCCGTGGCCACGTCGGCGAGCGACATCGTCGGCTGCGCGCGGTCGAACGCCTTGATCACGTCGATCCCGCGCGCGATCGACTCGACGAAGTCTGGGTCGGCGTCGCGGCGCGGCATGGTTGCTCCTGGCCCTCGAAAGCAGCGGCCGGCACCGGAATCACACTCCGACCGTGGCTGAGCCTAACCCCACCGACGGCGTCGCGTTCAAGCTCCTCACCGGCCGGCCGGTGAAAGTTGGGGCTCCACCCTTGACAGGGACGTGGCCCCGGTCACAGGCTGTGATCAGCACGGGCGACCGCGATACGGACAGTTGTCCGACGTACTGGCGAAGCCAACGGACCGACAAGGAGCAGCGGATGAGCAGCGGCAGCGAGCAGGGAAGTTTCTCCGACCGGCCGGTCGTCCTGCGGAACGGGACCGTTCTCACCATGGACGAGCAGAAGACCGTGCTGAGCAACGCCGACGTCCTCGTGGTCGGCGAGCGGATCGACGCGGTCGGCCCGCGGCTCGAGGTCCCCGAGGGGACGGTGGAGATCGACGCGACCGACGGCATCATCATGCCCGGGATGATCGACACCCACCGGCACATGTGGCAGACCGCGATGCGCGGGTACGGCGCCGACTGGACCCTGACCCAGTACTTCGTCTGGTACTACCTCGAGCACGGCAAGACCTTCCGGCCGCAGGACGTGTACGCCGGCAACCTGCTCTCCGCGGTGGAGTCGCTCGACGCCGGCGTCACCACCACCGTCGACTGGTCACACGGCCTGCAGACCACCGAGCACGCCGACGCCGCGGTGGACGCGCTCGAAGCCGTTCCGGGCCGCTTCGTGCTCGCCTACGGCAACATCCAGGCCGGCCCGTGGGAGTGGGCCACCAAGCCCGAGTTCCGCTCGTTCGTCGAGCGGCGCTTCCACGGCGACGACATGCTCGGCTTCCAGATGGCCTTCGACGTCACCGGCGACCCCGAGTTCCCGGAGCGGGCGGCGTTCGAGGTGGCCCGCGACCTCGGTGCCACGGTCACCACGCACGCCGGCGTGTGGGGCGCCACCAACGACGACGGCATCCGGCTGATGCACGAGAACGGGTTCACGACCCCGGGCACGATCTACGTCCACGCGGCCACACTCAACGCCGACTCCTACAACCGGATCGCCGCGAGCGGCGGGTCGGTCTCGGTGTCCACCGACAGTGAGCAGAGCTGCGGCCAGGGCTACCCGCCCACCTGGATCCTGCGCTCGCACGACATCCCGGTGTCGCTGTCGATGGACACCAGCGTCTGGTGGAGCGGCGACCTGTTCACCGCGATGCGCTCCACGCTCGGTGCGGACCGGTCCCGCGAGCACCTCGAGGCGCACGCCAAGGGTGACACCGTCACCAACTGCCACCTGCGCGCGGACCAGGTCGTCGAGTGGGCCACCCGCGGCGGCGCGACCGCCCTCGGCCTCCGCGACAAGATCGGCAGCCTCGAGGTCGGCAAGCAGGCCGACGTCGTGCTGATCAAGAACGACAGCTCGCCGGTGATGTTCCCGATGCTCAACCCCTACGGCCACGTCGCGTTCCAGGCCCAGCGCGGTGACGTGCACACCGTCCTCGTCAACGGGCGGGTGGTCAAGCACGAGCACAAGCTGGTCGACATCGACCTCGCGGACGTCCGGCACACCGTCGAGCAGACCGTCGAGCACCTGCAGTCCGAGCTCGGCCCCGAGGCCTGGGCCCAGGGCATGAACCCGGAGATCCCCGAGACCAAGGTGCTCGACAACCCGTACACCTACACCGAGTTCCGCACCGCCAGCACGCACAGCTCCGCTCTCAGCAGCTCAACGACCGAGTAGGCCTCGGCGCGAAGGGAAGTCCGCCATGTCGGAACGTCACATACCGATTCTCGTGGTGGGCGGCAGCCTCGTCGGGCTCTCCACCTCGGTCCTGCTCGCCGACCACGGGGTCCCGCACCTCCTGGTCGAGGGCCACACCGGCACCGCGATCCATCCGCGTGCCGCGTCGTTCCACCAGCGGACGATGGAGACCTTCCGTTCCGTCGGGCTGCAGGAACAGGTCGAGCAGGCCGCGGCCGACGAGTTCCAGCAGAACGGCGCGATCATCGCCGTGGAGAGCCTGGGCGGCAAGGAGCTGAAGTACTTCTACCGCTCGTTCAACGACGGCGTCGAAGGCCTCAGCCCGACAGACCGGCTGTTCATCACCCAGGTCGGACTCGAGCCGGTCCTCCGCAACCGTGCTGCGGAGCTCGGCGCTGAGCACCTGTTCGGCACCGAGCTGGTGTCCTTCGAGCAGCACGCCGACCACGTCAGCTCGGTGCTCCG
>DASSBE010000110.1:0-5483 GCA_035699065.1 Nocardioidaceae bacterium
CGCCACGTCGGTGCAGTAGAGCGAGGAGCGCGACGACGCGGGAGAGGTGGTGAACCCCACCTGGTTGTTCACCACGATGTGGATCGTGCCGCCGGTGCGGTAGCCACGCAGCTGCGAGAGGTTCAGCGTCTCCGCGACCACACCCTGTCCGGCGAACGCCGCGTCACCGTGGATCAGCAGCGGCAGCACCGGGAACGCGGCGCCCTTGTTCAGCACGTCCTGCTTGGCCCGGGCGATCCCTTCGAGGACCGGGTTGACGGCCTCGAGGTGGGACGGGTTCGCGGCGACCGAGACGTTGATGTGGTCGCCGGTGCCGGAGGTGAACTGGCCCTCCGCGCCGAGGTGGTACTTCACGTCGCCCGAGCCCTGCACCGTGCGGGGGTCGATGTTGCCCTCGAACTCGCGGAAGATCTGGCTGTAGCTCTTGCCGACGATGTTGGCGAGCACGTTCAGCCGGCCGCGGTGGGCCATCCCCATCGCGACCTCGTCCAGGTCGGCCTCCGCGGCTGCCTCGCAGATCTCGTCGATCAGCGGGATCGTCGTCTCGCCGCCCTCGAGGCTGAACCGCTTCTGTCCCACGAACTTGGTCTGCAGGAAGGTCTCGAACGCCTCGGCCTGGTTGAGCTTGAGCAGGATCCGCAGCTGCTCCTCGCGGGGCGGCTTGACGTGCGGCTGCTCGACCCGCTCCTGGATCCAGCGACGCTGCTCCGGGTCCTGGATGTGCATGTACTCGATGCCGACGGTGCGGCAGTAGGAGTCGCGCAGGATCCCGAGGATGTCGCGCAGCTTCATGAACCGGGCGCCCGAGCCGAACTTGCCGGTGGCGAACTCGCGGTCCAGGTCCCACAGGGTCAGCCCGTGCGACTCGACCTCGAGGTCGGGGTGGCTGCGTTGCTGGTACTCCAGCGGGTCGGTGTCGGCCATGATGTGGCCGCGCACCCGGTAGGCGTGGATCAGCTCGAGGATCCGGGCCTGCTTGCTGATCTCGTCGTCGTGGGACGCCGAGATGTCCTTGCTCCAGCGGATCGGCTCGTAGGGGATCCGCAGGGCGCGGAAGATCTCGTCGTAGAAACCGTCCTCACCGAGCAGCAGCCCGTGGATCCGGCGGAGGAAGTCACCGGACTGAGCGCCCTGGATCACCCGGTGGTCGTACGTCGACGTCAGCGTCATCACCTTGCTGACCGCGTTGCGGGTCAGCGTCTCGTCCGAGGCGCCCTGGTACTCCGGCGGGTACTCCATCGCGCCCACGCCGATGATCGTGCCCTGACCCTTCATCAGCCGCGGCACCGAGTGGTTGGTGCCGATGGTCCCGGGGTTGGTCAGGCTGATCGTGGTGCCCTGGAAGTCGCTGACCGCCAGCTTGTTGTTGCGCGCCTTGCGGACGATCTCCTCGTAGGCGGTCCAGAAGGCGGCGAAGTCCATCGACTCGGCCGCCTTGATCGAGGGCACGAGCAGCTGGCGCGTGCCGTCTGGCTTCTGCATGTCGATCGCGAGCCCGAGGTTGATGTGCTTGGGCCGGATCAGGTTCGGCTTGCCGTCGATGACGTCGAAGCCGTTGTTCATCTCCGGCATCTGCCCGAGTGCCTTGATCAGCGCGTAGCCGATGATGTGGGTGAACGACACCTTGCCGCCGCGCGCACGCGAGAGGTGGTTGTTGATCACGATCCGGTTGTCGATGAGCAGCTTCACCGGCACGGAGCGAACGCTGGTCGCGGTCGGCACGGTGAGGCTGGCGTCCATGTTCTGGACGGTCCGGGCCGGTGCGCCGCGGAGCACCGTGAGCTCCGGCTCGTCGCTGACCTCCGGCTTCGCCGCGGGCTCGGGCTCCTTGGGCACCGGGTTGCTCGTCCTGCTGGCCGGCTGGGCCGGTGCGGCGTCGGCGCGTTTGGCGGCCTGCGCCGCGGACGAGGCGGACTTCGAAGCCGGGGCGGACTTCGCGGCCGGCGCGGCCGGCTGGGCGTTCTGCTTGGGCGCTGAGGGCTCGGACGGTGCGGACTTCGCGGCGGGGGCGGCCTTCGAGGGTGCCGGCTGGGAGGCTGCCGGCTTGGCGGGGGCCGGCTTGGCGGTGGCCTGGGACGGGGTGCCGTTGCCGGAAGCCGGCTCCTTCGCTGATGCGTCAGTATCGGCGTGCTTGAAGAAGTCCCACCATGCTTTGTCTACGCTGTCTGGGTCCTGCTGATAACGCTGGTACATCTCGTCCACAAGCCACTCGTTGGCTCCGAACGCCGACAAGGGGTTGTCGATGGGGCTGTCCTGCGAAGACTCGGCCACGGCCTGAATCGCCTCTTCCGCTGCAATCTCTATGGTGGGGTGTTCGGCTCCAAGGCTAGTCCTTCGTGACAAGTTGGCGCAGCCGGGATCAGCACGTGACCAGGCGGTGTCGTGAGGCTCACGCGGAACCGATGACGATGGAGGTGAAGACGCAGGTGAACGCACGATTTCCCCGACCGTTCGGGCGGGTCGTCGCGGGTGTCTGCTGCGCTGTTCTGCTCCTCGGGACTGCGGCATGCACCGGCGACACGGACACTCCCGAGGCGTCCCCCTCGCCGTCGCCGAGCGCGTCGACCGGGACCGCCGCGACGCTGGACGCCAAGCCCGTGCCGCTGCAGGTCCGGGTCACCCGAGTGTCCGGAAAGCTCAGCAAGTCCGCCCGCACGTCGCTCGAGCACACCGTGGGCCGGACGATCGGTGCCTACTTCGACGACGCGTTCCTGGGCGGCAGCTACCCGCGTGCACGCTTCACCGACTCGTTCTCGGCGTTCAGCACCGGCGCAGCCAAGCAGGCACGGAAGGAGCTCGGGTTCCTGACCAACGCCAGGATCGGCGAGTCCACCGAGGCGGTCCTCCCCAAGCAGAAGAAGGCGTGGCTCTCGGTGCTCGCGCCGCACAAGGTGGCCGCCGGCGTGACCGCGAAGATCCAGCTGGTCTTCGTCGCGGACCGCGGTGACGCGCCGGACCAGCAGGTGCTGGTCACCGGACGGCTGTTGCTGACCCGCAAGAGCTCGGGCGGCTGGCAGATCTTCGGGTACGACGTCTCGCGCTCGGTGAGTCCCGCTGAGAAGGGAGCATCACGATGAACCGGCCCTCGGCCCGCAGTCTCGCGAGGATGCGACGGCTTGTCGTCCTCGGGGTGGTGCTCGCGCTGACCGCTCTCGTCGTACCGCCGTCGGCCGTGCGGGAAGCGCCGATGTCGCTGGTCAAGGTGCAGTCGGTGCACGGCATCGACCACAAGCGCGACGTGCTCTGGATCCTCACGCTCGGCTCGGACGCGCGACCGGGACAGTCGGTGGTGCGCAGCCGCGCCGATGCGATCCAGCTGGTCGGCGTGAACCTGAAGACCGGGGCCGCCACCGCGATCGGGATCCCGCGTGACTCCTACGTGAACGTCCCCGGGCACGGCCGCAACAAGATCAACTCCTCGATGTTCTTCGGTGGCCCGCAGCTGATGGCGCAGTCGGTGGCCGGCATGGTCGGGATCCGCCCGGACTACGTGTTCACCACCGGGTTCGAGGGCTTTCGGGCGATGATCGAGGCGATCGGTGGGATCACCGTGCGCTCGAAGTTCCGGTTCTTCGACGTGGTGAAGCCCGGCGGCTACAAGGTGGGCAAGAACCGGCTCAACGGCATGCAGGCCCTGATCTTCAGCCGGATCCGCAAGTCCTTCCCGAACGGTGACTTCGACCGGTCCGCGAACCAGCAGCGGACCCTGCTCGGGATCCTGCGTGAGGTGCGCTCGAAGGCGGACCGGCCCGGGTTCATGGAGCGCGCGGTGCTCTCGGTGACCAAGAACATGGACACGAACCTCCGTCCCTCCGAGCTGTTCGTGCTGGCCCAGGGGCTGACCCAGGTGCAGCCGGGCAAGTTCACCGGCTGCGTCATCCAGGGCAGCACCGGGTATGCCGGGGCGGCCAGCGTGGTCTATCCCGACATCGGCCAGGCCCGGAGCATCGCGCACCGCGCGCGGAAGGACGCGACACTCGAGGGTCGCTGCTGAGTTCGAAGAAACCAGCGGTGCGGGCCGCGTCACGCGGCACGAGTGCGAAGCGCCCCCGGTAGGATTCGAACCTACGCACCCGCCTCCGGAGGGCGGTGCTCTATCCCCTGAGCTACGGGGGCTCACAGGCTGCGCGCACGAGCGTACATGAACTTTCCGGGAGTTCGTGATTGGGGGAGTGGTGATGATCGAGCCGACCGGTCCCCTGCGCGCGCTGGTGGTCGACGACTCCTCGGTGATCCGCGACCTGATCGCCGTGAACCTCCAGCTCGAGGGGTTCGAGGTGGTCACCGCCGGCGACGGGGAGCGCGCCCTGGAGCTGGTCCGCACCGTCCGGCCGCACGTGGTCACCCTGGACGTGATGATGCCCCGGCTCAACGGGTTCGAGACCGTGTCCCGGCTACGGGCCGACCCGGACACCGCCCACATCCCGATCGTGCTGGTCACCGGCCGGGCGCAGGCGGGGGACGTGGCCCGCGGTGAGGAGCTAGGCGTGGAGGCCTATCTCACCAAGCCGTTCGAGCCGGCCGAGCTCGTCGAGGTCGTCACCCGGCTCGCCCGTTCAGGCCGCGGAGCGCACGACTGAGACGGTCGCCGGCATCCGCGGACCGATATCCGGATGAGCCACGCATCCGGGCGCCGATAGGCTTGACCGGTGACCCCTGACCAGCTCTCCGACACGATCGTCTCAGCCCTGACCGCACTGACCGACGAGGGCGCCGTGAGGCTGCCCAGCGGCGTGCCGAACCGGGTGGTCGTGGAGCGACCGAAGGTCAAGGAGCACGGCGACTACGCCACCAACGTGGCCCTCCGGCTCGGCAAGTTGGCCGGGATGCCGCCCCGGGACTTCGCGGGCCTGCTCGCCGAGCGGCTCAACGACGCGGAGGGGATCGCCTCGGCGGAGATCGCCGGTCCCGGCTTCCTGAACATCCGGGTCGAGGCGGGGGCACAGGGTGCCCTCGCCGCCCAGATCGTCGCGGCGGGTGCGTCGTACGGCTCCTCCGACAGCTTCCACGGCGACAAGGTGAACCTGGAGTTCGTCTCCGCCAACCCGACGGGGCCGGTCACACTGGCCTCTGCACGGTGGGCAGCCGTCGGGGACGCGATCGCCCGGGTCCTGGAGTTCGCCGGCGCGGACGTCACCCGGGAGTACTACTTCAACGACCACGGCGCGCAGATCGACCGGTTCGCGCGCTCGCTGCTGGCCAGGGCGAAGGGCCGGGAGGTCCCCGAGGACGGGTACGCCGGCCAGTACATCGACGAGATCGCGCAGAACGTGATCGCCGCGCACCCGGGCGTCCTCGACCTGCCGGACCCGGAGGCGCAGGAGGTCTTCCGCGCCACGGGTGTGGAGCTGATGTTCGCCGAGATCAAGGGCAGCCTGCACGACTTCGGCGTCGACTTCGACGTCTTCTTCCACGAGAACAACCTGCACGAGTCCGGTGCGGTCGAGCGCGCGGTCGAGCGACTCACCGAGATGGGCAACACC
>DASSBE010000111.1:0-5804 GCA_035699065.1 Nocardioidaceae bacterium
GAGCTGTGAAGGAGATCGCCATGAGCAGGCACACGCTGTCCGTCCTGGTCGAGAACAAGCCCGGTGTGCTCGCCCGGATCGCCGGTCTCTTCAGTCGCCGTGGCTTCAACATCGACTCGCTGGCGGTGGGGCCGACCGAGCATCCGGAGGTCTCCCGGATGACGATCGTGGTCAACGTCGAGGAGTCGCCGCTCGAGCAGGTCACCAAGCAGCTCAACAAGCTGGTCGAGGTGATCAAGATCGTCGAGCTCGATACCCCGGCCTCGGTCACCCGCGAGCTGCTGCTGGTCAAGGTCAAGGCCGACGCGGAGACCCGGCGCCAGGTCCTCGAGACCGTGCAGCTGTTCCGCGCGAAGGTGGTCGACGTCGCCACCGACGCGGTCACCATCGAGGTGACCGGGGACGCCGGCAAGCTCGAGGCGTTCCTGCGGGTGCTCGAGCCGCTCGGTGTCCGCGAGCTCGTGCAGTCCGGCATGGTCGCGATCGGCCGCGGCGGCCGCTCGATCACCGACCGCACCCTGCGACCCATCCCGATCCCGGCGCCTCCCGCCGCGAGCTGACCCACCGTGTCCGACGTACCACCGACAACCCCGAGAAGAAGCACAGAAGGAGAGCCCGACCGTGGCTGAGATGTTCTACGACGATGACGCCGACCTGTCCGTGATCCAGAGCCGCAACGTTGCCGTGCTCGGGTACGGCAGCCAGGGGCACGCGCACGCGCTGTCCCTGCGCGACTCCGGGGTCGACGTGCGCGTCGGCCTGCCCGAGGGCTCCAAGAGCCGCGCGAAGGCCGAGGCCGAGGGGCTGCGGGTGCTGACCCCGGCGGAGGCGGTCGAGGAGGCCGACCTGATCATGATCCTCACCCCGGACCACACCCAGCGCAAGCTGTACGCCGAGGCCGTGGAGCCGAACCTGGTCGAGGGCGACATGCTGTTCTTCGCGCACGGCTTCAACATCCGGTTCGGCTACATCACCCCGCCGGCCGGGGTCGACGTGGCGATGGTCGCCCCGAAGGGCCCCGGCCACCTGGTGCGCCGCGAGTACTCCGAGGGCCGCGGTGTCCCGGTGCTGGTCGCGGTCGAGGAGGACGCCACCGGCAAGGCCTGGGACGTCGCACTGTCCTACGCCAAGGCGATCGGCGGGCTGCGTGCCGGCGGGATCAAGACCACGTTCACCGAGGAGACCGAGACCGACCTGTTCGGCGAGCAGGCGGTGCTGTGCGGAGGTGTCTCCGAGCTGGTGATGAAAGGTTTCGAGGTGCTCACCGAGGCCGGCTACCAGCCCGAAGTCGCCTACTTCGAGTGCCTGCACGAGCTGAAGCTCATCGTCGACCTGATGTACGAGGGCGGCATCGCCAAGCAGCGCTGGTCGGTCTCGGACACCGCGGAGTACGGCGACTACGTCTCCGGTCCGCGGATCGTCGACGACTCGGTCAAGGACCGGATGCAGGACGTGCTCGCCGACATCAAGAACGGCGCCTTCGCGAAGCGCTTCATCGACGACCAGGACGCCGGTGCGCCGGAGTTCAAGGAGCTGCGGGCCAAGGGCGAGCAGCACCCGATCGAGGAGACCGGCCGCGAGCTGCGGAAGCTGATGGCGTGGGTGAAGTCGCATGATGCCGACTACACCGAGGGCACTGCGACCCGCTGAGGAGTGAGCCGGAGGTACGCCGAGCGAAGCGAGGTGCGCCGGAGGTGAGCCCCGCAGGCGGGGAGCAAATGCAGTACTGCGACCCGCTGATCCCTCCTGCCCCAGTTTCCCCAAGGTATGCAGGGCAACCGCCACTTCCCACACCGCACAGGCCGTGGGAAGTGCCGGTCCGTCGTGGGAAGTGGCGCATCTGCCGTCAGCGGTCCACGACCCGCAGCGTCGCCAGGGTCGGGTCGGCCGCATAGGCGATCCGGGTCCCGCTGGCCTTGGCCGCGAGGAGCGCGTCGAGCGCCGCGCCGGTGATCCGCTCGCCGGGGGCCAGGACCGGGATCCCGGGCGGGTACGGCGCCACCAGCTCGGCGCTCGTGCGGCCCACTGCTTCCGCGGCCGGAACCATTCGGTGGTCCGCGAAGTACGCCTCACGAGGTGAGCAGTCGGTGAGAGGCTGCACCGCCCACGCGGCCGCACCGGTCACCGGCCGCGCCGGACCGCGATGGCGGTCGACGGCGAAGGTGATCGCCGTGACGAGCGTGTCCACCTCCGCGTCGCCGTCCGCCAAGGTGACCATCGGTACGACGGTGTCGTGGTCGGTCATCTCGACCGGGAGCCCCGCCGCCACCAGGTCCCGCTCGACGGCGTTCCCGTCCGCACCGGTGCCGGGCAGCAGCACGACCAGCTTGGCCGGGTCGACGTGGGCTCCGTCGAGGACCCGGACACCATCGATCGACGCGAGCGCCGTACGCGCCCGGGCGACCCTGTCCACCAGGGCGCCGAGGAGCGACTCACCGTCGCGGGCCAGCAACGCCCGGGTGGCGTCGATGCTGGCCAGGATCGACCCCGCCGGGCTGGTCGTCGCGGTCGCCTCAACCGCCGCATCGAGGCGACCCGCGTCGATCCGGTCCGTCCGCGCCAGCACCAACGCGGCCTGGCTCTGCCCCGGAAGCGCCTTGTGCACGCTGGTCACCAGGGCGTCCGCGCCCAGCGAGAGGGCGTGCCCGGGAAGGCGGGGGTGGAAGCCGAAGTGCGCGCCCCAGGCGGCGTCCACGACCAGCGGGATGCCGTGGGCGTGGGCGACCTCCGCGACCGCCGCGGTCTCGCCGACGGTGCCGACATAGCTCGGGTCCCCGGTGAAAACCGCGGTGGCCGCCGGCTGCCGGGCCAGCGCCTCGGCAACCTGGTCGGCGCGCAGCCCGCGGGGCAGGCCCAGCTCGGGGTCGACCTCGGGCCGGACCCACACCGGCACGGCGCCGGAGAGCACGAGGCCGAGCAGCAGCGAGCGGTGCAGGGTGCGCGGGACCAGCACCGGCTCGCCCGGACGGGTCACCGCGAGCGCCAACGCCTGATTGCCGTGCGTGGAGCCGCCGACCGAGAACCGGCAGAAGTCCGCTCCCCAGAGCCGGGCGGCCCGACGCTCGGCCTCCGCGAGCCGGCCATGGATCTGCTTGACGTCGTCGAGCCCGCCGTAGAGCGGCACGTCCCACGTCGCCAGCGGCCCGACCAGGCCCGGGCGGCCCTTGTGACCGGGGATCGTGAACGAGCTCCGGTCCCCGGACACGGTCCTCAGATAGGCGTCGAACAAGGGCGCGTCGCCACGCAGCCCAAGGGGATCGAGGTCGGACGTGCAGTCAGCCACCGCAGAAGTCCTGCACCACGTCGACGAGAGCCCCGGCGTAAGAACGCACCTGCGCCAGCTCCACCCACTCGTCGTCGGCGTGCAGCCCGCCGCCGGCCGGACCGCACACCACGGTGGGGATCCCGGCCGCCTGCCACATCGCCGACTCCATCCAGTACGGGAAGCCGACCTGTGCAGCTGCGGGGCCGCCGTGGCGGGCAAGTGCCCCCTGCAACGACTCGAGCAGGCCTGCCGTGGCGGCATCGTTGCCGAGCTCCCACGCGTCCCGCCAGGTGACCAGCCGCGCCAGCCCGGACACCGTCGGGTCGGCTGCGGTCAGCGCGGCGAGCATCTCGCGCACGTCGACGAGGGCCGCTGCCGCCGACTCGCCAGGAACGGTGCGCCGTTCCAGCAGGGTCGTGGCGAGGTCGGGAACGGTGAACGGCGCCTCGCCGGCGTGGGCGACGGTGGCTGCCCAGGATCCGTGGCCGACGACCGGGTGCGCAGGGCGTGTCCGCAGCTCGGTGTCCGCGTCTTCGATGCGGCCGAGCAGCCGGCCCAGGTGGGTCAGCGCGTTGCTGCCGAGGTCGGGCTGGGAGCTGTGCGCGGCGGTGCCGCGCAAGACCACCTCCACGACGGCGTACCCGCGATGTGCGGCGGCCAGGTCGAGACCGGTCGGCTCACCGACGATGCAGCCGTCCGGGGCCAGGCCAAGCCGCGACAGGGCGGGGAGCACCGCCTCGGTGCCGATGCTGTCGTGCTCCTCGTCGGCGACCAGCGCCAGAACCACCGTGCCGGGCGTACGTCGACGGGCCGACTCCTCTGCGGCGACCACCATCGCCGCGACGCCGGCCTTCATGTCGCAGGTCCCGCGGCCGGTCATCCGGTCGCCGACGACCCGCGGCCCGAACGGGTCCGGCATCGCGCCGGCGCCGACGACGTCGAGGTGGCCGTCGAGCACCAGGGTGCGTCCTGGCCGGGGCCCGGTGTGCCAGGCGAGCAGCGACGGCCGCCCGGGCACCGCCGCCTCCACCACCTCGGTCCGGAAGCCGGACGTGCTCAGCCGGCGACACAGGTGCTCGACCGCGGGCCGTTCTCCGGGGGCACCGGGGACCAGTGCCGGGTTGGTGGTGTCGAGCGCCACCAGCTCCGCGGTGAGGTCGACGGCGCGATCGCCGGGGCCGGGTGTGGTCACGGGTCCAGTATCGGGGACGACCCGACACGTGCCGCGCAGGGTCCGGTAGAGTGTCCCGCGGGCACAGCGTCGTGCACGGCCACTCCCACGACAGTGGGAGAAGAGCCAGATCATGCCGACTCACAACACTTGAGGAATCACCGTGAGCAAGCCCGTCGTACTCATTGCCGAACAGCTCAGCCCCGCCACCGTCGAGGCACTGGGCCCGGACTTCGAGATCCGTCACTGCAACGGCGCCGACCGCGCCGAGCTGCTGCCCGCGATCGCCGACGTCGACGCGATCCTGGTCCGTTCCGCGACCAAGGTCGACGCCGAGGCGCTCGCGGCCGCGAAGCGGTTGAAGGTCATCGCGCGGGCCGGCGTCGGGCTCGACAACGTCGACGTGAAGGCGTCCACCCAGAACGGCGTGATGGTCGTCAACGCGCCCACCTCCAACATCGTCTCCGCCGCCGAGCTGGCCGTCGCGCTGATGCTCGCCGCCGCGCGGAACGTGGCGCCCGGCAACGCGGGGCTGAAGAACGGCGAGTGGAAGCGCAGCAAGTACACCGGCATCGAGCTCTACGAGAAGACCGTCGGCATCGTCGGCCTCGGCCGGATCGGGGTCCTGGTCGCCCAGCGACTGTCCGCGTTCGGGATGAAGGTCATCGCCTACGACCCGTACGTGCAGGCCGGTCGCGCCGCCCAGATGGGTGTCCGCCTCGTGACGCTCGACGAGCTGCTCACCGAGGCCGACTTCATGTCGGTGCACCTGCCCAAGACCCCGGAGACGCTGGGGCTGATCGGCGAGGACGAGCTGGCCAAGGTCAAGCCGAACCTCGTGCTGGTCAACGCCGCTCGCGGTGGCATCGTCGACGAGCACGCGCTCTACGTCGCGATCAAGGAGGGCCGCGTCGCCGCCGCCGGGCTCGACGTGTTCGCGTCCGAGCCGTGCACCGACAGCCCGTTGTTCGAGTTCGAGAACGTGGTGGCCACCCCGCACCTCGGTGCGTCCACCGACGAGGCCCAGGAGAAGGCCGGGATCGCGGTGGCCAAGTCGGTGCGCCTCGCGCTGTCGGGCGAGCTGGTCCCGGACGCGGTCAACGTCCAGGGCGGGGTGATCGCGGAGGACGTGCGCCCCGGCATCCCGCTCACCGAGAAGCTCGGCCGGATCTTCACCTCGCTCGCCGGCGAGGTCGCCCAGCAGCTCGACGTCGAGGTGCGAGGTGAGATCACGCAGTACGACGTGAAGGTGCTCGAGCTCGCGGCGCTCAAGGGCGTCTTCTCCGACGTGATCGAGGAGCAGGTGTCCTACGTCAACGCACCGCTGCTCGCCGCGGAACGTGGTGTCGCCGTACGCCTGGTCACCGA
>DASSBE010000112.1:0-7274 GCA_035699065.1 Nocardioidaceae bacterium
TCCTGATCCGGCATGACACCATTCTGACCCGACCACCACCCGCAGCACCCGACCGATCTTGCGCATCACGCACCAGCCACCGCCCATTAAGAACCCGCTCCCGCCGTTTCACTGACCGATCCCGCTCTGATCACGCTCCGCGTGACCAGACCGCTTGCGGGGGCGTGAGCCGTCCGGATCAGGGCAGGAGAACCCAGTACTGCCTGCGGGCCGGCATGGCGTGGATGACTATTTCGTCGCCGCTCTCGAAGATGAGGACGACAGTCTCGAGTAGGCGGGCTTGAGGGTCGAAGCCGAGTCGTAGTTCGCGGTGCGGCCAGTCCTCGTCGTCAATCGGTTCGACCCAGAGCGGCCAGTCGGCTGCCTGAACTGCGTCCTCTGGGAGTACCCCGTGTTTGAGTGCGCTGTCGTGGACCTTCACGCCGCAGAGCCGGCGAGCGCCCTGCGGATTGCTTCGGATCTCGAGATGTGTTCTCGCTCGGCGATTGCGTCGACCGCGGCGAGCTCCTCAGCTGTGAGGCGTACCGCAACGACCTGCATCGGCTCGGCGCCACGTCCGGGCCGACCGCGCCCGCGGCGCTTCATCTCCTCGACGTCGTAGCCATCTTCGGCCTCGTCCGCCCATTGCTGGATCTGCTCCTCACTGACCATAGCCAAATCGTATTACGAAAACCGGATCGGCGGAAGCAGCAGCAAACCACGATACTTGCGGACAGGGAAAGAAGGGCAGTCGCTGGTGGGGTCGGGTTCGTCCCGACGCCCGAGCCGACCACGTCCCGTGGCACGGCCGGGCCAACCACGTTGGGAGGTGCGCCATGAGAAGCCCTATGTCAACCCGTCGCCGTTTGGGTCGCGATGACGCGTTGGAGTGCGCGGTGTTGCTGGGGGTTGTAGGGGACTTCGTCTTGCCAGCAGTGCCAGACGATGTGGAGCCAGGCGCGGGCGAGGATGCGGGCGGCGTGGGCGTGGTCGTGACCGCGGGCTCTGACGCGGTCGTAACGCCGAGGTGATCGCCTCGGCCCGCACCAGCGAAGCCGCCCGGCTCGAAGCGGCCACCCGGCTGGCGGCCGGCGCGAAGCTCAACGGCGCCGACACCAAACGCGTCGTGGCGTTGGCTCGCCGGCATCCGGTCCTCGCCCGGTACCTGCACCATTCGGCCGGTCACCTGGAGCTGCGGGCCACGCTGGCCCCGGTCGTCGCCGCGTTCGACGCCCCGGCACCAAGCACGATCGAGCCCGGGACCGTCACCGCCGCGGAACTCTCGGCGTGGCTGGCCGTTCCCGGCCGCACCGCCGCCGAGGTCGTCGCCTACCTCGGAGCCGAGCCCCGCGAGAAGCTGGTCCGGGCCGCGGTCCTCGACTACGCCGACCCGACCGGGCAGGTTCCCGCCGCAGCGTTCGCGGCCACCGGCAGCCGCACGATCGCCGCCGCGGTCGTGGCGAGCCCCGACACCGACGCACCCACCCGCAAGGACGCGGCCCTCCGGATCGTCGCGGCCGGAGCCCGAATCGGGTACGCGCCGGCGCGCCACATCGTCGCGCTGATGGACGCCGACGCCGACTTCGCCAGTGAGGTCGCCGCGTCGACCACCGACGTCGTCTTGCAGCGGGCCGCGGCCGGCCACCACAACTTGACCCCGGAGGCGGTCACCGCGATCGTCGCGACCTACGTCCGGCTCAGCGAAGAAGCCGCGGAGACCGGTCAGGTCACGACCGTCTACCCGGCGGACTGGATGTGGGCCGCGACCCATCCCGCGGCGACGAGGGAGCAGCGGATCCTGGCGCGCGACCACCTCGCCGCGCAACTGAAGGAACTTCGCGGGGCAGGGCCCGCCGAAACGTCCGCGCCGCTGACGTGGGCCGACGCCGTGTCCGCGCGACCGAGGTGGGGCCGGCCGCCGCAGCCGCCGACGTGGACTGTGCGACGGCACGCTGGGTCAACATGCCGGCACGTCAACCGGGGGTCAGCGCCCTGGTCGGCGCGGTCCTCGACGAGCATCTGCGCGGTCTCGGCGACGACCTGGCCGCCACCGTGTTGACCGCGCTCGCCGAAGACTTCGCCGGCACCCTCGGGGAGCTCACCGTCACCGTCGCCGGGATCGCCGGCTGCTGAGCCCGGGCGGATAGTCGTAGCCTGAGCCATGACCATCTGTCCCTCGTGTGGCGGCTCACAGATCCACAGTGTGGCGGCGACGCTGGCCGAGTGCCAGTCGGTGATCGTCGAGCGGCAGCATGTCCTGGAGCCGTGGATCGAGCCGGGCGGAAAGCCGGTGCTCGTTCCACGCGAGAAAGTCACCGAACGCACATGCGGTCACCGGTTCCCGGTCGTACCACCCGGTGACCCGGACGGGCTCCCGGTCTGCGACTGCGGACAGTTCGCGATCGGGCGCTGCCAGAGCTGCCAGAAGCCGGTCTGCGGCGAGAGGCTCTGTTCGGTCCGCGTGAACAAGCACCTGATGTGCGCTGCGCACGGCAACGCGCTGCTGCGGCAGCAGGGCGTGCAGGCGGCTCGGGTCAAGCGTGAGCGCGAGGAGGCCGCCGCGGCCGCACGGGAAGCACAGACCCGGCAGCGTGAGGTGGACCGAGAGCAGACCCGGGTCCAGCATGCGCGGTTACCGGTGCTCTCCCGCGCCGAACTGATCACCTTCTTGCACAGCGAGGATCAGCTCAGGCTCGACGAGCATCAGAACGCCACCTGGCACGGGAAGCGGTTCCCGGCCCTGGAGCTGGCAGATGCGGCGCACCTGTTCGACGCCGCCGGGTTTGCTGCCTGGCACGTGCTGATGGGTGAGATCTCCGGCCGGTTCCGGACGAAACGGGTGACCGCCCGCGGATGGCCGGTCGGCTGGTTCTCCTGGACCTTCGAGTCCTACGGTGACACGATTCCGGCGGCCTCGTGGGTAGTGCTCCTCGACGACGGGCAGCTGATTCCCGCCGGGGACTACAGCGACCGGATCCGAAAGATGTACCGCGAAGGCCCGCAAAGCGGCCGGAAAATGGGGAGGTGGCGCCCCGAACCGGTTGCTTTGGCGCACGCTCGGCTGTATCTGCGGTCGGGAGAGAGCTACCGGATCGAGGCAGGTGGCCCCCGCCCGCGGAAGCAGAACCGGCGGTAGCCTCGGCCCCGGGCAGCGGCTACCGGGTCTGGTCTGCCGGTGGTGTGGGAACCGACGCCGCCGTGGCCGCGGCGCGTTCCGCGCGGCGGTCGCTGGCGCGGCGGGCAGCAGCGCGGCGGACGACAACCGGCACCTCCCGGTCATGGCCGACCGGGACGAAGAACCCCGCGGCGTAAGCGAGCCCGAGCATCGCGAGTCCGGCGGCCAGCAGCGCCCCGAACAGCAGCGCGAGCCCGGCCCCGGCGGCGTCGAGACCGGCCGCGACCACGACCGGCCACCGACCCGCGAGCCGCGGCAGCAGCACCTGCGGCACCAGCAGCCACGCCAGCACACCGACCACGGAGACGCTCACCGCGACCAGAGGGCGACCCGACGCAGCAGCCGGTCGCGGCGCGGACCGACCAGCAGCCCGACGGCGCCGGCCGTCAACGCCGCCAGGACACCGAAACCGACCGCGCGATCCAACGTGTCGCGCAACGACGCGACGTACCCGCCGACCGACGGGACCACGGTGCCCGCCGCCGCGGCGTCCCCTCGCGAAGGCCGGGGCCGCCGTCTCCTACCAGCCGGGCGCGCGGCGCCCGGGTCACGCCTGGGTTCTGGGCGGCGACTACGTCCAAGACGGCCTCGAGCGCGTCGGTGTCGCGGTGTCCGTCGACCGAGCGCAACGCCGTGACCAGGGCCGGGTCGTTCGCGGCGCGGACCCCGATCGCGTCGGATCGGGCGTCGTCGACCCGCGGCGCGAGCACGCGGACCTGACCGGAGATCGCGTCGGCGGCCAGCGCTTTGCCTGCGTCGGTCTCGAGCATCGCGGCCAGGACCCGGGCAGGTCGGCCGGGCTCGAACGCGACCACCGACAGCACGTGCGCGGTGACCGCGAGGCTCGCGAAGCACGACGAAGACGCGCCCGGTCGCGTTCAAGGAGTGCCCCCATGCGTCGTCGGCTCTCTGCCCTGCTGGTGTCGTTCGCGTCGTTCCGTGTGCCCCGTCCGGGTCCGATCACCGCAACGGGGCCCTATACGACGACATCAGCCGACGATCCTCGCGGTCGCGTCGTCGTGCCGCCTGCGGCTGGTCCGCCCGGTTGGCGAGCTGCGACAGGGTTCAGTGAGACTGATCTGGCTCGCCGACTTCACTGGAACTGACGCAACGCCTGCGAAAGCGCCTCTCTGCGTCAAAACGGATGAGACAGGACAACTGCGGCGCGAGCCGCGAGTCTAGGGTCTACCTACATGGAGTTCGTCTCGGTTCCCAAGGCCCAGCCCGGTGACAAGGTCGCCGTGCTGTCGACCTCGTTCGCTGCGCCCGCAGTCGCCACTGCTGTGCACGAACAGGCACTTGCGCGACTCGCCGCCGTCACCGGGCTCGTCCCCGTCGAGTACCCCACGACCCGCAAGCTTGGCGCCTCTGCCGAAGATCGAGCGGCCGATGTGAATGCAGCGTTCGCCGACCCTGAGATTCGCGCTGTCCTTGCCACGATCGGCGGCGAGGACCAGATCACCGTGGTCCCCCGCCTGGACGTAGGAGTCGTGACTCGTGATCCGAAGCCCTTTCTCGGATACAGCGACAACACGAACATCCTGAATTGGCTGTGGACCAACGGCGTACCGGGCTACTACGGCGGCTCAACCCAGGTGCAACTGGGTCCCGGGCCGCACATCGATCCGATCCACGAGCAGGCCCTACGAGCAGCGCTGCTCACGGGCGAGCGCCTCGAACTGATCGAGCCCGGTGAGTCCGAGGACATTGGCCATGACTGGAACGATCCCCGAGCGCTGACCGAGTTCGGTGAGCGCGAGCCGACCGAAGCCTGGACCTGGGCCGGGCCGGCCAGGTCGATCACCGGTCGCACCTGGGGCGGCTGTATCGAAGTCATCCAGTGGATCCTGACCGCAGGCCGGTTCCCCATCGACCCAGCGGTCGTCGACGGCGGGGTGCTGCTTCTCGAGACCTCCGAAGAGTTGATTCCCGCCCGAGAGTTCGGCTGGATCCTCCGCTCCCTGGGAGAGCGCGGCCTCCTGGGGGCCGTTGATGCCGTCATCGTGGCTCGCCCACCGACCTCTGACTTCACAATTCGACCGTCGGGCACGGAACGGAAGGCGAAGCGCAACGAACAGCGCGACGCCGCGATATCCATCGTCGGCGAGTACAACCCTGACGCCATCGTCGTGGTCGGGCCACCCTTCGGCCACACGCGGCCCCAATGGATCGTTCCGTACGGCGGATTCATGACCGTCGACGGCAGTGCGAGGCGAGTCTTCGCAGACTACTCCTCGCCCACCACGATCTGGCGGTAGAACGGGATGAGCTCCTGCCACCGCGTCTGGCGATCGCAGCGCTCGGAACTGGTGAGGTATGCAGCGAGGTCCTCGGCGTGGACCTGCCATCCGGCGCCATACGCAGCGAGGTGGTCGATGGGCAGGCCACGCTCCTCGATGATCAGTTTGGTCCGGTCACCGTCAGGGGTCAGCGTGACCTCGATGACCTGCTCATCAGGTTCACCCGCCTCCGTGGTCGTCACGAGTAGTCGTCGCGGCGGCTCGCATGCGTCGACGCGTCCGGTGCCTTCCCATCCGCTGGTGAAGCTCGCGTCGAACTCGCCACCGAGACGGAGGTCGCCAGAGACCTCGGCGATCCACCGAGCGAGCCGCTCCGGCTTCGTGCAGGCCTCCCACAAGTCATCGATGTCGGTGTCGTAGGTGTCCTCGATGCGCACCGCTCCGCGAGTCTCCTCGAGCGCCCGCATTGTCCCGATTATCTTCACCTTCGCTCCTTCTTCCCTCGAGCAATCTCGGTGTGCAGGGCGCCGAGCCGGTTCTGCCAGAGCGCCCGGTACTCCCCCAGCCAGTCATCCACTTCCTGGAGTGCCTCCAGGCGGAGGCTGTAGATCCGACGCTGACCCTCTTGGCGTACGTCGACCAGCCCCGACTCCCGCAGGACCCTCAGGTGCCTCGATACCCCCGGCCGGGCAATCGGAAGCGCCTGCGCAAGCTCGCCGGCCGTCGCCGGGTGATCGCGCAGGATCTCGAGCACCGTGCGCCGACTCCTGTCCGCCAGCGCCTGCAACACCGCATCCATACCCCAAAGCGTACCTACATTGATACGTAACCACAAGGGTACGGACAACCCCGGTCGAGGGACACGGCTTCGAGACCAGGAACAGTCCGCTGTGGGCTTGTATTGCGGACAGCATGTGACCGTAAGCCGCTCTAGCTTGGAGACGTCAACCTTCCTCCCAGTGGAACGGACGTCGAACGATGAACTTCGAACTCCAGCTCGTCGCCCTGCCGGTCTCCGACGTGGACCGGGCCAAGGCCTTCTACACCGAGAACGCCGGTTTCATCGCTGACCACGACCACCAGGTCGGCGATGGCATCCGGTTCGTCCAGCTCACCCCGCCGGGGTCGGCCTGCTCGATCGCCATCGGCACCGGACTCACCGACAAGGAGATGACGCCCGGTTCCGTGCGGGGCATGCAGCTCGTGGTCACTGACATCGAGGCTGCGCGGGCCGAGCTCACCGGACGCGGAGTCGAGGTCAGCGAGGTCAAGAACTTCCCGTGGGGCCGCTTCCTGTTCTTCAGCGACCCGGACGGAAACGGCTGGGCGGTCCAGGAGATCAAGTCCCGCGACTGAGAACGGCCACACCGGACAGCGCCGGAGCAGTCGTCCGCGATCGCGTTTGTCGCAGTGCGCGAGTGGGCACGTGGATCAGATTCCGTCGGATCCAGGAGCTGTCATGCACGCTCGCGCGCCCCACCGCCGTTCCGGTCGCCTGTCGCTCGGGGTGGCCATCGCCGCCCTCGCGATGTTGGCCGCCGGCACCCTGCCACCGGCCGTGGCCGGTCCCGCGCAAGCCCGAGGCAGTACGGCGCAGGCGCGAGGTGCCTCAGCGGGGGCAACCGGCTCCTGGGTGCTCCGCGCACACGACCCATCCGCCGTCACCGACGCTCCGCCCTACATCGGCAACGGCTTCATCGGCACCCGGGTGCCCGCGGCCGGGGCTGGGTTCGTTGCCACACCGGTCGCCACCGAGACACACGCCGCGGGGGTCTGGGCCGACATCCGGGACCTCGCCCATGACGCCCCTCAGCCCGAGGGCGCGGTCAACCTGCCCGGTTGGACGACACTACGGTTCTCCGACGGCACCGCGACCTACC
>DASSBE010000113.1:0-3165 GCA_035699065.1 Nocardioidaceae bacterium
ACGAGCGCTGTGCGGCTGCGTACTCCCGCTTCCCCTCCGGCGTCTCGACCCGCACCGGTGCGTAGCCGAGGTCGGAGAGGTCGTACGGCGAAGCCCGCATGTCGAGCACCCGGATGTCGCGGGCCAGCTCGAAGCAGTCCGCGACCAGCTCGGAGGCGACCATCGGGGTGAGCCGGAACGCGTGCTTGTACAGATCCATTCCTGCGTGCAGGCAGCCCGGCTGCTCGAACGCCGGACGGTCCTCCCGAGCAGGCCGCAGCGTGTTCAACGGCCGGGCCGATGCGGTGAAGAACCGGAACGCGTCGAAGTGGGAGCAGGCGATCCGGTGTGACTCGACGACCTCGTCGGTCCCGGCCGGCCCGAGCCGCAGCGGCCAGGACGCGTGCCGAACGCCGGACTGGTCCAGCCGGTAGACCATCGCCCACTCGTGCATCCCGAAACAGCCGAGCTGCGCGGGGCGTCCGGCGGTCGCGCCCAGCAGAGCATGCAGCGACGAGATCAGCCGCCGGTGCGCGCGCACGTGAGCCGGCCCGACGCTCGCCCAGTCACCCTGTCCGTCGTACCCCTTGAGCCGGAGGTAGTCGGCGGCGCCGCGCAGGGCCACGCCGAAGCCCGGGTGCCAGCGGCGCAGCGCGGCCGGCCGCTGCGCGTAGTAGGTGAACAAGAAGTCCTCGACCGGGTGCGCCTCACCACGCTGCCGGCGGGACAGGTACGGCGCGATCCAGGGCTCGACACGTGCCTCGTGGGCGTCCCGGCGGGACTGCCAGGACGCCTCCTCGAGCACCGTCACGGAGTGCGAGACAAGGTTTTCCACACCGCCGAGGGTAGTGACCGGAGCGAAGGCGCTGCGCAGGTAGGCTCGCTGCGTGCGTATCGCCAGATTCACCACCGGAGACGACCCGCAGTACGGCGTGGTCACCGGCGACGTGGACGAGCTCGGGATCCCGGCAGAGGACTCGATGGTCGTCGCGCTCGCGGGGGACCCGTTGTACGTCGGAGTGAACCTCACCGACCAGGAGCACAAGCTCATCGACGTGCGGCTCCTGGCGCCGGTGATCCCGCGCAGCAAGGTCGTGGGGATCGGCCGGAACTACGCCGCCCACGCAGCCGAGATGGGCAGCGACCTGCCGACCGAGCCGCTGATGTTCCTCAAGCCGAACACCTCGGTGGTGGGGCCCGGCGACCCGGTCTTCTATCCCCGGCAGAGCGGCAACGTGCACTACGAGGGCGAGCTCGCGGTCGTGATCGGGCGGATCTGCCGTGACGTGGCGCCGGACCGGGTCAAGGACGTCGTCTACGGCTACACGGTCGGCAACGACGTGACCGCGCGCGACCTGCAGAAGAGCGACGTGCAGTTCACCCGCGGCAAGGGCTTCGACTCCTTCTGCCCACTCGGGCCTTGGATCGAGACCGAGCTGGACACCTCGGACCTGCGGGTCACCACGCACCTGAACGGTGACCTCAAGCAGGACGGCTCCACCAAGGACCTGATCTTCGACGTGCCGACGCTGGTCGCGCACGTCTCCTCGGTGATGACGCTGCTGCCCGGGGACGTGATCCTGACCGGCACCCCCGAGGGTGTCGGTCCCATGCACCCGGGCGACGAGGTCGAGGTCACGGTCGCCGGCATCGGAACTCTGACGAACAAGGTAGTATCCCGTGGCTGAGGCACCGGTGGACGTGCTGGGCGGCATCGAGCCGTCCAAGGTGCGGGTCCGGTTCCCACCCTCGCCGACCGGGTCGCTGCACGTCGGCAACGTCCGCAGCGCCCTGTTCAACTGGTCGTTCGCACGGCACTTCGGCGGCACGCTGGTGCTCCGGATCGAGGACACCGACCTGGCCCGCAACACCCCTGAGGGCTACGCGTCCGTGATCGACTCGCTGCGGTGGCTCGGCATCGGCTGGGACGAGGGCCCCGAGATTGGTGGACCCTTCGCGCCGTACCTGCAGTCCGAGCGCTTCGAGAAGTACGCCGCCGTCGCCGACCAGCTGCGCGGCTCCGGCAAGGCCTACGACTGCTACTGCTCGCAGGAGGAGGTCGAGGAGCGGCGTGCGGCGGCCCGGGCCGAGAACAAGACCAGCGGGTACGACGGACACTGCCGCGACCTCTCCGCTGAGGAGAAGGCCACGTTCATCGCGCAGGCACGCAAACCGGTCCTTCGCTTCCGGATGCCGGACCGGCCCATCGTCTTCGAGGATCTCGTGCGCGGCGAGATCAGCTTCTTGCCCGAGCACGTCCCGGACTTCGTGCTGGTGCGCGGCAACGGCCATCCGCTCTACACACTGGTGAACCCGGTCGACGACGCGATGATGGAGATCACGCACGTGCTGCGCGGTGAGGACCTGCTCTCGTCCACGCCACGTCAGATCGCGCTCTACGAGGCGCTCGAGGACCTGGGCGTCGGCAAGGGCGCTCCGCGTTTCGGCCATCTGCCGATCGTGATGGGGGAGGGCAACAAGCGGCTCTCCAAGCGCGACAAGGGCTCCGGCCTCACCGAGTACATCGAGCGGGGGTTCCTTCCGGAGGGAATCCTGAACTACCTGGCGCTGCTCGGCTGGGGTATCGCCGAGGACCGTGACGTGTTCACGATGGAGGAGATGGCCGAGGCCTTCGACATCCGCCGGGTGAACCCGAACCCCGCCCGCTTCGACATGAAGAAGTGTGAGGCGATCAACGCGGCACACATGCGCGCCCTCTCTGTCGACGACCTCACCGACCGGATGGTCCCGTACCTCCAGCGAGCCGGGGTCCTCGCCGACACGGTGACCACCTACCAGCGCGCGCTGCTCACCCGGGCGGCACCGCTGGTGCACGAGCGGATGACGACACTAGGCGAGTCCGTGGACATGCTCGGCTTCCTGTTCCTCGACGACGCCTCGTTCGAGCGCGACCCCGTCGACGTCGAGAAGCTGCTCAACGCCGAGGGCCGCGCCGTGGTCAAGGCCGCGCACGACGCGCTCGCGGACCTCGACTCCTGGGACACCCCGGCCATCGACGCGAGGCTGCGTCGGGCGCTGGTGGAGCAGCTCGGCCTCAAGCCTCGCAACGCGTTCGGCCCGGTCCGGGTGGCGGTCACCGGTCGGAGGATCTCCCCGCCGCTGTTCGAGTCCCTGGAGCTGCTCGGTCGGGAGCGTTCGCTCGCCCGGTTGAGCAGTGCCCAGGAA
>DASSBE010000114.1:0-10446 GCA_035699065.1 Nocardioidaceae bacterium
ACCGGTGGTCGGGTTTCTCAGCCAGGCGTGGTCAGGTGAGCTCGAGGCCGGGGTAGAGCGGGTACTTGTCGAGCATCTCGGCCGAGGCGGCCTTCGTCTTCTCGGCCACCCCGTCGGCCAGCTGGTACGTCGCCTTCGAGGCCGCACCGGCCTTCGTGGTGCCGGGTGTGATGGAGGAGAGGACGTCGACCACGAGCTCGGCGACCCGGTCGAACTCGTCATGGCCGAAGCCGCGTGTGGTCAGGGCCGGCGTACCGAACCGGATGCCAGAGGTGTACCACGCACCGTTCGGGTCGGCCGGCACCGAGTTGCGGTTCGTCACCACGCCGGCGTCGAGCAGCGCCGACTCGGCCTGGCGCCCGGTGAGCCCGAAGCCGGACACGTCGAGGAGCACGATGTGGTTGTCGGTGCCGCCGGTGACCAGCTTCCCGGCGCGGGACAGGAAGCCTTCGGCCAGAGACTTGGCGTTGTCGGCGATGTTCTGGGCGTACGTCGCGAACGATGGCTGACGCGCCTCGGCCAGCGCCACGGCCTTCGCGGCCATCACGTGCGACAGCGGGCCGCCGAGCACCATGGGGCAGCCGCGGTCGACCGAGGAGGCGTACTCTTCCTGCGCCAGCACCAGACCACCTCGCGGGCCTCGCAGCGACTTGTGCGTCGTCGTGGTGGTGATGTGGGCGTACGGGACGGGGTTCTCGTCGCCGGTGAACACCTTGCCGGCGACCAGGCCCGCGAAGTGCGCCATGTCGACCATCAAGGTCGCGCCCACCTCGTCGGCGATCTCGCGCATCTTCGCGAAGTTCACCCGGCGGGGGTAGGCGGAGTAGCCGGCGATCAGCACCAGCGGCTTGAACTCGCGGGCGGCCGCGGCGACGTTGTCGTAGTCGAGCAGCCCGGTCTCGGGGTCGGTGCCATAGCTGCGCTGGTGGAACATCTTGCCGGAGATGTTGGGCCGGAAGCCGTGCGTGAGGTGGCCGCCGGCGTCGAGGGACATGCCGAGCATGCGTTGGTTGCCGAACTCGTGGCGCAGCATCTCCCAGTCCTCCTCGGACAGGTCGTTCACGGACTTCGCGCCGAGCCGCTCGAGCGCCGGGCTCTCGACCCGGTGGGCCAGGATCGACCAGAAGCCGACCAGGTTCGCGTCGATGCCGGAGTGCGGCTGGGCATAGGCGTACGGCGCACCGAACAGCTCTCGCGCGTGCTCCGCCGCGAGCGCCTCGACCGTGTCGACGTTCTGGCAGCCGGCGTAGAACCGGTGCCCGACCGTGCCCTCGGCGTACTTGTCGGACAGCCATGTCCCCATCGTGAGCAGCACGGCGGGCGAGGCGTAGTTCTCGCTGGCGATCAGCTTCAGCGAGGAGCGTTGGTCGGCGAGCTCGGCCCGTGTGGCCTCCGCCACACGCGGCTCGACGGAGGCGATGACCTCGAGTGCCGCGTTGTAGGCCGCGCTGGCCCGGGTCGCGAGGCTGTCCCCGCCTGAGACGTACGAGTGTGCAGTGGTCGCGTCGGTCATGCACGACAGCCTAGTGAGGGCCCGCAGGACGGGTAGGCCGCAGGGCCGCCGTACCAAATCCTGGACCACAGTCTCACATCATAAGATGCCGGTTTGTGGACACAACGTCCGACCCGTGAGACTTCACGCCATGACCGCTGCAACGACCGTCTACCTCGTGGCCCGCCGCCATGTGGACCTCGGTCGTACCCGCAGCATGATGTGTTGGCCCGTCTGACCGCCCAGCTCTCCAGCAGCCGGGCGCGCGGTCGCCGGGCTGCACCTCTCCCGACAGCGTTGTCGGTTGACTCGCCGCGACTCGTGCGTCTCTGACCAGAGGAACGCATTCTCATGACTCCGCACAACGCACCGAACCACGGGCCCGGCGCCGCCGCGCCGGCCAAGCCGGCACCCACTGGCCCCGGTCGGAACCCCGAGGGCCGTCGCCCACGACCCAAGCGTGGTGAGGGCCAGTGGGCCCTCGGCTACCGGGAGCCGCTGAACTCCAACGAGCAGGCCAAGAAGGACGACGACGCGCTCAACGTCCGCGCGCGGATCGAGAACATCTACGCACGCCGGGGATTCGACTCCATCGACGGCTCCGACCTGCGCGGCCGGTTCCGCTGGTGGGGCCTCTACACCCAGCGCAGGCCGGGCCTCGACGGGGGCAAGACCGGCGCCCTGGACCCCGAAGAGCTCGACGACCGCTACTTCATGATGCGGGTGCGCAGCGACGGCGCCCTGCTCGGCGCGGAGCAGCTGCGCGTGCTCGGCGGCATCTCCACCGAGTTCGGCCGCAACACCGCCGACATCACCGACCGGCAGAACATCCAGTACCACTGGATCCGGATCGAGGACGTCCCCACCATCTGGCAGCGCCTGGAAGCCGTCGGCCTGCAGACGCAGGAGGCCTGCGGCGACTCGCCTCGTGGCTTCCTCGGCTCCCCTGTGGCCGGCGTCGCCGCGGACGAGGTCATCGACGGCACCTCCGCGCTGGAGGAGATCAAGGACCGCTACATCGGCAACCCGGAGTTCTCGAACCTGCCGCGCAAGTTCAAGACCTCGGTCAGCGGCCACCCCAGCTTCGACGGCGCCCCGGAGATCAACGACGTCTCGTTCGTCGGCACCGTGCACCCCGAGCACGGCGCCGGTTTCGACCTGTGGGTCGGCGGCGGCCTGTCCACCAACCCGATGCTCGCGCAGAAGATGGGCGTCTGGATCCCGCTCGACGAGGTGGCGGACGCCTGGGAGGGCGTGATCTCCATCTTCCGGGACTACGGCTACCGCCGGCTGCGCTCGCGGGCCCGGCTGAAGTTTCTCGTCACCGACTGGGGCATCGAGAAGTTCCGTGAGGTCCTCGAGTCGGAGTATCTCGACCGCAAGCTCGTCGACTGCGCCTCTCCCCCGGTCCCCGTGCTCAACGGCGACCACATCGGCGTACACCCGCAGAAGGACGGCCGGTTCTACATCGGCGCCGCCCCGACCGTGGGCCGGATCTCCGGCGACGTGCTGACCGGACTCGGTGAGGTCGTCGAGGAGTACGGCGCGGCAGGGGTCCGGTTGACGGCGTACCAGAAGCTGGTCGTGCTGGGCGTGGACAAGGATCACGTCGAGGGCATGGTCGGTGCGCTGGAGCGGATCGGTCTCTCGGCGCGGCCCTCGAACTGGCGGCGCTCCACGATGGCCTGCACCGGCATCGAGTTCTGCAAGCTGGCGATCGTCGACACCAAGCAGCGCGCCGCCGACCTGATCGACGAGCTCGAGCGCCGCTTCCCCGATCTCGACACGCCCATCACCGTCAACGTCAACGGCTGCCCGAACGCCTGCGCCCGCACCCAGGTCGCCGACATCGGTCTCAAGGGACAGCTGGTCCTCGACGAGGACGGCAACCAGGTCGAGGGCTTCCAGGTCCACCTCGGCGGCGGCATCGGGCTGACCGCGGCGCTCGGCAAGAAGCTGCGCGCGCACAAGGTCACCAGCACCGGCCTCGACGACTACGTCACCAACGTGGTCACCGCCTATCTCGCCGAGCGCGAGCCGGGTGAGGCGTTCGCTGCCTGGGTGGCCCGCGCCGACGACGAGGTGCTGCGCGGCGACAAGGCGCTGGAGGCGGTCCGATGAGCAGCCGCGGGGTGCCGTTCCACTGCCCCTACTGCGGCGACGAGGACCTGCGACCGCACGAGAGCGAAGACGGAGCCGGCCCCGGCGCCTGGGAGTGCCGGTCCTGCCTGCGCGCGTTCAGCCTGCGGATGCTCGGCATGATCCCGCGCGGCGGCACCACCGCTGCCGCGCCCGGATCGGAGGGGGCGCGATGAGTGTCCTGACCACCGCGGCCCGCAACTTCAAGGGCACCACGACCGAGGGTCGGAGCGAGGCGGAGCTCAAGGAGCTGATCTCGCACGCCGGCGCGGAGCTCGAGCTCGCCCCGGCCGAGGTCATCATCGAGTGGGCGGTCGCCACGTTCGGCACCCGGTTCTGCGTCACGTCCTCGATGGGCGACGCGGTGCTGGCCGACCTCGCCTCGAGGGTGGCGCCCGGCGTCGACGTGGTGTTCCTGGACACCGGCTACCACTTCGCGGAGACGATCGGGACCCGCGACGCGGTGGCCGCCACGCTGCCGGTGAACCTGGTCACCGTCACCCCGGAACAGTCCGTCGCGGAGCAGGATGCGGCGTACGGCAAGGACCTCTTCAACCGGGATCCGGACCTCTGCTGCGCGTTGCGCAAGGTGGCACCACTGCAGGACGCGCTGGAGAGGTACGACGCCTGGGCGACCGGGCTGCGTCGGCAGGAGACCCACGACCGGGTGATCGCGCCGGTGATCGGCTGGGACGAGAAGAAGCGCAAGGTCAAGGTGTCACCGCTGGCCCGGTGGTCGCACGAGGACGTGGACCGGTACATCGCCGCGCATGGGGTGCTCGTCAACCCGCTCCAGTACGACGGCTACCCCTCCATCGGCTGCTGGCCGTGCACGCGCCGGGTCGCGCCGGGCGAGGACCCGCGTAGCGGACGCTGGGCGGACAGCGCCAAGACCGAGTGCGGCATCCACGCATGAACCACGACTCGACACTCAGCAAGCAACGCTCCGACAACGGCGTCGGGCACGACCTCGAAGGGAGGCCGAACTCATGACCGCTCCAGCACTGGTGGCTCTGGCCCACGGCAGCCGTGACCCTCGTTCCGCGGAGACGATCCAGGCACTCGTCGCCGAGATCCGCGGCATGCGCCCGGACCTGCGGATCGAGCCCGCGTTCCTCGAGCTGTCCAAGCCGTCGTTCTCGACGGTGGTCAATAAGCTGGTCCGCGCGGGGTACGACGAGATCGTGGTCGTCCCGCTGCTGCTGACCGAGGCCTACCACGCCAAGGTCGACGTACCCTCGGCGATCGCCGACGCGATGGCCGCGCACGAGAACCTCAAGATCCGGGCGACGCAGATCCTCGGTCTGGAGACGGTCTTTCTCGAGGTGCTCGACCGCCGGCTGCGCACCGCGTTGAAGGAGGCGCGGGTCCGCGAGCTCGACGCGCTGGTGCTGGCCGCCGCCGGCTCCTCGGACTCCCTGGCGAACCAGGCCGTCGCCCGGCTCGCCCGGCTGTGGGGCTCGAAGCACAAGCTGCCCACGGTGGCCGCCTACGCATCGGCCGCTCCCCCGGCGACCGGGGAGGCGGTGCGCCAGTTCCGCGGCCAGGGCCGCCGCCACATCGCGGTCGGCTCGTTGTTCCTGGCACCCGGCACGCTGCCGGACCGGGCCGCCGAGCTCGCCCTGGAGGCAGGTGCGGTGGCCGTGTCCGCCCCCCTGGGCGCCGACACGGAGGTGGCGTGGACGGTGCTGGCGCGGTACGCGGTGGGCGCCGTCGAGCTGGTCCCGGTCTGAGCGAGCCGTCAGGCGCTGTACGTGCGATGACACGCACAGCGCCTGACAACCGTGCGGGGCGACCCAATAGGCTCTGCTCATGAGCCAGCACTTCAACGTTGTCGTCCTCGGCGCCGGCCCCGGTGGGTACGTCGCCGCGATCCGCGCCTCGCAGCTCGGCCTCAGCGCCGCCGTGGTGGAGCACAAGTACTGGGGTGGTGTCTGCCTCAACGTCGGGTGCATCCCGTCCAAGGCGCTGCTGCGCAACGCGGAGCTCGCGCACATCCTGAACCACGAGAAGGACAAGTTCGGGATCACCGGCGACGCGTCGATGGACTACAAGCCGACGCACGCCCGCAGCCGCACGGTCTCCGACGGGATCGTCAAGGGCGTGCACTACCTGATGAAGAAGAACAAGATCACCGAGATCAACGGCTGGGGCACGCTGACCGGCGCCAAGTCGATGGACGTGCAGGCCGACGACGGCTCGACCCAGCAGCTGACCTTCGACAACCTGATCATCGCCACCGGCGCCACCACCCGGCTGATCCCCGGGACGGAGCTGTCCGCCCGGGTCGTCACCTACGAGGAGCAGATCCTCGACGACACCCTGCCCGGCAGCATCGTGATCGCCGGCTCCGGCGCGATCGGCGTCGAGTTCGCCTACGTGATGAAGAACTTCGGCGTCGACGTGACGATCGTGGAGTTCCTGGACCGGATGGTGCCGACCGAGGACCCGGAGGTCTCCAAGGAGCTGCTCAAGCACTACAAGAAGCTGGGCGTGAACGTGCTGCTCTCCACCAAGGTCGAGTCGATCGACGACTCCGGCGACAAGGTCACCGTGACCGTGTCGAAGAACGGTGAGCAGCAGGTGATCGAGACCGACAAGGTGCTGCAGGCGATCGGCTTCGCGCCGCGGCTCGACGGCTACGGCCTCGACGTGGCGGGCGTGTCCACCACCGACCGCGGCGCGATCGCGATCGACGAGGTCGGCCGCACCAACGTCGACGGCGTCTACGCGATCGGTGACGTGACCGGCAAGCTGATGCTCGCGCACACCGCCGAGGCGATGGGCATCGTGGCCGCTGAGACGATCGCGGGCGCGGAGACCATGCCGGTCGACTTCGACATGATCCCGCGTGCGACGTACTGCCAGCCGCAGATCGCCTCGTTCGGCTACAGCGAGGAGCAGGCGCGCGAGAAGGGGTACGACGTGAAGACCGCGAAGTTCCCGTTCTCGGCGAACGGGAAGGCGCAGGGGCTCGGTGAGGCGGTCGGCTTCGTCAAGATCGTCGCGGACGCGAAGTACAACGAGATCGTCGGTGCACACCTGATCGGCCCGGACGTGACCGAGCTGCTGCCCGCGCTGACGCTCGCCCAGAAGTGGGACCTCACCGCCGACGAGGTCGCCCGGAACGTGTTCGCGCACCCGACGCTGACCGAGGCGGTCAAGGAGGCCGTCGAGGGCATCGCCGGCCACATGATCAACCTCTGAGCGAACCCGCCGTACGACCTGCGGGTTTACCTGGGCTCGCGATGCCCCGAATCAGGGCCGGTCACCGAGGTCACGACTCGCAGCCGGACCCGTCGCCGTCCCGGTCCAGGTGGCTGCCGTAGCCCGGGTCGCCGCGATACACCGGCGCTGCGCCAGCGGCCCGGGCGGCGTCACAGTTCTCGTAGTGCACAGAGCCGCCGCCGGCCGGAGCCGGTTCCGGTGCTGCGGCCACCGGGGCTGGCTTGGCGCACCTGATGCGGTCCTCCGTGGCCTTGTCCGTGGCGATGTAGACGTTCTCGCGGGGGTGGTAGCCGTATCCATCGCGCGAGTCGTAGCGGGCGATGGCCAGCCCAGCCTTGATCTGCGCCAGCCCAACATCCTGACTGCCCACGTTGACGTAGCGGAGCAGGCGTCCGTAGCGGTCGGTGTCCTCGTCGGACATGGTGAGCTGAACGCGCTTACCGGTGACCATCCGATCCATGGCTGCGGTGGCCTGGTCGTATCCACAGTCCCCGCGCTCCGGAGTGTCGATACCCACTATCCGAACGCCGTCGCCGTTGGCGAGCTCGATGGTGTCGCCGTCGATGGTGCGACCTACGAGGTAGGTGCGTGCGCGTCGCTTGGTGGGCTTCGGATCGTCAGCGACTGCCTTGCTCTGGTCCGCCGTTGCGGACTCATCGTCGGGCTCCTCGGCTTCCTCCTCGGCCTCCACGATGGCCGTCGCGGTGACTGTTGCCGTCGCAGTGGCCGTCGCGGTGACTGTTGCCGTCGCAGTGACCGTTGGCGTGCTCGCAGCATCCGCCCCGGCGGTGGCCGCACCGTCGTCACCAAGGCTGTCGACGAAGCCGAAGACCAGGGCGAGACCGAGCGCGGTGCTCACGAGCTTGTGCCGAACGAACCAGTTGGGCTTGGCGGCCATGGACTTCTCCGATCGGCGGGGCTGCGCCACCGAGGATTGACCCCGGGCCTTCCGAGCAAATGGTGCGGTTTTCAAGGGCAGGCTACGGGCCGGATGCGCGATGAGCAGGCGAATGCCGCGATTGGGTTGCCCGGTCCGCCCAGGGCTCAGGTGACGAGGACGTCGAGCAGGTGGTCGAGCTGGCGTGCCGGGTCGTCGGTGGTGCCGCCGTGCACCGGCCCCGGCTGCACCACGGTGCTCTTGGGCGCCTTGACGAAGCCGAACCGGGTGCCGAGGCTGGTCCGGCCCGCAGCACCGGCCGACTCGTCGCCGCGGCAGACCGCCTCGATCGCCTCCAACGCCGAGCACACCGCGTCCAGGTCCACGCCGGGGTCCAGCGCGGCGAGCCGCTCCCGGTTCACGTGGCACCGGGCATGGAGGTAGTCGGCGGCCTGGCAGTAGAGCACCACGCCGACGTTGACGAACTCCTCCCGGTCCACCCGCGGCACGCACCGCAGCACGACGTACTGGAAACCCATCCGCGGACTCATGCCGCGCTCTCCACCGGCAGCCAGGCACGATCGCCCGAGATCCGGGCCTGCAGGAATTCCACGTACGCCGCACGCACGTCCTGCGGCTCGGGGCATCCGGGCACCGGCTCGAGCCACTCATCGGGGACCTGGGCGAGCACGTCGGCCAGCAGGTCGCGGGTGACCAACGGCGCGAGGGCCTCATCGGCCGCGGCGACCCCGGCGCGGAACGCCGCGAGCACGTGGTCGGAGGCGTCGTAGGGCTGCCGAGCGAACCGGTCCGGCGAGGTCACACCGCCCTGCCATGCGTGGTGGAAGTACACCGCCGCGCCGTGGTCGATGCACCACAGCCGCCGGTGCCACACCAGGAGGTTCGGGTTGCGCCAGCTGCGGTCGACGTTGGCCACGAACGAGTCGAGCCAGATGATCCGCGCCGCGACCTCCGGGTCGGGTCGGTAGCCGGAGTCGAAGCCGAACGAGCCGGGCAGGAAGTCGACGCCGAGGTTGAGCCCGACGCTGGCGGTGAGGAGGTCCTGCACCTCCTCGTCGGCCTCGTACTTGCCGATCGCGGCGTCGAGCCGGATGGCGACGAGCTCAGGGGTGTCGAGCCCGAGGCGGCGGGCGAGCTCTCCGACGATGACCTCGGCGACGAGCACCTTCAGGCCCTGGCCGGCGCCTCGGAACTTGCAGACGTAGGTGCCTAGGTCGTCGGCCTCCACGATGCCGGGCAGCGACCCGCCTTCACGAAGGGGCGCGACGTAGCGGGTCGCGGCGACGGTCGGGATCACCGGGTCAACCTACCGGCCGTCACGACCTCGGGTCCTGCTCGGTCAGCCGCGTGCGCTGCTCCTCGACGTCGAAGTCCGCCTCCGGCCAGCCGAGGTCCATCTTCTCCAGGGTCTCGCGGAGCACGGAGGCCACCGCCCAGTTGCGGTACCACTTGCGGTCGCTCGGGACCAGCAGCCACGGCGCGGGGTCGGTGTTGCACCGCTCGAGCGCGACCTCGTAGGCACGCCGGTAGTCCGACCACAGGGCTCGTTCGTCGACGTCGCCGGGGTTGAACTTCCAGTGCTTGGTCGGGTCGTCGAGCCGCGCGAGCAGCCGCTCCTTCTGCTCCTCCGCGGAGATGTGCAACATGGCCTTGACCACGGTCGTCCCGGACTCGACCAGCCGCTGCTCGAACGTGTTGATCGCGTCGTACCGCTTGGCGATCTCCCGCTTGGAGACCAGCTGCCGCACCCGACCGATCAGCACGTCCTCGTAGTGCGAGCGGTCGAAGATGCCGATCATTCCCGGCCCCGGCGTCTCGCGCTGCACCCGCCACAAGAAGTCGTGCCGGAGCTCCTCGTCGGTCGGCGCCTTGAACGACTTGATGTGCACGCCCTGCGGGTCGAACAGCCCGACCGCATGCCGCATCACGCCACCCTTGCCGGAGGTGTCCATGCCTTGTAGGACGAGCAGGATGCGACGCTCCCCTCCGGTGCGTCCCTCCGCGAACAGCCGTTCCTGGAGGTCGGAGAGGCCCCGGTCCATGGCGGCCAGCGCGCTCTTGCCGTCGCTCTTGTCGCCGGCGAAGGCCGGAGTCGCGCGAGGGTCGTAGGAGGTGAGATCCACCTGCCCCGATCGCACGGTGAGCGCCTCGGTCACGGACTCCCGCTTCTTCTTCCCCATGCGCCGAGTATGCCGGTGCTGACCTACCCGCGCGGGGGCCCGGCCTCGGGCAGCCCGGCCTCGGGCAGCCCGGCGCCCTCGCGGGCCAGCGCTACCAGCCGGCTGACCGCGCGGAAGTACTTCTTGCGGTAGCCGCCCTCGAGCAGCTGCGCGGCGAAGAGCCGGTCGAAGGTCACCCCGCTCGCCAGCACCGGGAGGTCCCGGTCGTACATCCGGTCCGCGAGCACCACCAGCCGCAGCGCGGTGGCCTGGTCGTCGACGGTGTGCACGCCCTCCAGGCAGACCGTGGACACGCCGTCGAGCAGCGCGCCGTACTTGGACGGGTGCACCCCCGACAGGTGCCGGGACAGGTCGACGAAGTGGTCGAGACTCGCACCGTCGGCATCGGCCCGCTGCTTGACCAGGTCCAGGTCCGGTGCTGTCGGCGCGTCCGGGAGCCCGCGGTGCCGGTAGTCCTCCCCGTCGATCCGGACCGACTCGAACGACGCGGCCAGCCCCTGGATCTCGCG
>DASSBE010000115.1:0-17190 GCA_035699065.1 Nocardioidaceae bacterium
CGCACCGACCCGATCTCTCTGCACCGCGAGATCGACGCGGACAACGCTGCGGGCTACGAGACGACGACGCTCGACGTCCCGTCGCAGAAGGCGATGCCGGTGTTCGACGACAGCGACCCGCTGGCGTACTACGACGCCGACAACCCGTGGGGCAGCGTGAAGGTGGCCGGCAGCGGCACCACGCTCCGCGTGGTGAGCCAGAACAAGAACGGGATGATGACGCTCAAGGTCAACTGAGCTCAAGACGACAGCATCAGCCCTGACACGAGGGCCGGGGAGCGTTCCCCGGCCCTCGTGGCGTTCTCGGCCTCAACCGGACAGCGCACGGTCCACCGCCGCCTCGACGTGCAGCCTCGTGGTGGGGAACAGCGGCACGCTCGCATCCTCGGGGCCGACGAGGAGCTCGATCTCGGTGCAGCCCAGGACAATGCCTTCGGCCCCGCGCTCGACCAGCCGCGCCATCACCGAGCGGTACGACGCACGCGAGGACGGTTCCACGACCCCGACACACAGCTCGTCGTAGATCACCCGGTGCACGACCTCCCGGTCGGCCGCCTCGGGGACGAGCACGGTGAGTCCGTGCGAGGCCAGCCGGTCACGGTAGAAGTTCTGCTCCATCGTGAACGCGGTGCCGAGCAGGCCCACTGTGCCAACACCGGCGGCGTGCACCGCGGCGGCCGTCGCGTCCGCCAGGTGCAGCAACGGGATGGACACCGCGGACTCCACCTGGTCGGCGACCTTGTGCATCGTGTTCGTGCACAGCACCAGCAGGTCGGCGCCGCCGGCCTCGAGTGATCTCGCCGCGGACGCGAGCACCCGGCCGGCGTCGTCCCAGTGACCGGACACCTGCATCGCCTCGATCTCGGCGAAGTCGACCGAGTACAGCAGGGTCCGGGCCGAGTGCAGCCCGCCGAGCCGTTCGCGGACCAGCTCGTTGGCCAGCCGGTAGTACTCCGCGCTGCTCTCCCAGCTCATCCCGCCGATCAGGCCGATCGTCAACATGTCGCCTCCACCAGGGCCGCACCGCGCGGATGAGCGACGTGCTCGTCTCCGTCGAGGAGCACGAACACCTCGGCACCGTCGTTGACGTGCCAGACGTAGGGTGCGTCGGTCCAGTGCAGGCGCACCGTCGCCGGCTCGCCGAACTCGGCGAGGTCGAGGGGGGCGTCCCACGCCGTGTCGTCGGTGAACTCCCGCGCGGACATGAACAGCATCGTCTGTCTCCCTCCGATCGGTCCTGACATTAACGTCTCTCGGTCACTCAGGAGGCTCGGACCGTGAACGGGGTGGTGATCACCGTGCCGTCGGGGAGCCGGAACGAGGTGGGGCGGTCGTGGGCTCAATGGTCGGTCCGGCGGAATCCCGGTCGCGCCGATGAAACCACCGGGATGCCGCGCCATGCCCTCCCGGCCAGGTCCAGGTGCATTCCGTGCATGTCAGTTCTCCTTGTCGGTGGGACCGACGACCAGGCTGTAGCCGGCCTCGGTCACGGCCGCCTCGACGTCGGCGACCCGCAGCTCGTCCTCGCTGGCGATGTTGACCGTGCCGTTGGCGAGGTCGGCGTACGCCTGGAGGACGCCTGGGATCTTGTAGATCTCGCCGGCCACGGCGCGGGTGCAGTGTTCGCAGGTCATGCCGTCCACCTGGAACAGCGCAGTGGTCGGGTTGGTGCGAAGGTCGGTGTCGTGCACGGGAGGCTCCGTTCGTTGCCGGGAGTTGTTGTGCTCTCAGCGTGCCGCCGCCCGGCAGGTGCTCGCGCCGGTGTTTTCGCCAGGTTGTGCCCCGGGGACCGGTCGACGTGAACGGGCACAGCGGTGTTCGGCGACGACGGCCGACCGGACGTGGACGCCGTTGTGGCAGACCGATGACCGGCCGGACTACTTCCCTGGCTGAAGCTGCACTTGCCACGGCCCGTGCACCATGGGAGGTGACGGCTTCGGTACATACCTTGGGGAAACTCCAGGGTGACCTGGTCAAACCCCAGGGCGCGTCAGCGCCAGAAGACGAGCCACGCCCCGACCACGGTCGGCAGCAGGCCGAGCAGCAGCCAGGGGCTCAGCACCCGCTTCTGGTGGATGACCAGTGCCGTGACGACCGCGATCACGCCGAACGCGCCGGCGATCGCCAGCAGCCCGATCCGGGAGTCGAGCCGGTCCTCGGGCATGAAGATCGCCGCGATGACCAGGCCGGCCGCCAGGTGCTCGATGGTGATCACGGCCAGCGTCGAGAGCACCCAGCGCTGGACCTGGCTCAGACTCATCGGCTCGGCGTTGCGCACCCGGGGGCTGCCCGGCGTCATCAGGTGCTTCTGTCGCACCGGCGGCCTCGTGGTCAGGCGTGCGGGGTCTTGGCTCATCTGCGTGGTCTCTTCACCGGTACCAGGAACGGCCGGCGACTGCCGACCCCCTCGAACGGTAGCAATCGCCGGGCCGGAAACCGAGTCGATCCGGGCCGCCGGCCGCCCCCAGTGGCCGGAATCACCTCACTCGGAGGGCCGGCTCAGTACCCGATCGGCAGGCCGGCGTAGTTCTCGGCAAGACCTGCTGCTCCCGCGTGGGACGAGGCGATCCAGCGCAGCTGGGAGAGCTGGAGCTGGGCGTCGAACTCGTCCCCGGAGGTGTGCAGCATGCTGGTCATGAAGTAGGAGAAGTGGGTGCAGCGCCACACCCGCCGCAGCGCGGTGTCGGAGTAGCCGTCCACGAGCACGTGCGAACCGTCCCGGAGGAGCGCCACCAGCGCCCGGGCCAGCACCGCGACGTCGGCGACCGCGAGGTTCAGGCCCTTCGCCCCGGTCGGCGGGACGATGTGTGCGGCGTCGCCGGCGAGGAACAGCCGGCCGTGCCGCATCGGTGTGGAGACGAAGCTGCGCATCGGCAGGATGCTCTTCTCGGTGATCGGTCCCGGGGTCAGGTGCCAGCCGTTCTGCCCGTCGCCGAGCCGGGCGGCCAGCGAGTCCCAGATCCGGTCGTCGGACCAGCTCCCGATGTCGTCGTGGGTGTCGACCTGGAGGTAGAGCCGGCTGACCGTCTCCGAGCGCAGGCTGTGCAGGGCGAACCCGTCCGGGTGCCAGGCGTAGATCAGCTCGTCGGTCGACGGGTGCACGTCGGCCAGCACACCCAGCCACGCATAGGGGTACACCCGTTCCCAGGTCTTCTGCACCGAAGTAGGAACCGTTGCCCGCGAGGGACCGTGGAACCCGTCGCAGCCCGCGATCACGTCGGCGTCGATCCGTTGGTCCACGCCCTCGGCGTCGGTGAACGTCACGGACGGCCGGTCGGTCTCGATGTCGTGCAGGGCGACGTCGCTCGCGTTGTAGAAGGACTCCTGCCCCGCGGCCTCCCGAGCGGCCATCAGGTCCTTGGTGACCTCGGTCTGGCCGTAGATCCAGACCGAGCGGCCGACATGGTCCACGAAGTCGATGTGGTGGCGTTCCTCGGGCCACTGCAGGTAGATCCCGCGGTGCTCCATGCCCTCGCGCTCGATCCGTTGCCCCAGGCCGACCTCGCGGAGCAGGTCGACCGAGGAGGACTCGAGCACGCCGGCCCGGATCCGGCCCAGCACGTAGTCCGGGCTCCGGTTCTCGACGAGCACCGACTCGATCCCCTCACGGTCGAGCAGGTGGGCGAGCAGCAGGCCGGCCGGGCCGGCCCCGATGATGGCGACACGCGTGCGCATGGGGCGGGATCCTCTCAGGTCCTGGCCAGGTCCGACTCGATCTCGGCGGCGGCCTTGAGCAACGGCGGCAGGAACTGGCGTCTGGCCTTCTCCTTGGTGATCCGGCTGACGTGCGAGGAGACGTTGACCGCCGCGACCACGCGGCCCTGCTTGCTGCGCACCGGCACCGCCAACGAGCGGAGCCCGTGCTCGAGCTCCTGGTCGACAAGCGCGTAGCCCTGCGACCTCACCTCGAGCAGGTCGGCGTGCAGCTCGTCCGCGGACCGCACGGTGTGCTCGGTGAGCGGTTCGAGCTCGACGGTGGCGAGATAGCGCTCGAGGGCCGGGTCGTCGAGACCGGCGAGCAGCACCCGGCCCATCGAGGTCGCGTACGCCGGGAAGCGGGTCCCCACGTTGATCGAGACGGTCATGATCCGCGACGTGGGGACGCGGGCGACGTACACGATGTCGTTGCCGTCGAGCACCGACATCGACGACGACTCCCGGGTCTGGCCGACCAGCCACTCGAGGTGCGGCTCGGCGATGCCGGGCAGGGACAGGCTGGAGAGGTAGGCGTACCCGAGGTCGAGGACACGCGGCGCAAGCCGGAACAGCTTCCCGTCGAACCGCATGTAGCCGAGGTCGACCAGGGTCAGCAGGAAGCGACGGGCCGCCGCGCGGGTCAGCCCGGCTGCGCGCGAGACGTCGCTCAGCGTCAGCTCCGGGCTGTCCGGGCCGAACACCGTGATCACGCTCAGACCGCGCTCCAGGGACTGGACGTAGTGGTCCTCGCGAGGTCGTGCCTGGTTCACCGCGTCACCTTCTCACCCACTGAGCGGCCTCGTTGACGGCAGACCCGGACGGGTCCTAAGGTTCGTTCGTAATGGTAACACATGTTCGCATGACGAACAGTAGGGACTTCCTTCGAACCCATGGCAGAGATCACCAGCCTCCACGAGGCCGTCGCCGGCCTGGTCCACGACGGGGACATCGTCTCCCTCGAGGGATTCACGCACCTGATCCCCACGCTGGCCGGACACGAGATCGTCCGTCAGCAGCGCCGTGATCTCACCCTGGTCCGGATGACCCCCGACCTGGTCTACGACCAGATGATCGGCATGGGTGTCGCCCGCAAGCTGGTGTTCAGCTGGGGGGGCAACCCCGGCGTCGGCAGCCTGCACCGGTTCCGCGACGCGGTCGAGAACAGCTGGCCGGTTCCGCTGGAGGTCGACGAGCACAGCCACGCCGGGATGGCGAACCGGTATGTGGCCGGCGCCTCGAACCTCCCGTTCGCGGTGCTCCGGGGCTACCAGGGCAGCGGGCTCGCCGGCCGCAGCGACACGATCAGCACGGTCACCTGCCCGTTCACCGGCGAGGAGCTCGCCGCGGTCGCCGCGATCAACCCCGACGTCGCCGTGATCCACGCCCAGCGGGCCGACCGTGCCGGGAACGTGCAGCTGTGGGGCATCCTCGGCGTCCAGAAGGAGGCGGTGCTCGCCGCGAAGCGGGTGCTCGTCACCGTCGAGGAGATCGTCGACGCGCTCGACCCGGTGCCCGGCGCGATCGTGCTGCCGAGCTGGGTGGTCACCGCCGTCGCGCCGGTGCCTGGAGGCGCGCACCCCTCGTACGCCGCCGGCTACACCACCCGCGACAACGCCTTCTACACCGCGTGGGACACGATCAGCCGCGATCGCGACACGTTCGCGAGGTGGATGGACGAGCACGTCGTCGAGCCGGCGGGAGCACACCGGTGACCGACACGCTCACGTGGACCTCCGACGAGATGATGACCGTCGCCTCTGCCCGTGCGCTCGCGGACGCGACCACCTGCTTCGTGGGCATCGGCCTCCCGAGCACGGCCGCCAACCTGGCACGGCGCACCCGGAACCCGGATCTGGTGCTGATCTACGAGTCCGGCACCATCGGCGCCAAGCCCGACGTGCTGCCGCTGTCGATCGGCGACGGCGAGCTCGCGGACACCGCCGACGCGGTCGTGGCGGTCCCCGAGATCTTCAACTACTGGCTGCAGGCCGGCCGGTGCGACGTCGGGTTCCTCGGCGCCGCGCAGGTGGACCGCTTCGCCAACATCAACACCACCGTGATCCCGCGCGAGGGTCAGCCGGACCTGCGCCTGCCCGGAGCGGGAGGCGCCCCGGAGATCGCGGCGCACGCCGGCAAGGTGCTGGTCACCGTGCGGCACTCGCCTCGGGTTTTCGTCGACGCGCTGCCGTTCGTGACCAGCGTCGGGTTCGGCACCGGCGCGGGCGACCGGGAACGGCTCGGGCTCCGCGGCGCCGGGCCCACCGAGGTGATCACCGACCTCGGAGTCATGGCGCCGGACCCTCGCACCCGTGAGCTCACCCTGGTCGAGGTGCATCCGGGTGTCAGCGTCGAGCAGGTGCGCGAGGCCACCGGCTGGCCCTTGCGGGTCGCCGACGAGGTAGCCACCACCGAACCGCCGACGGACAATGAGCTCGGCGTGCTCAGAGATCTGCAGGCGAGGACGAAGGAGGCACACAGTGCACGGTCGTGACGTGTTCGTCGTGGACGCGGTCCGCACCCCGGTCGGCAAGCTGGGCGGGGCGCTGGCCAACGTCCGCCCCGACGACCTTGGTGCGGTGGTGATCAAGGCGCTGCTCGAGCGGAACCCCTCCCTGGACCCGGCCCGCGTCGACGAGGTGTACTTCGGCGCCGCGAACCAGGGCGGCGAGGACAACCGCAACGTGGCACGGATGTCCACCCTGCTCGCGGGCCTGCCCACCTCGGTGCCCGGCTCGACGCTCAACCGGCTCTGCGCCTCCGGCCTGGACGCGCTGATCACCGCCTCCCGCGCGATCGCGGTCGGCGACGCGTCGGTCATGGTCGCCGGCGGCGTGGAGTCGATGACCCGCGCGCCGTACGTGCTGCCCAAGTCCAACCGGCCGTTCCCGGCGGGCAACGCCGAGCTCTACTCCACCACCCTGGGCTGGCGGATGGTCAACCCCGCGATGCCCTCGGAGTGGACGGTCAGCCTCGGCGAGAGCACCGAGATCCTCGGCGACAAGTACGGCGTCACCCGCGAGGCCGCCGACGAGTTCGCGGTGCGCAGCCAGACACTCGCGGCCCGGGCCTGGACCGAAGGCGCCTACGACCCGGCGGTGGTCCAGGTGCCCGGAGCCGAGATGGCCCGCGACGAAGGGATCCGGGACGGGGTCTCCGTGGAGTCGCTGGCCAAGCTCAAGCCGGTGTTCCGCAAGGACGGCACGGTGACCGCCGGCAACTCCTCCCAGCTCTCCGACGGTGCCGCGGCCCTGCTGCTCGCCGACGAGGACGGCGTCAACGAGCTCGGCGCCGAGCCACTGGCCCGGATCACCGCCTCGGGGGTGGACGCGGTCGACCCGCAGCTCTTCGGGATCGGCCCGGTCCAGGCGGTACGACGGGCGCTCCAGCGGGCCGGAAGACGCCTCGAGGACGTGACCGTGATGGAGCTCAACGAGGCCTTCGCGGCACAGTCCCTGGCCTGCCTCTCCGAGTGGGACGGGCTGGACCGCGCGGTGGTGAACCCGCTCGGCGGAGCGATCGCGATCGGTCACCCACTCGGCTGCTCGGGAGCACGGCTGGCCGGTGCCGTCGCGCACCAGCTGGCCGCGGCCGGTTCCGGCGTCGGCGTGGCGGCGCTCTGCATCGGCGTGGGCCAAGGCCTCGCCGTGACCATGGAACGCTGAGGAGGACCGATGGCCGACCTGGACCCGCCGTACGAGTTCGCGGACTACACCTCGACGGTGCTGCGCTCCCCCGGCAAGGCGCTGGTGATGCCGCCGGCCGGCCTCACCGAGCTGACCGGCCCGAAGTTCGGCTCCGGGGACGTCCGGGACACCGACGCCGACCTCACCGTGCATGGCAGCGGCGAGGCGATCGGTGAGCGGATCATCGTGCACGGGACCGTGAGCGACAGTGACGGCAAGCCCGTGCGCAACACGCTGATCGAGATCTGGCAGGCCAACGCCGCGGGCCGCTACATCCACAAGCTCGACCAGCACCCGGCGCCACTCGACCCGAACTTCGTCGGCGCCGGCCGCTGCCTGACCGACGACGAGGGCCGCTACCGGTTCACCTCGATCAAGCCGGGACCGTACCCGTGGAAGAACCACCAGAACGCGTGGCGGCCCGCGCACATCCACTTCTCGCTGTTCGGCCGGGCGTTCACCCAGCGGCTGGTGACCCAGATGTACTTCCCGGGCGACCCGCTGTTCTACCAGGACCCGATCTACAACGCGGTCCGCGACGAACGGGCACGCAAGCGGCTGGTGTCCTTCTACGACCACTCGGTGACCTCGCCGGAGTGGGCGACCGGCTACCGTTTCGACATCGCCCTCGGCGGTGCCGACGCGACCCCGCTGGAGACCTGATGAGCCAGTTCAGCTACGAAGTCACCGACGTGGCGGCCTCGCCGGGCCTGACCCCGTCGCAGACCGTCGGCCCGTTCTTCCACGACGCACTGCCCTACGAGCACGGTCCTCGCGTGGCCGGGCACAGTCGTGCCGGCACCCTCCGGCTGCGCGGCCGGGTCCTGGACGGCGAGGGCGTCCCGATCCCGGACTCGCTGGTCGAGATCTGGCAGGCCGACGAGCACGGCGAGCTGGTGCAGGAGCCGGGGATCTACGATCCCGTCAGCCCGGACGGGTTCCGCGGCTTCGGCCGCTGCCCGACCGACACCGACGGCTGCTACGAGTTCGTCACCGTCAAGCCTGCCGCGGTGCCCACGGTCGACGGAGCGACGCAGGCGCCGCACATCGCGATGTCGGTCTTCGCCCGCGGCATGCTGCGCCGGGTGGTCACCCGGGTGTACTTCGCGGACGAGGCGGACCGCAACGCCACCGACCCGTTGCTGTCGTCGGTCGAGCAGAGTCGGCGCGGCACGCTGATAGCCACGGCGGCAGAAGATGGCTACCGTTTCGACGTGCACATCCAGGGTGACCACGAGACCGTGTTCCTTGATGTCTTCACGCGCTGAGGACTTCTCCGACGTAGCAGACGTCGGCCTCCTCTCCCCGGTGTCGGCGGGCACGGTCGCCGAGGCGGTCACCGGTGACCGCGCGGTGGTCGCGGCGATGGTCCGCGCCGAGGCCGCCCTGGTCCGGGCCCTCGTGGAGACCAAGCTGGCGCCGGACGGCGCCGCCGCCGCTGCCCGGGCGATCGACGGGGCAGACCCCGACCCACGCGCGCTCGCCCTCGCCGCGACCGAGGGCGGCAACCCGGTGATCCCGCTGGTCGAGCACCTGCGTGCGGCCGCCGGGCGGGACAACGCGCGCTGGGTGCACTTCGGCACGACGAGCCAGGACATCCTCGACACCGCGTTGATGCTGGTCGCCTCGGAGGTGGCCTGGCGGATCATCTCGGACCTGACCCGGCTGGCCGGGACGCTGGCGCGACTGGCCGAGGAGACCCGCTCCGTGCCGCTGGTCGCGCGCACCTTGACCCAGCAGGCGCTGCCCACCACGCTCGGGCTGCGCGTCTCCGGGTGGCTCGCCGGGGTGCACGACGCGGTGCGGGTCGTCCGCACCTGCACCGCGTTGCCGGTCTCCCTGGGCGGACCGGTCGGCACCGGGTCGGCGTACGGCGCGGACGGGCCGGCGGTGGTCGAGGCCTTCGCCCGGATCCTCGGCCAGCGCGCCCCGGTGGCGTCCTGGCACACCCGCCGCACACCCATGATCGGGCTCGCCACCGCGCTCACCGTCGCAGGTGCGGCCTGCGGGAAGATCGCCGCCGACCTGCTCGTGATGAGCCAGACCGAGGTCGGCGAGGCCCGCGAGGGCACCGGCGGGTCGAGCTCGGCGATGGCACACAAGGCCAACCCGGCGCAGTCGGTGCTGGTCGCCTCGGCAGCGCGCCAGCTTCCCGCGCTGGGCGCGGTGATCGGCGGCTCCGCGGCGGCCGAGCTGGAACGTCCCGCCGGTGCCTGGCACGCCGAGTGGCAGCCGCTGCGCATGATGCTGCGGCTCGCCGGCGGCGCCGTGGAGCGGACCGCCGACCTGGTGTCCGGCGTGCACTTTGACCACGACGCCATGCGGCGCAACCTGGACCAGCTCGTCGACACCGTCGGTAAGGACGAGGCCTGGGTGCGCGCACACCTCGAGCACGTCGACGCCTGGATCGACCGCGTCCTCGCCCAGCACGAGGAGGTCTTCGGGTGAGCACGCAGACCGTCGAGCTCAAGCACTACGAGCAGGGACCCGCCGAGGCGCCCGCCGTCATGCTCGCCCCGTCCCTCGGCACGACCCTGGCCATGTGGGACGGCCTCGCGCGTGCGCTCGCCACGTCCTACCGCGTCGTCCGGTTCGACACCCGCGGGCACGGCGCGTCCCCGGTTCCGGCAGGCCCCTACACCCTCGGTGACCTCGCCGAGGACGTCGTGGCGCTCGCGGACTCGCTCGCGATCGACCGGTTCGCGTTCGTCGGCCTCTCGCTGGGCGGTGCCGTCGGGCAGGTCCTGGCGCTCGCCCACCCGGACCGGCTGTCCGCCCTGGTGCTGTGCTGCACCGGCCCGTCCTTCGGGGAACCTTCGACCTGGTGCGAGCGCGCGGCGCAGGTCCGTGCCGAGGGGATGGGTTTCCTGGTGGAGCCGACCAAGGACCGCTGGTTCACTCGCGGCTTCCGGGAGTCGCACCCCGAGGAGGTCGCCGGCTTGATCGAGATGATCGCGACCTCCAACCCGGCCGGGTACGCCGCCTGCTGCGACGCGCTCGCCGGGTTCGACGTCACCTCCCGGCTCGGCGAGATCAGCGCGCCGACGCGGGTGATCGCCGGCGCCGAGGACCCGGTCAGCCCGCCTTCCGTCGCCCGGATCCTGGTGGACGCGATCCCGGACGCGGACCTGGTGGTGCTCGACGACGCCTCGCACATCGCCAACGTCCAGCAACCCGTGGCCTTCGACCAAGCCGTCCTCGAGCACCTGGAGAAGCACCTGTGAGCAGCCCTGACTACGACGCCGGGATGAAAGTCCGCCGTGAGGTCCTCGGCGACGAGCACGTCGACCGTGCGAGCTCCGGCGTCACCGAGGTGACCCGGGACTTCCAGGAGTTCATCACCCGGTACGCCTGGGGCGGCATCTGGACCCGCGAGGGCCTGGACCGGCGCAGCCGCTCCATCGTCGTGCTGACCGCGCTGGTCGCCGGCCGGCATTTCGAGGAGCTCGAGTTCCACCTGCGCGCAGCGCTGCGCAACGGGCTGACGAAGCAGGAGATCGTCGAGGTCCTCCTGCAGACAGCGGTATACATCGGGGTGCCCGCGGCGAACACGGCGTTCGGGGTAGCCAAGTCGGTGCTCGAGGAGGAAGCATGAGCCAGCGAGACGTCCCACCGTTCCGCGCCGACCACGTCGGCAGCCTGCTGCGGCCACCGGAGCTGTTCGAGGCCCGGCGCCGGCGCGCGGCCGGTGAGATCGACGACGACGCGCTGCGCGAGGTGGAGGACCGGTGCGTCCGCGACGTGGTCGCCCTGCAGCACGACGTCGGCCTGCGGTCCGCGACCGATGGGGAGTTCCGTCGTACCTCCTGGCACATGGACTTCATCTACCAGCTCGACGGGGTCGACAGCACCGACGAGAAGCTGCAGGTGCACTTCCACAACGCACAGGGCGACCTCGACTTCGAGTCCGCGGCGCTCAGTGTGCACGATCGCGTCGGCCTGAAGGACACCATCTTCGCGGACGCGTTCACGTTCCTGCGTGACAACGTCTCCGGTGCGACGCCCAAGCTGACCATCCCGTCGCCGAGCATGGTGCACTACCGCGGAGGCCGCGCGGCGATCGACACGTCGGTCTACCCCGACCTCGAGCCGTTCTGGGCCGACCTGACCGCCGCCTACGCCGAGGAGGTACGCCGACTCGGCGACCTCGGCTGCACCTACTTGCAGCTCGACGACACCAGTCTGGCCTACCTCAACGACCCCGAGCAGCGGGCGATGATCGCCGCCCAGGGCGCGGACGCCGACCACCAGCACGAGCAGTACATCCGCAACATCAACGGCGCCCTCGAGGACCGCCCCGCCGGCATGCGGGTGACCACGCACATGTGCCGCGGCAACTTCCGGTCCTCGTGGGCGGCGCAGGGCGGCTACGACTTCGTCGCGGAGGCTCTGTTCGGCCAGCTCGACGTCGACGGATTCTTCCTCGAGTACGACGACGAACGGTCCGGCGGCTTCGAGCCGCTGCGTTTCGTGCCGGAAGGCAAGCAGGTCGTGCTGGGTCTGGTCACCACCAAGAACGGCGCACTCGAGGACAAGGACACCCTCAAGCGACGGGTGGACGAGGCCAGCAAGTATGTCCCGCTCGAGCAGCTCTGCCTCTCGCCGCAGTGCGGGTTCTCCTCCACCGTGGAGGGCAATGTGCTGACCGTCGAGGAGGAGAGGGCCAAGCTGCGGCTGGTCGTCGAGACCGCCGAGGAGATCTGGGGCTGACGCAGTTCCGCACCGGGTAAGGTGCCGCCATGACCCGATCCGTGCTCGTGCTCAACGGACCGAACCTCAACCTGCTCGGTCAGCGTGACCCGGAGGTCTATGGCACGGCCACGCTGGCCGACGTCGAGCAGCTGTGCCGCGACCAGGCCAAGGAGCTCGACCTCGAGGTGGAGCTCTACCAGAGCAACCACGAGGGCGAGCTGGTCGACCGGGTGCACGCGGCGTTCATCGACGGCCAGGCGGTGGTTGCGAACCTCGGGGCGTACTCACACACCTCGGTGGCGATCATGGACGCGCTGGCCGTCCTGGCCACCCCCGTGGTCGAGGTGCACATCTCGAACATCCATGCCCGCGAGGAGTTCCGGCGGCACTCGTACGTCTCGCTGGCGGCCGACGCGGTGATCGTCGGCGCCGGGATCCATGGCTACGCACTCGCGCTGCGCCACGTCGCCCACCTGCTCGACACCCAGTCGAGGTAGACGCTCCGGTCAGCGCCGTCCGCGGCGGGCGCGCAGGTAGTCGGAGACGACGTACTCCCCCAGCCGGGACACGTCCGGGGTGAACACCCGGCCGCCCGCGCGACGGGCGACCGCGTCGACGAACCGCGCCAGGCCCGGGTCGTCGCCGAGCAGAAAGAAGTTCAGTGCGGCGCCGTAGCGGCTCAGCTCGTCGACCTGGCCGACCGTCGCCCGCAGCGTCTCCCTCGTCGGCGGCCAGCTGAAGTACGGCGACCCGTCGGGCAGCACGTGCGCGGTCGGCTCGCCGTCGGTCACCACGAGCACCACCGGCTCGGCGTCGGGGTGACGGCGCAGGTGTCGCCCGGCGATCATCAGCGCGTGCTGCAGGTTGGTGCCCTGCACCCACTCGGGCTCGGCGTCGGCGAGCTGCACCGGCGACAGCCTCCGGGCAGACCGGTCGAACCCGATCACCTGCAACGCGTCCTGCCGGAAACGCGTGCCGACCAGGTGGGAGAGCGCGAGGGCGGTCTGCTTCATCGGACCCCAGCGGCCCTCCTGGACCATCGAATAGGACAGGTCGACGCACAGTGCCACCGCCGCGGAGGTGCGGCGCTCGGTCTCGACCACCTCGAAGTCCTCGACCAGCAGCCGGCCGGGCACCCGTCCACCGCGGCGCAGGGCGTTCGAGACCGTGCGCACCGCGTCGATCGGCAGCTCGTCGCCGAACACCCACTCGCGGGTCAGCCCGGTCGGCTCGTCGGCGGAACCGGTGCGGTGGTCGTCGTGGTCACCGGTGCCGGCGGCCTCGAGCTCGGCGAACACCCGGCGCAAGGCGGTCTCGCCCAGCCGGCGTACCGCGCGCGGGGTCAGCCGCAGCCCGTCGTCGTCGCGGGCGACGAAGCCCTGCCGCTCCAGCTCCTGCTCCAGCTCGCGAAGAGCACGCAGGTCGGCCGCCGCTGAGGAGCCGAGGTGCCGCTCGAGCATCTCCACGTCGACGTCGTCCAGGGTGGCGCCCGGATAGGTCTGCCCGAGCTGCTGCTCGAGTGCCTCGAGGTCGGCGAGCTCGGCCACCGCCTCGACCGCGTCGCTGTAGCCGAGCGACTCCCCGCCGGGACGCATGTCCACCGGCTCCCGTCCCATCCCCGGCCGAAGCGCGCGCAGGTTGTCCGAGAGCTGCGCCATCTGCGAGGCCAGGTCGGGGTCGGACAGGGCGTCACTCATCAGCTGGCCGAGCTGCTCGCGCTGCTCGGGAGACAGCGAGGCCAGCATCCGGTCGGCCGCCTCCTGGCGACGGGCGAGCGCGTCGATCAGCTCGTCCACGTCGGCCGGGTTCTCGGGGAAGAACTCTCCGTGCCGGTCCATGAACCCGGCGAACCGGTCGGTGGTGTCCTCGCCGCGGGCGTGCGCGGCGAGCAGCGCGTTCAGGTCGGCGAGCATGTCCTTGACCCGGTCCATCGCGGCCGGGTCCTCCGGGCTCAGGGCGCGCTTGAGACCGGCGAACTGCGCGTCGAGCACCTCCCGTCGCAGCATCTGCTGGATCGACTCGTAGGTGGCCCGCGCCTCGGCCGAGTGCCAGTCGTAGTCACCGAGTGCGCGCACCGCGCCAGCGGTGTCGTCGGGCAGCGTCGCGAGCTCCATCTCCGCCAGCCGGGCGGCGTCACCGTCCTCACCCGCGAGGGTGTCCCGCTCCTGCGCGAGGGCCTGGTCGAGTGCCGCGCGCACCTGGTCGAGGGTGCCGCCGAGGTCCCCGCGGCGTCGCGCCGCGGAGCGCATCCGCCGTACCCGTTCGGCCAGGTCGTCCAGGCCGCGCCGGCCGTCCAGGCCACGACGCATCAGCTCGCGCAACGCCTCCCGCAGCGAACCTCCGGCGAGGACGTCGTCGCCCACCTCGTCGAGCGCCTCGCGTACGTCGTACGGCGGAGCGAGCGGGTCAGGGCCACCGTGCCAGGGGCCGTACCGGTAGCGGTTGCCGGACATGGCTCACGCGCCGTAGACCGCGCGGCCGTCGACCGAGGCCTTGTCGATGCGCCGGGTCAGGTGCAAGCCCTCCAGGACCAGCTCGACGGCGGCGGCCACCTGACCGGGGGCCGCGTCGTCGCCGTGCCCGAGCCGGTCGAGCACCTTGGACAGACCCGGCACGGTGCCGACCTGGCCGAGCAGCTCGTCGGCGGGGACCAGCTCACCGGTCTCCACGGTCGCACCCTCCGCGAACAGCTCGGTGAAGCCGGACAGGTCCAGCCCGGTGAGCCGGTCGCGGAAGGTCTCCGCGGTCGCCAGCCGCAGCAGGTGCTGGACCACCTCCGCCTCGCGGCCCTCCTCCCCCATCTCGAACTCCAGCTTGCCGAGCAGGGTCGGAATGGTGCGCGGGACGTCACAGATCCGGGCCACCGGGTCGGCCTCTCCGACCCGGGCACCGCGTCGCAGCGCGGAAGCGGCGACCGCCTCCGCCGCGGCGATCGCGAACCGGGCGCTGACACCCGACCGCTGGTCCACCGAGGCGGACTCGCGCAGCGCCCGGGTCAGCCGGGAGACGACCTCCAACAGGTGCTCGGGTACGTCGGCCACCAGCGCGGACTCCTGAGCGACCAGCGCCACCTCCTCGCTGACCAGGTGCGGGTAGTGGGTGCGGATCTCGGCGCCGAACCGGTCCTTGAGCGGGGTGATGATCCGGCCGCGGTTCGTGTAGTCCTCCGGGTTCGCGGTCGCCACCAGCAGCAGGTCGAGCGGCAGCCGCAGGGAGTAGCCGCGGACCTGGATGTCGCGCTCCTCGAGCACGTTGAACATGGCGACCTGGATCCGCTCGGCCAGGTCGGGCAGCTCGTTGATCCCGAACACGCCGCGGTTGGTGCGCGGCAGGAGCCCGTAGTGGATCGTCTCCGGGTCACCGAGCGTGCGGCCCTCCGCGACCTTCACCGGGTCGACGTCGCCGACGAGGTCGCCGACACTGGTGTCCGGGGTGGCCAGCTTCTCGACGTACCGGACGTCGCGGTGCCGCCAGGCGACCGGCAGCGCGTCACCGAGCTCTGCGGCGAGCCGACGGCAGCGGACGCACACCGGGGCGGCCGGGTCGTCGTTGATCTCGCAGCCCTCCACCACCGGGCTCCACTCGTCGAGCAGCGCGACCAGGGTCCGCATCAGCCGGGTCTTGCCCTGGCCGCGCTCGCCGAGCAGCACGAGGTCGTGGCCGGCGAGCAGCGCGCTCTCGAGCTGGGGCAGCACCGTGTCGTCGAAGCCGACGATGCCAGGGAACGCGGTCTGCCCGGTGCGCATCCGGTCGAGCAGGTTCTCGCGCAGCTCGGCCTTGACCGAACGGGGCCGGTAGCCGGACTCGCGAAGGGCCCCGACGGTGGTGGGCTGGCTCATGTCCTCCAGAGTAGGCCGGTGCTCTAGAACGGGTACTGGGCCGGCTCGCCGCGCATCGTGATCCACCGGGTCTCGGTGAACGCCTCGATGTTGGCGGCGGCGCCACCGAACCGGGATCCGGTCCCCGAGGCACCGACGCCGCCGAACGGGGCGTTGGCCTCGTCGTTCACGGTCTGGTCGTTGATGTGCACGATGCCGGTCGGGATCTGCTCGGCGACCGCCAGGCCGCGCATCACGTCCTTGGTGACGATGCCCAGCGACAGCCCGTAGTCGCTCTCCCGGGCGAGCGCGATGGCGTCCTCGACCGACCTGACCCGGGTCACCGGGGCTACCGGTCCGAAGATCTCCTCGGCGAACGCCGGTGAGGTGAGGGGTACGTCGGACAGCACGGTCGGCCGGTAGAACAGCTCGTCGTACTCCCCGCCGGCCGCGATCCTGGCGCCTTGCTCGGCACTCGCGGTGACCATGCCGTGGATCTTGTCCCGCTGCCCGGCGTCGATGACCGGGCCGAGGGCGACCTCCTCGGTTGCCGGGTTGCCCACCGGCAGGTGACCGGCCTTGTCGGCGAGCCGTTCGACGAACTCCTCGTAGAGCCGGTCGGCGACCAGGTGCCGGCCGGTGGTCATGCAGATCTGGCCCTGGTGGAAGAACGAGCCCCAGGCCGCGAGGTTCACCGCCGCCTCCACGTCCGCGTCGTCCAGGACCAGCATCGCGGAGTTTCCGCCGAGCTCGAGGTGTGCGCGCTTGAGGTGCTTGCCGGCCAGCTCACCGATTCGCCGTCCGACCGGCGTGGAACCGGTGAACGAGATCACTCGCACGCTCGGGTCGGTCACCAGCGCCTCCCCGACGTCGGCACCACCGGGCAGCATCTGCAGCACGCCGGGCGGCACGCCGGCCTCTTCGAAGATCCGCGCCATCAGCGTTCCCCCGGTGACCGCGGTGCGCGGGTCCGGCTTGAGCAGCACCGCGTTGCCCAGGGCGAGCGCGGGCGCTACCGAGCGGATCCCGAGAATGATCGGCACGTTGAACGGGGAGATCACGCCAACCACGCCGGACGGCATCCGACGCGCCATCGACAGTCGCGGCTCCTCCGACGAGAGCAGCTCGCCGATCGGGCGACCGGGCAAGGAGGCAGCCTCGTAGCACTCCTCGGCCGCCACGTGCAGCGCGAAGCCGGCGATCCCGGGCACCGCGCCGACCTCCCGGACGTTCCAGCCGCTGATCTCCTCGGCGTGCTGCTGCCACAGGTCGCCTGCCTTGCGCAGCACGGCGGCGCGCGC
>DASSBE010000116.1:0-3994 GCA_035699065.1 Nocardioidaceae bacterium
GTTGTGCACCAGGGTTCCGGCCTCGAGGCGGTGCAGACCGAGCTCGCGTGCCCGGTCGCACGCGAACGCCACCGCGGCGCTGGCGAGTCCCTTGTTCAGCTCGTCCCCGTCCACCCAGTAGCCCAGCGCCGCACTGTGGAAAGCACCCCGGATGATGTTCTGCACGTTGATCCGTCCGGCGATGCGCTCCTCGCGGACGATGAGGTACGACGCGAGCTGGCCGGCGTCCATCGACCGCAGGTGCTGGGCCAGCTCGTCCTGCTGGCCCGCGAGAGTGAAGAAGGCCTCACTACGCCTCGGGGACCACGGGGCCAGGTGCTCCCGGTTGCGGACCATCGCGTCGGTGAGGGCGGCGGCGTCCGACCTGGACAGCGGACGGATCGCGTACCCGGCGGGGAGTGAGGTCACCGCGCGATCGTAACGGCGGGCGACGAGGTACGACGTCGGCGGCGCGCACTAAGGTGACGACGCCCTGTTCCCGAGCCCTCCAGGAGTGACATGGCCGACCGCAGGCACGGTCATCCGGCCCCGCCGACCGACACCGAGATCTTCCATGAGGACTGGGACGGCCACGACCTCACCGGTCAACGACACAGCCGGGTTGCCTTTCTCGACGTGGACATGACCGAGGTGACGAACACCGGGTCCGTGTTCGACGAGTGCACCTTTCGCCACGTCGCCTTCAACGCCTCGACGCACACCGATGCCGCCTTCACGAACTGCACGTTCACCAGCTGCTCGTTCTTCGACGCGACGTTCCACCGCTGCAAGATGCTGGGCAGCATGTTCAGCCGGTGCACGTACGGCGTGCTGAAGGTGGACGGTGGCGACTGGTCGTTCGTGGGCCTGCCCGGGGCGAAGCTGAGCAGCGCCTCGTTCCAGGACGTGCGGATGCGGGAGGCGGACCTGACCGGCGCGGCGTTCGAGGGTGCCAGGCTGCTCCGGGTCGACCTGTCCGGGTCCTGGCTGCACGGTGCGAAGATGTCCGGGTGCGACCTCCGAGGCTCCGACCTGTCGACGTTGGACCCGGTGTCGACCGAGATCCACCGGGCCGTGATCGACGTGGACCAGGCCGTGGTGGTCGCCGGGGCGGTCGGCTTCGACGTACGTCCGCTCTGACTCGAGCAGAAGGGAAGCAACGAGAATGATCAGGATCGCGGTCACCAGTGTGTTCGTGCAGGACCAGGAGGCGGCGCTGAGGTTCTACACCGAGGTGCTCGGCTTCGTGGGCAAGCAGGACGTCCCGATGGGGGAGTTCCGGTGGCTCACCGTGACCTCGGCGGACGACCCGGACGGGATCGAGCTGCTGCTCGAGCCGAGCGAGAACCCGATCGCCGGCACCTACCAGCAGGGCCTGTTCGAGCAAGGCATCCCGGCGACGAGCTTCGCGGTCGACGACCTCACGAAGGAGCACGCCAGGCTCACGGACCTCGGCGTGCGGTTCACCACCGAACCGACGTCGATGGGTCCGGTCACGGTGGCGGTGATCGACGACACCTGCGGGAACCTGATCCAGCTGGCGCAGCTGAACGACCCGTCGACGGTGACCGACTGAGCGGTCACCGCCGCGGCCGTGGCGCACCGACCTCCAGCTCACCGAGCTGCAGTCCCGGCTCCGTCACGTGCACCACGAGCCGCAGCGCGGAGGCCGGATGCGCCTTCCACGCCAGGTGCTGTGACCCCTTGCCGGAGGCCGAACCGGTGGCCACGGTTCGCCAGCGCGGGCCGTTCCCGTTCCGCAGCTGCAGCCGGTAGTCGAGGCTGCCCGCGCCGGTCCAGGTCAGTGTCGCCCGGTCGGGTCGGATGTGCCGGCCGAGGTCGACGTTCAGCCGGGCCCGCCTGCTGGTGGGCGCCCAGCCGGTGACCCGCTCGCCGTCGACCGCGGCCACGGCCGGACTGCTGGGATCGGCCGAGCTGGCCATGACCGGCCGGCAGAGCGCGACGTTGTCGGGCTCGGCTGAGTCCGGGCGCGCGGTCGACACCGTGACCGGCGCTCCGGCCGCAAGCAGGTGCCGTCTGCCACCGGCCTCGAGCTCCGTGGGGGCACCGGAGCGCAGCGACACGGTGGTCCGCGACCGTTCGACACGTACGTCGAACACCCGACCGTGCCAGTGCAACCCGCGCACGGTGAGGCCCTTCTCGAGCTGCGGGGGCAGGGTGGGGTCCAGCGAGATGTGGTCCCCACGCCACCGCAGGCCGGGGTAGCCGTAGAGGAACTCCTGCAGGAAGCCGCCCTCGCCGGTGAGGAAGGTGAACACGCCCTGACCGCTGCGCGCCTCGGTGAACTGCGCGTACGGCGGCTTCACGAAGGGGTCCAGGCTGCGTCGGGTCCAGGTCCAGTTCGCGCACCCGGGCGGGCGCAGCTGGGACCACACGATCGAGTTCACCGAGTCCGTCATCGCCGGGCCGTCCGGGTCGTAACGCGCCGCGTAGTAGCGCAGGTCGGCGAGGTCGACCCGTCGGGGCTGTGGGAACTCCCATGGATAGGTGAGCATCACGGCATCGGCCTGCTTGACCTGGTCTCCGGTGTAGCCGCGGAACTCGGGACGGACACCGTCCTCGTCCGCCGGCAGTACGACGAGCCCGTCCGCCACGTCACGCCACCGCTGCGGTGCCGTCTCCCCGACGAGGCCGGCGGCCTTGGTGGCCAGGCGCAGCGTCGTGGAGGCCGCGACGTTGGTGTACACGGAGTCGTCGACGGGGAAGTGGTGCTCGTCGGGTCCTTCCACCCGGTTGATCGACCAGCTGCCATCGTCGTTGCGGGTCGCGCGCGACGCCCAGAACCGGGCGGCACCCTGCAAGACCGGCCAGCCGCGATCCGCCAGCCAGCCCTGGTCACCGGTGGCGAGGTAGTACTGCCACTGCGCGAGTGCCACGTCGCCGGTGATGTGCTGCTCCAGCTCACCGGTCTCCGCCCAGCCCGGTGTCACTTCGCGCCCGGTCAACGCGCTCTCCCAGGCGAACCGGAGTCCGTCGTACCCGGTGTTCTCCGCGTTGCTGCGGGCGCCGTCTCTCGTGCGGTAGCGGTAGTCGACCAGCGAGCGGGCCAGGTCGGGGTGCAGCGCGAGCAGCGCGGGGTACATCCAGGTCTCGGTGTCCCAGAAGACGTGATTGTTGTAGCCGTCGCCGGACAGGCCGACCGGTGACAGCGACCAGCCCTCACCCGGCTGGCCAGGGAGCGCGACACTTGCCATCAGGTAGAACTGAGCGGCGCGCAGCTGTCGTTGAAGCTCCGGGCGTCCCGGCACGAGGATGTCCGAGCGCCACAGCTCCGACCAGGCGGAGGCCGAGCGTTGGTGGATGGTTCGGAACCCGGTCGAGCCGGTTGCGGCCGCGTCCCGTGCCGTCGCCACCGGGTGGTCGGTGTCCTGGGAGGTCGCGAAGCCGATGGTCTTGGTGGTCGTGTAGGTCCGCCCTGCCCGGACCGGGAAGGTTGCGGTGAGCTCCGTGGTGTGGGGCTTCGTGGTGCCGTTGACGGTCGCCTCGGTGGGCGTGGCGAGGTGGTCGGCGTAGGCCACGTCGATGCCGGTGCCTTTCGTCCGCACGGTCAGCTGGGCGGTGTGCTGAGCCGGGGAGACGTCTTCGGTGCCGCGCTCCAGCCCGGCGGAGATCCAGTCGGGGTGGTAGTCGAAGCCCTCGCCGAGCACATCGGTGACCGCGGCGGTGCCGGTCCACTGCGGGGTGACGCGCAGCCGCACGACACCGGTCCGGGGACGGGCCCGGTCCAGGAGTACGTCGTACCGCAGGTCGGTGACTCGCCCGGCGGGGGACTGCCACACGACCCGGCTGGTGACCGTGCCGGAACGGAGATCGAGGGACTGGTGGTAGTCGCGGACCGTGCCCTGGTCGAGCTGGTAGGTCGCGGTGCCGTCGGAGAACCGTAGTGTCGTCCAACCGGGCAGGTTGACCGCGCCCTCGGGCTGAGGGGCGTCATGGGCGAGGTCCCGGATGTCGGCCCAGACCCCCGCGGCGTGTGTCTCGGTGGCGACCGGTG
>DASSBE010000117.1:0-7549 GCA_035699065.1 Nocardioidaceae bacterium
GGCACCACGTCGAGGTTGACGGTGGCGTCGACCTCGTCGTGGACCTTGACCGTGACCTGGTGCGACCCGAGCGACTTGATCGGGTTGCCGACCAGGATCTTGCGCTTGTCGACGGTGTCGCCGGCCGCGGAGTTGATCGCGGTGGCGATGTCGTTCACGGTGACCGCACCGAAGAGACGCCCGCCGTCGCCCGCACGAACCGGGAGCGTGATCGTCGAACCCTCGAGCTTGGCCTTGATCTCCTTGGCGTGGTCGAGGTCGCGGACCTCGCGGCTGGCGCGAGCGGCCTTGATCGACTCGATCGTCTTCTCGCCGCCCTTGGTCCAGCGGATGCCAAAGCCGCGCGGGATGAGGAAGTTACGGCCGTAGCCGTCCTTGACCTCGACCACGTCGCCGGCGGCACCGAGGCCGGTGACCTCCTGAGTCAGGATGAGCTTCATCGGTCAGCCTCCTCAGCGAGCCGTGGACGTGTAGGGCAGCAGCGCGACTTCGCGTGCGTTCTTGACCGCGGTGGCGACGTCGCGCTGGTGCTGCACGCAGTTGCCGGTCACCCGACGCGCACGGATCTTGCCGCGGTCGGAGATGAACTTGCGCAGCAGTGTCGTGTCCTTGTAGTCGACGTACGACACTTTTTCCTTGCAGAACTGGCAAACCTTCTTCTTCGGTTTGCGGAGTACTGGCTTGGCCATTGTGGTGCTCCTTCCGAGGCCGGTGGCCTCAGACTCACTCTGTAAAGAGCCCGGCAGATGCCGGAATGGTCAGCTGCTCGTGAGCAGCCAGTTGTGGACAGTGCTTGATCAGTTCGATCAGCTTGATCAGAACGGGGGCTCGTCCGTGGAACCGCTGGAACCGCCGGAGCCGCCGGAGCCGCCCGGAGTGGCCCACGGGTCGTTGGCCGGAGCCTGCTGGCCACCGCCGAACGAACCGCCACCCTGGCCGCCCTGGCCGCCACCCTGCTGGCCGCCCCAGCTTCCGCCGGAACCGGCCTGCTGGCCCTGGGAACCACCCGAGGCCCACGGGTCGTCACCACCGAAGCTGCCACCCTGGCCGCCGCCTCCGGTGCCGGAGCGGCTGGTCTTGGTGACCTTCGCGGTGGCGTACTTGACGCTCGGGCCGACCTCGTCGACGTCGATCTCGAAGACGGTTCGCTTCTCGCCCTCACGGGTCTCGTAGGAACGCGCCTTCAGCCGACCCTGCACGATCACCCGCATCCCACGCTGCAGCGACTCGGCGGCGTTCTCGGCCGCCTGGCGCCACACCGAGCAGTTGAGGAACAGCGCTTCGCCGTCCTTCCACTCGTTGGTCTGCTTGTCGAAGGTGCGCGGGGTCGAGGCAACCGTGAAGTTGGCGACCGCGGCACCCGACGGGGTGAACCGGAGCTCGGGGTCGGCGGTCAGGTTACCGACGACGGTGATGGGTGTTTCGCCTGCCATATCAGGCCTCCCTGGCCTCGATCGGTGGGTGGTTGTGCTTCCACCTGGGAATCGGTCGGACTAACCGATGTTCTGAACGTGGTGTCAGTGAACGTCGGGACGGATGACCTTAGTGCGCAGCACCGACTCGTTCAGCGAAAGCTGGCGGTCGAGCTCCTTCACCGTGGCCGGTTCGGCCTGCAGCTCGATGACGGCGTAGATGCCTTCGGCGTTCTTGTCGACCTCGTAGGCGAGGCGGCGACGTCCCCAGACGTCGACCTTCTCCACGGTGCCACCGTCCTTGCGGACGACGTTGTTGAGGTACTGGTCGAGCGAAGGCGCGACAGTACGTTCTTCGAGGTCGGGGTCGAGGATGACCATCACTTCATATGCACGCAAAGCGGTCTCCACCTCCTTCGGACTCGGGCGGCCACGGCATTTCCGTGACAGGAGGGCTGTGCGTCCGTCGTACCCACCGCAGATGCGGAAGGGCCACGACACATCGAGGGCCCGGACACCCATCCTGAGGGGCCGAGCCGGTTCGACGTCCCAGGGTAACAGCGCACGGGTGGGCCGCGGAAATCGTCGTCCACAGGGTCGCACCCTAGAGTGAGGCCATGGCCGAGCACACCACCCTTCACATCGGCGCGCACGTCGACCAGGCCGACCCGATCGGGGCGGCGATCGAGCGCGGCGCCACCCTGAGCCAGTTCTTCCTCGGTGACCCGCAGGGCTACAAGGGTCCGGAGTTCCGGTACGACGGGGGTGCGGATGCCCTGCGCCAGGCGGCCGAGGAGCACGGCATCGACCTGTACGTGCATGCGCCGTACATCATCAACGTCGCCACCACGAACAACCGGATCCGGATCCCGAGCCGGAAGCTGCTCCAGCAGCACGTCGATGCGGCGGCCTCGATCGGCGCCAAGGGGCTGATCGTGCACGGCGGGCACGTGACCAAGGACGATCCACCGGAGAAGGGCTTCGACAACTGGCGCAAGGCGGTCGCGGCCACCGATCTGAAGGTGCCGCTGCTGATCGAGAACACCGCCGGTGGAACGAACGCGATGACCCGTTATCTCGAGCGGATCGGCCGGGTCTGGGACGCCATCTCGCAGGCCGAGGGGTTCGAGCAAGTCGGCTTCTGCCTGGACACCTGCCACGCTCACGCCGGCGGCAACGACCTGACCACCGTCGTCGCGGACGTGCGCGCGATCACCGGCCGGATCGACCTGGTGCACGCCAACGACAGCCGCGACGCGTTCGACTCGGGCGCCGACCGGCACACGAACTTCGGACGCGGCAACATCGACGCCGACGAGCTGGCCGGCGTGGTCCGCGACGCGAAGGCTCCGGTCGTGTGCGAGACGCCGGGTGGTGCCGAGGGCCACAGAGCCGACTTCGCGTGGCTCCGGGAGCGGCTCGGCTAGGGTCGGTCACCGTGAACGCCCCCACCTTGACCGTCCGCACGATCACCCCCGAGGAACACCTCGACTTCATCCGCACCCAGCGCTCCGCGAGCTTCCTGCAGACGCCGGCCTGGGGCGAGGTCAAGAGCGAGTGGCGACGCGAGTCCATCGGCTGGCACGACGGGGAAGGCACCCTGGTCGGTGCGGGACTCGTGCTCTACCGGCAGCTGCCGAAGGTCCGCCGCTATCTCGCCTACCTTCCCGAAGGGCCGGTCATCGACTGGTGCAGCGAGCACCTGTCGGACTGGCTGGCGCCGATGACCCGGCACCTCGCCGACCAGGGCGCGTTCGGGGTGCGGATGGGCCCCCCGGTGATCACCCGCCGCTGGGCTGCCGCCGCGGTGAAGGAAGGTGTCGCCGACGACGCGATCAGCCGGCTCGGCGAGGTGGCTCCCACCGAGCGGTCGCAGCACGGCGCCCTGGTCGTGTCCCAGCTGCGTGAGCTCGGCTGGCAGCCGCAGTCCGTCGAGGGCGGGTTCGCCGCGGGTCAGCCGCAGTACAACTTCCAGATCCCGCTCCGGGACGACACCGGCGCCGCCCGCACGGAGGAAGACGTCCTCAAGGGCATGAACCAGCAGTGGCGCCGCAACATCAAGAAGGCCGACAAGGCCGGCGTCGAGGTCACCCGCGTGCCCGCCGACGAGCTGGACACCGGCCTGCCCGAGTTCTGGGAGCTGTACCGGCACACCGCGGAGCGCGACCACTTCACCCCCCGGCCGTTGTGGTACTTCCAGACCATGTTCCGCACCCTGCTCGCCGAGGAGCCGGACCGGATCCGGCTCTACCTCGCACGGCACGAGGGTGACCTGGTGGCCGCCACGATCTGGGTCCGGGTCGGCGGACACACCTGGTACTCCTACGGCGCCTCGTCCACCGAGAAGCGCGACGTCCGTGGCTCGAACGCCGCCCAGTGGGCGATGATCCAGGACTCGCTGGCGGCCGGCGCCGACGTCTACGACCTGCGTGGCATCACCGAGACCCTCCATCCGGACGACTCGCACGTCGGGTTGATCCAGTTCAAGGTGGGTACAGGTGGTGAAGCAGTGGAGTACGCCGGGGAGTGGGACCTGCCGATCAACGGCCTGATCTACAAGGCGTTCTCCGTGTACATGAGCCGGAGGTAGCCATGGGGCTCACGTTGCACGTCGACGGGGACCGATGGCGCGCGCATCTCAAGGAGACCCTCTCCGCGCATCCCGGCATCGTGCCCGTCGCGAAGGGAAACGGCTACGGCTTCGGGATCGGCCGGCTGGCCCGCAAGGCCGCGTGGCTCGGCGTGGAGACGCTTGCGGTCGGCACGTACGACGAGGTCGCGGACGCGTTGACCCGGTTCGAGGGCTCGGTCATGGTGCTCTCACCGTGGCGTCCGTTCGAGAGGCGCGTGGTCTACGACCAGCGCGTGATCCACACCGTCGGCCGGCTCGAGGACCTGGTGCTTCTGGCCGCGCGCGAAGACCGGCCGCGGATCCTGCTCGAGCGGATGACGTCCATGCTCCGGCACGGGCTCAGCGCCCGCGAGCTGCGGCAGGCGGCCGGGCTGATCTCCACCAGGGCGCGTCCGGGGGTCCGCGGCGGCGGGCTGATCCGCGGCGCCGGCGTCACCGTCGAGGGCGTCGCGATCCACCTGCCGATGCCGCAGGGCTCGCACCAGCCGGAGGTCGAGCGGCTGATGACCGACATCGTGGCCGCGGGCCTGCCCACGAGACGGGTGTTCGTGTCCCATCTGACCGACGCGGAGCTCGGGCGGGTGCGTGCGTCGTACCCCGACTTCGAGTTCCGGCCCCGGATCGGGACCCAGCTGTGGCTCGGCGACCGTGGCGCGCTCAGTGTCCGCGCCACGGTGCTCGACTGCCACCAGGTCGAGCGCGGGGACGTGTTCGGCTACCGCGGCAGGACCGCCCCGAAGTCCGGCACGATCCTGGTCGTCTCCGGCGGCACCGCCCACGGCATCGGGCTGGAGGCGCCGACCGGTGGGGCGACCCTGAAGCAGCGGGCCTCCACGATCGCGCGCGGCGGCCTCGACGCGGCGGGGTTCGTGCGCTCGCCGTACACCATCGACGGCAAGCAACGGCTGTTCGCCGAGCCGCCGCACATGCAGGCGTCCATGCTGTTCCTGCCCGGCGGCGCGCACGTGCCCGAGGTCGGGCAGGAGGTCGGGGTCCGGGTGCGCTACACCGCGACCACGTTCGACGAGACGAACATCAGCTGAGCGTGAGCACGGTCTTCACGTCGTCGGGACGAGCCTCGAACGCCTCGGCGAACCGTGCGAGCGGGACTCGGCGGGTGACGAGCCGGTCCAGCCAGTCCAGGTCCGCGCGGCTCAGGGCGTCCGCGGCCTGCGCGTAGTGCCGCAGGTTCGCGTTCACCGAGCCCACCACGGCGTCGTTCTCCAGGACGATGTCGCGGTTCATCTCCCCGGCGTCGACGGGAATGGTGCGGCCGCCGGAGGAGACGCCGGTCAGGCAGACGATGCCGTACGACGCCGTCCCGGCCATCGCGCCGAACACGAGCTGTCCCACACCGGTCGCCTCGATCACCACGTCGGGACGGACCTTGTCGGCGAGCGCCTCCAGCCCGTCGTGGTGGTAGGACGCACCCAGCGCCTCGACCAGCCCGGGCTTGGGCCCGTCGGTGACGATGTCGAGCACATGCACGTCGAGGCCACGCTGCCTGCCCAGCATCGCGGCCAGCAGCCCGATCGGGCCCGCACCGGTCACCACGGCGGTCTGCGGCTCGAACCAGGCACGCCGGCCGATCCGTTCCACCTGCTCCCAGGCCTTGGCCACGACCGTCGTCGGCTCCATCAGCATCCCGACGTCCTCCAGCCGCGGGTCCAGCTTCACCGCGTAGTCGGCCTCGCACGTCCACTGCTCGCTCGCGAAGCCGTCGATCTCCTTGATCCCGTGCTCGGTGTACTTCCCGTTGCGGCACATGTCGAACTCGCCGTGCGCGCATGCTCCGCACGGCTCCGGGTCGGGGCGGCGCACCACCCCGACCACCAGGTCACCGGGCGCGAAGTCGCTTCCCGGCGGCGCGGTGCGGACCCGGCCGAGCGACTCGTGGCCGAGGACCAGACGTTCCTTGCCGGGGGGCGGCCAGCCGTAGTCACCGCGTGCGATCTCCTTGTCGGTCCCGCACACGCCGACGGCGATCCCGTCGACGAGCAGCTCACCGTCCCCGGGCGTCGGATCAGGAACCTCCGACACCTCGAGCGAGTTCGCGGTCAGAGGCAAGGTGGTCAGTGCACGCATGCCGTCCACGTTCCCACATCGGGCAGCTTCACTCAGGCTGCATCGGGTCGTCCGTCAGCCCGTCGGCCCGCACCGGGTCGCGCCACGGGACGACGATGTCGCGGGTGACCACCACCATCAGGTACACCTCCGCGAGCACCCGCACCACGATCGCGGTCCAGTAGAACCGGTCCGGCGCCCCGCTCGCACCGGGTGCCGTGTACTCCCCGAGGTAGAGCCAGACCGCGGCGAAGTAGAACACCTCGCCGGCCTGCCAGATCAAGATGTCGCGCCACCGCGGCCGGGCGAGCACGGCGAGCGGGAGGAGCCAGAGCACGTACTGCGGCGAGTACACCTTGTTCACCAGCAGGAAGCCCGCCACCAGCAGGAAGGCCAGCGACGCGATCCGAGGAGTACGACGGGCGAGCATCCCGACTGCGAACACGGCGACGCAGACGCCGACGAAGAACGCCCACGACACGGTGTTGATCAGGTGCGGGGTCACGGTGTGGCCCATCTGCTGCCACACCAGCCACAACGAGCCCAGGTCCGCGCCGCGTCCGGAGTTGAACGACCAGAACACCTTCCACTGCTCGAAGCCGTAGAGCAGCACCGGCGCGTTGACCACCAGCCAGGTCACCGCAGCGGCACCGGTGGCGAGCAGGAACGCTCGCATCCGCCGGTTGCGCAGGCACACCACCAGCAGCGCCCCGAGCAGGAACAAGGGGTAGAGCTTGGTGGCGACGCCGACCCCGACGAAGGCCCCGGCCAGCACCGGCCTCCCCCGGGCCCAGGCCCACATCGCGCCGGCGACCATGGCGACCGCGATCAGGTCCCAGTTGATCAGCCCGGCGAGGACCAGCGTGGGTGCGGCGGCGTAGAGCATCGCGTCCCAGGGGCGTCCCCGGTGAGCGCCGGACAGGAAGAACCCGGCAAGCAGCGCGAACCCGGCAAGCAGCACCGCGGTCACCACGAAGTAGAGGCCGCTCTCCTTCGCGACACCCGGCGACCCGTAGACCTGGCCGGCCGGCAGCCGGCGCCGTGGCTCGACGTCGGGCCATCCGGACAGGGCATGGGTCACCAGGGTGGCGCCGTACGCGAAGTAGCCGATCGTGACCGGGTACTCCAGCACCTGCCAGCGGCCGCCGGTGTCGCTGAACGGGATCGACCGCTCCGCGAAACCCCGGCCGGTGTAGAGGTAGGGCACGTCGGAGTAGCACATCTGGGCGTAGCGCGAGTTCCCGCCGGTCCAGTTGTCCGCCACGCAGGGCGACTTCTGCACCATGCCGAGCAGGAACGCCAGGCAGGTCACCGCGAGCACCACCCGCACCGGGGTCCACCACCGGTGCGGCGCCGCGTGCTCGCCGACGGGTCCGCCGATGCCCTCACTCGCGGCCCGGGCCAGCGGGTCGTCGAGCGAGGGCCGGGCCATGCGGCTCAT
>DASSBE010000118.1:0-3544 GCA_035699065.1 Nocardioidaceae bacterium
TTCGCGGCGCTGTTCGCGTCGTACTTCACGATCCGGGCGGTCAGCCCGGATCTCTGGGCCGCCAACACCGAGAAGCTCAACGTGCCCTTCGCCGCGGTCAACACCACGATCCTGGTGCTCTCCTCGCTGACCTGCCAGCTCGGCGTGTTCGCCGCCGAGCGCGGCCAGGTCGGGCGCAGCGGGAAGCTGTTCCAGTTCAAGGCGTGGGGCCTGCGCGAGTGGTTCGTGCTGACCTACCTGATGGGCGCGGTCTTCATCGGCGGCTAGGCCGTGGAGTACGCCGCGCTGGTCCAGGAGGAGGTCACCATCCAGGACTCGGCCTACGGCACGATGTTCTACCTGACCACCGGGTTCCACGGTCTGCATGTGACCGGCGGCCTCATCGCCTTCCTCTTCGTCCTGGGCCGGACGTTCGTGGCCCGCCGCTTCACCCATGAGCAGGCCGTCACCGCGATCGTCGTGTCGTACTACTGGCACTTCGTCGACGTCGTGTGGATCGGTCTGTTCGCGACGATCTACCTGATCCAGTGACCCCACCCATGGCTGACGTACCGAACCGATAAGGACTGTTGTGCACATGCTGCAACGCTTCATCTCCACTCGGCTCTCGACCAAGCGGCGTAGCCGGCTCGCCCTGCCGGCGCTGCTGCTGAGCGGGTTGCTGGCCACCGGTGGGCTGTACGCCGTGTTCGCACCGGCGCAGGCGACCGAGAAGGCCGCCGACCAGACCCAGATCGAGAAGGGTCGGGCCCTGTTCCAGCTGGGCTGCTCGTCGTGCCACGGACTCAACGCCGAGGGCATCGCCACCAAGAACGGCGGCCAGTACGGCCCCTCCCTGGTCGGCGTCGGCGCCGCCGCGGTCGACTTCCAGGTCGGCACCGGCCGGATGCCGATGGCCCAGCCGGGCACGCAGGCGCTGCGCAAGCGCCCGGTCTACACCCAGGACGAGATCGATGCGCTGGCCGCGTTCGTCGCCTCGCTGGCCCCGGGCCCGCAGATCCCCACCGACGAGCAGGTCGACCCGGCCAAGGGTGACGTCCAGCGCGGCGGCGAGTTCTTCCGCACCAACTGCACCGCCTGCCACAACTTCGCCGGCAGCGGCGGCGCCCTCCCGCACGGCCGGTTCGCCCCGAGCCTGATCGGCACCTCCCCGCGGCACATCTTCGAGGCGATGGAGACCGGTCCGCAGCAGATGCCGGTGTTCTCCGAGGGCAACATCACCTCCAAGGAGAAGCGCGACATCATCGCCTACCTGAAGAAGAACGAGCAGACCCCCGGCTACGGCGGGTTCTCGCTCGGTTCGCTGGGCCCCGTCTCCGAGGGCATGTTCGTCTGGCTCGTCGGCATCGCGTCCCTGGTCGGCGCCGGCATCTGGATCACCTCGCACGGCTCCCGCGTCAAGCGCAACCTGAAGGGGGACGCGTGACCCACGAGATCGAACCGGTGGGCGAGACCCACGAGCTCGACGTGTACGACCACAACGAGCCGATTCCCAACCCCGGCCTGCCGCCGCACGAGCCGCGTCCGACCGACGTCGACCCGGCGATGGAGAAGCGCGCCGAGCGCCAGGTGGCCACGCTGTTCGGCCTCTCCTGCGTCTTCGCGGTGCTGTTCTGCGTCTTCTACTTCGTGCTCGACATCGGGGACAACCCCGACATCCTGTTCGGGATGGGCGCCTCCAACGTCGTACTCGGCCTGTGCCTGGGCCTGGGGCTGCTGTGCATCGGCGTCGGCGCGATCCACTGGTCGCGCAAGCTGATGAACGACCACGAGATCGTCGAGTACCGGCACTCGGCCGCCTCCTCCGAGGTCGACCGCGAGGAAGCCGTCGGTGCGCTGATGCAGGGCGTCGAGGACTCCGGCATCGGCCGGCGCCCGCTGGTGCGCAACTCGCTGATCGGGGCGCTGGCGTTCCTGGGGCTGCCCGCCATCGTGGCGCTGCGCGACCTGGGCCCGCTGCCCGGCCGCAAGCTCTACCACACGGTGTGGGCGCGGGACATGCCGCTGGTCATCGACGTCTCCGGCACCAAGATCAAGGCGGCCGACCTCGAGGTGGGCGACCTGGTCAACGCCGAGCCCTACGTCTTCTTCCACGACTGGGAGCACGAGGGTGAGAATGGCCAGATGGAGGTCGTCGAGCAGTACGAAGGCACCGAGCTCCTCCAGGAGAAGGCCAAGGCCGCGATCATCATCGTCAAGATGAACCCCAACGAGATCACCCCCTGGAAGGGCCGGGAGAACTGGAACGTCGAGGGCGTCCTGGCGTTCTCCAAGATCTGCACCCACGTGGGGTGCCCGATCTCGCTCTACGAGCAGCAGACCCATCACCTGCTCTGCCCCTGCCACCAGTCGACCTTCGACCTCGCCGACAACGGCAAGGTCATCTTCGGGCCGGCCGCACGGCACCTGCCACAGCTGCCGATCCGCGAGGACGAGAACGGCTACCTCGTGGCCCGCAGCGACTTCACCGAGCCCGTCGGGCCAAGCTTCTGGGAACGTGGGTGACCTGATCCATGAGTGCTGTGACATCCAACGGGACCAAGCCGGCTCAGGCCAGCAAGTCCAATCCGGCCGCCGCGGTCGGCACCTGGGCGGACGACCGCCTGGGCCTGGCCGGCGCCACCAAGAAGCAGATCCGCAAGGTCTTCCCCGACCACTGGTCGTTCATGCTGGGCGAGATCGCGCTGTGGAGCTTCGTGATCCTGCTCCTCACCGGCGTGTTCCTGACGCTGTGGTTCAAGCCCAGCATGGGCGAGGTCGTCTACAACGGGTCCTACGACCAGCTCCGCGGCCTGCACATGTCCGAGGCCTACGCCTCCACGCTGCACATCAGCTTCGACGTACGTGCCGGCCTGCTGATGCGGCAGATGCACCACTGGGCGGCGATGCTCTTCATCGCGGCGATGCTGGTGCACCTGATGCGCATCTTCCTCACCGGCGCGTTCCGCAAGCCGCGTGAGCTCAACTGGATCGTCGGTGGGCTGCTGCTGCTCCTGGGCATCCTGGAGGGCTTCGCGGGCTACTCGCTGCCCGACGACCTGCTCTCCGGCACCGGCCTGCGGATCGCCGACGGCCTGGTGAAGGCCACTCCGGTGCTCGGCTCCTACATGTCGTTCTTCATGTTCGGTGGCGAGTTCCCCGGCGACGTGATCATCCCGCGGCTCTACATCGCCCACGTGCTGCTCATCCCGGGCCTGCTGATCGCGCTCATCTCCGCGCACATGCTGCTGCTCGTCTACCACAAGCACACCCAGTGGCCCGGTCCCGGCCGCACCGAGCAGAACGTCGTCGGCTTCCCGATGATGCCGGTGTACGCCGCCAAGGCTGGTGGGTTCTTCTTCATCGTCTTCGGCGTCACCGCCCTCATGGGTGGCCTGATGACGATCAACCCGGTGTGGCGCTACGGCGCCTACAACCCCTCCGAGGTGACCGCAGGGTCCCAGCCCGACTGGTACATGGGCATCGCCGAGGGCCTGCTGCGCATCATGCCCGGCTGGGAGACGCACATCTTCGGCATCACCATCAGCTGGAACGTCTTCCTGCC
>DASSBE010000119.1:0-6839 GCA_035699065.1 Nocardioidaceae bacterium
GAACGCACCGTAGCCAGGAAACCCCCTCGATGTCGTACGCCGCAGGCGACAGCCGTGCCGCTCGCCGGGCTTACCGCGTACCAGCGCTTGGTCGAGGCGCTCGATGTGCAGCACGGCGAGCGGGTGCTCGTGCATGCGGCGGCCGGTGGGATCGGCCAGTTCACAGTCCAGATCGCGATGGCGCGAGGGGCGGAGATCGTGGGCACGGCCAGCGCACTCCACCATGAGGCGCTCGCGAGCTCGGCGTGACGGAAGTGATCGACTACCACGAAGGACCGGTCAGCGAGCAGCTCTCCGCGCCCGTCGACGCCGTGCTCGACCCGGTAGTTGCGAACGTCCTCGACGACGCACCCGAGCAGGGGCACACGCACGGCAAGATCGGGGTCAGCGTCTAGCTGCGGACAAGCGAACATCGGTGTCGCGCCGAAAAGGCATGGCCAATGTTCGGAGGCACGTGCTTGGCTTGCCCGGATGACAGACAACCTGAACTTCCTCACCCATATCCGCGACGAGTCCGCCCGGTTCATCGACGTGCTCCGTGATGCTCCCCCCGACGCGCAGGTGCCGACCTGCCCCGACTGGCGCACGGACGACCTGCTGTGGCACCTCGGGGAGGTCCAGTGGTTCTGGGCGACCATCGTTCGGGAGGCGGTGATGGATCCGGCGACCCTCGACGACCCGGAGCGCCCGGCGGACCGGGCCGGGCTGCTCGAGTTCCTCGGCTCCTCGTCCGCCGCCCTGGTCACGGCGCTCGCGGAGACCGAGCCCGAGGCGGCGCGCTGGACCTGGGCCCCGGAGCAGACCGCGGGGTTCATCCTGCGCCGGCAGGCACACGAGGCGCTGATCCACCGGCTGGACGCCGAGCTGACCGCGGGCGTCGAGCGCAGCACGATGGATCCGGCGCTGTGCACCGACGGGGTCGACGAGACGCTGCGGGTCATGTTCGCCGGGGTCCCCGAGTGGGGCCACACCGAGCCGGAGCCGGCCGCGACGTTGCGGCTCCACGCCGAGGACACCGGTGACTCCTGGCTCGTCACGATGGGCCGGTTCACCGGCACCGACCCGGACGGCACGTCACACGACGAGCCCGACATCATGGTCGCCGAGAGCGACTCCGGAGCTCAGGCGGCCGCGACCGTCGTCGGCGCCGCGGCCGACCTCGACTGCTGGTTGTGGAGCCGCCCGACGATGGGCCCTCTCGAGCGTTCCGGCGACCAGGAGATCCACACCCGGTTCCAGGCTTTCATCGGCCAGGGCATCGACTAGTGCCCGGCGCCGCCAGGGCGCGAGGACACCCGCTCAGATCAGAGGCCGGACAGCACGTCGGCCACCACCGGGGCGATCTCCCGCAGCGCCTTGCCGCGGTGCGAGATCGCGTCCTTCTCGTCGGCCGGCAGCTCCGCCGACGTGACGTCGTGCCCGTCTGCGACGAACAGCACGTCGTAGCCGAAGCCGCCGCTGCCCCGCATCTCCCGGATCACGCGTCCGGGCATGTCACCGTGCACCACACGCTCGGTGACACCACCGGCACCGACCGGGTAGGCGAACGCCACCGCGCACCGGAACGCCGCGCCGCGACGCTCGTCGGGCACGTCGGTCAGCTGGGCCAGGAGCAGCTCGTTGTTCGCCCGGTCGTCCTTGGCGGTGCCGCTCCACCGCGCGGAGAGGACCCCAGGCATCCCGTTCAGGGCGTCGACGCACAGCCCGCTGTCGTCGGCCAGCGAGGGCAGCCCGGTGCCCAGCACGCCGGCGTGTGCCTTGATCAGCGCGTTGCCCTCGAACGTGGGCTCGGTCTCCGCCGGTTCGTCGTACTCGTCGACGTCGTCGAGACCGAGGACCTCGATGCCAGGCACGAACGGCTCCAGGATCCGCCGCATCTCCACGAGCTTCTTCGCGTTGCGCGAGGCCAGGAACACCCGGGCCCCGACAGGCTCAACCAACGGACAGCGCGTCCTGCTGGAGCTTCGTCAGGTCCGCGCACCCCTTCTCTGCGAGACCGAGCAGGCTGTCGAGCAGCGCCCGGTCGAACGGCTGCTGCTCGGCGGTGCCCTGCACCTCGATGAACTTCCCGTCGCCGGTCATCACCACGTTCATGTCCGTCTCCGCGCGGACGTCCTCCTCGTAAGGCAGGTCGAGCCGCGGCTCACCGTCGATGATGCCGACCGAGACCGCCGCGACCGAGCCGAGCAGCGGGTCGCCCGCGAGCGCGCTCCTCGCGCCCAGGTGCGTGCACGCGTCGGCGAGTGCGACGTAGGCGCCGGTGATCGCAGCGGTCCGCGTGCCGCCGTCGGCCTGGAGCACGTCGCAGTCGAGCACGATCGTGTTCTCCCCGAGCGCCTTGTAGTCGACCACCGCACGCAGCGAGCGGCCGATCAGCCGGGAGATCTCGTGGGTGCGGCCACCGATCCTGCCCTTGACCGACTCGCGGTCCGAGCGGGTGTTCGTGGAGGCGGGCAGCATGGCGTACTCCGCGGTCACCCAACCGAGGCCGGAGCCCTTCCGCCAGCGCGGCACGCCCTCGGTCGCCGAAGCCGCACACAGCACGCGGGTGCCGCCGAACTCGACCAGCACCGACCCCGCGGCGTGGTCCAGCCAGTTGCGGGTGATCTTGATCGGGCGGAGTTCGTCGTGGGCGCGGCCGTCTGCTCTGGTCATTCCCCGAGCCTATCGACCGGTGCGGTGGAGGGGGCCGCCCGGTTCACACCGTGTACGTCGCGCCGGTGTGTGCCAGCTCGATCCGCCCGTCGTACGCCGGACGCGCCTCCTCGACCGCGGCCTGCCTGTCGTGCCACGGCGGGATGTGGGTCAGCACCAGGGTGGACACCCCCGCCCGGGCCGCTGCCTCGCCGGCCTGCTTGCCGGTCAGGTGCAGACCGCCGGGGTTGTCGTGCCCCTCGACGAAGCTCGACTCGGCCAGCAGCAGCTCACTGCCCTTCGCCAGCGTGACCAGCGCGTCGCACGGTCCGGTGTCCCCGGAGTAGACCAGACTCGTGTCGCCGTGCGCGACGCGGAGGGCGTACGCCGTGACGGGGTGCTCGACCCGGGTGCTGCTCACCTGGAACGGGCCGACGGCGACCGGTTGCCCGTCGTACTCACAGAAGTCGAACTCGTCGTTCATACCGGGTTTCTCGGGGAGGCCGTAGGCCTGGGCGAGCCGCTTCGCGGTCCCCTTCGGGCCGTGGACCGGGATCCGCGGTGCGGCACCGTCGGGGTGGTACTTGCGCATCACGTAGTAGCCGCTCATGTCGAAGCAGTGGTCCGGATGCAGGTGGCTCAGGAACACCGCGTCCAGCGCGAGCGGGTCGGCGTACCGCTGCAGCGTGCCCAGCGCGCCGCTGCCGAGGTCGAGCAGGATCCGCCACGTCCGCCCCTCGTGCACGGCCTCGACGAGGTAGGCACTGGCCGACGAGTCCGGCCCGGGGAAGGAGCCCGAGCAGCCGATGACCGTCAGCTTCATCGCGGTGGCGGTCATGCGCGGACCCACGCGAACTGGTGGACCGACTCCATCTCGGGGCCGAGGAACCGACGGCCGATGCTCTCGAACTCCTCGGGCTGCCCGGTGGTGAGGAACCGGTGCTGCGGTGGTGCCAGCGCTGTGTCGCGTTCGAGGCCGAGCCGGACGAGCAGCTTGTAGACGTCCTTGGCGGTCTCCTCGGCGCTGGAGACGAGGGTGACCTGGTCGCCCATCACCAACGAGACCACGCCGGTCAGCAGCGGGTAGTGGGTGCAGCCGAGGATCAGCGTGTCGATGCCGGCGGAGGTCAACGGGTCGAGGTACTCGTGCGCGGTGTGGACCAGCTCGGGGCCGCTGGTGATGCCGGCCTCGACGAACTCCACGAACCGCGGGCAGGCCCGGGTGTGCAAGGTGACGTGCGGCGCGGCGGCGAACGCATCGTCGTAGGCCATCGACTCGGCGGTGGCGCGGGTGCAGATCACGCCGATCCGGCCGGTGCGGCTGGCGGCGACAGCTCTCCTGGTGGCCGGCAGGATCACCTCGACCACGGGCACCGGGTAGCGTTCCCGCGCGTCCCGCAGCACGGCGGCGCTGGCGCTGTTGCACGCGATCACGAGCACCTTCACCCCCTGGTCCACGAGGTGGTCGAGGCACTCGAGGGCGTACTCGCGCACCTCGCCGATCGGCTTGGGGCCGTAGGGCTGCCGGGCGGTGTCACCGAGGTAGAGCACCGGCTCGTGCGGAAGCTGGTCGATCACCGCCCGGGCCACGGTGAGTCCACCGAAGCCTGAGTCGAAGATGCCGATAGGTGCGTCCGCCACCTGAACAGGCTAATGGCACCGGAGCCGTTCTCCGCCGCTTACGCGACCGACATCACGCTGCGACGCCGGTCACGTCGCCGGTCAGGTCGCCGGTCAGGTCGCCGGCGCCTCGTCAAACAGCTCCTCGTCGAAGGGCAGCTTCGGATGCGGCGGGCCGTGCGCGGGGTCGACCCCGTCGAAGAGGCTGCTGACCGACTCACCGGCGTGCACCCGCGAGATCGCCTCGGCGAACAGCTCGGAGACGGACCGGACCCGCAGCTCGGGCCAGCCGGCAGGTGCCGGGACGGTGTCGGTGGTGACCACCTCGCTGATCATCGGGTGCCCGCGCAGCCGGTCCACCGCCTTGCCGACGAACAGTCCGTGGGTGCAGGCGATCGACGCCTCCCGGCAGCCGCGCTCCCGGAGCTTGTCGAGCAGCTCCACGATCGACCCGCCGGTGGCGATCTCGTCGTCGAGCACGATCGCCCGCTTGCCCTCCACGTCACCGACGATCGCGTCGATCACCACGGTGTCGTCGGCGAGACGCTGCTTGCTGCCGGCGGCGACCGGGAGGCCGAGCAGCCGGGCGAACTGGGTGGCGGTCTTCGCGTTGCCCAGGTCCGGTGAGACCACGACGGTGTCGGCAAGGTCCTGGTCGCGGTAGTGCTCGGCGAGCACACCGAGCGCGGTGAGGTGGTCGACCGGGACGGAGAAGAACCCGTGCACCTGCGGCGCGTGCAACGTCATCGTCAGCACCCGGTGCACCCCCGCGGTCGAGAGCAGGTCGGCCACGAGGCGCCCGCCGAGCGAGATCCGCGAGGCGTCCTTCTTGTCCGAGCGGGCGTAGGCGTAGTGCGGGATCACGGCGGTGATCTGCTGGGCCGAGGCGCCCTTCGCGGCATCGACCATCAGCAGCAGCTCCATCAGGTGCTCCTGCGTCGGCGGCACCAGCGGCTGGATGATGTAGACGTCACGCTGCCGGCAGTTGGCCTGGAGCTGCGCCTGGAGGCAGTCGTTGCTGAAGCGCACGATCTCCACCGAGGAGAGCTTCACTCCCAGCGACGAACAGATGGACCTGGCGAGTGCGCGATGAGCACTGCCACTGAATACGACGATCTCGCGCACTGCGCTCCTCGCGCTCGGACTGCTGGCGCGCCCAGCCTAACCCGTGCCGGCCGGCTAGTCCGCCGGTCGCTCGTTGTAGACACCCGCCAGCTCCTGGCCGGACAGGGCGTGGATCGCGGTCATCACCTCGTCGGTCACCTCCCGGCGGGCCCTGCCCGCGGACGCCGCTGCGGACCGGCCGGCGAAGTCCAGCGGCGGCCCGAACCGCACCGACACCTTCGCCCGCCGCGGGAACCGGGACCCGACCGGTTGCAACCGCTCGGTGCCCGAGAGCGCCACGGGTACGACGGGCGCGCCCGCACGCAGCGCGAGCCACGCCACCCCGGTCCGGCCCCGGTAGAGCCGGCCGTCACGCGAACGGGTCCCTTCGGGATAGATGCCGAACGCCTCGCCCCGGGACAGCACCGACAGCGCGAGGTCCAGGGAGATCTGTGCGGAGCGGTGGTCGTCCCGGTCGACCGGGATCATCCCGAAGCCGTTGAACCACCAGCGGCTGAGGGTGCCCTTGAGGCCGGTTCCCGTGAAGTAGTCGCTCTTCGCCAGGAACGCCACCCGGCGTGGGACCACCATCGGGATCACCATGCTGTCCACGAAGGACAGGTGGTTGCTCGCCAGGATCAGTGCCCCGGTTCGCGGGACGTTCTCCACGCCCTCGACGGTGGGCCGGTAGACCACGCGGAACAGGGTCGCGAGGACCAGCCGCACGATGCGGTAGACCATGTGCTGCGCGCCCTCCCTCGGGCCTCAGGCCCAGAGCTGGCCCTCGAGCCGCTCCTCGGCGTCGTCGACGGTGCCCTCGTAGGCACCGGTGGACAGATACTTCCATCCGCCGTCGGCGACCACGAAGGCGATGTCGGCGCGCTCCCCGGCCTTGACCGACTTCGCGGCCTGGCCCAGCGCGGCATGCAGGATCGCGCCGGTCGAGATCCCCGCGAAGATGCCTTCGGCCTCCAGCAGCTCGCGGACCCGGCGTACGGCGTCGCGCGGCCCCACCGAGAACCGCGAGTCGATCAGCGCGGCGTCGTACAGCTCGGGCACGAACCCTTCGTCGAGGTTCCGCAGCCCGTAGACCAGCTCGCCGTAACGCGGCTCGGCCGCCACGACCCGGACGTGCGGGGCGTGCTCGCGGAAGAAGCGGCCCGCACCCATCAGGGTCCCGGTGGTTCCCAGCCCGGCCACGAAATGGGTGACCCCGGGCAGGTCGGCGAGGATCTCCGGGCCGGTCCCGTCGTAGTGCGCGAGCGCGTTCGCGGGGTTGCCGTACTGGTAGAGCATCACCCAGTCCGGGTGCTCGGCGGCAAGCCCCTTGGCGACCCGCACCGCCTCGTTGGACCCCCCTGCCGCGGGCGAGGACACGATCTCCGCACCCCACATCGTCAGCAGCTGCCGCCGCTCCTGGGAGGTGTTCTCGGGCATCACGCACACCAGCCGGTAGCCCCGCAGCTTCGCGGCCATCGCCA
>DASSBE010000120.1:0-13770 GCA_035699065.1 Nocardioidaceae bacterium
GGTGCGAACATGAACGCCGATGTCTCGTCGTAACGCTCAGCCGTCTCTGCATCCCAAAGGTCGCTGCTTGTCATTGACGCAGCCTCACCCATGATGACCCGCGCCGTACACCCATTTTGTGGACGCACGACGGTCACTCTCAGATCGATCTGCGTCTCGTCCCTGTCGACGCGGAGCACCACGAGCATCACGAAGCACGGGCGTTTCACTGCGGTCGCCCGTGAGAAGGTTGCTGGCATGGCAGCTGGAGCGACTCCGGGCCGCGAGGTCGTGCTCGAGACGGGTCGCCTGCTGCTCAGACCTTGGCGGGCAGCCGAGGCTGCCGTCCAGCGTGAGCTGTGGACCGAACGTGATCCGCGAGTGCCGCCGCACCGCCGAATCGACGCGGATGGGCACCCCACGGTCGTGGACCTCGAGGAGGCGATCCGCACCAACCGGCCATCGTCGATCGGGTTGCTGGCGGTCGAGCGGAAGACCGCTCGTGACGTCATCGGCTACTGCGGGCTGATCGACAGCGGACGAGCGACCGAAGGGGAACCGGAACTGGCGTTCGAGCTCCTGCGCCGGGTCTGGCGTCAGGGATACGCGACCGAGGCCTCGTTGGCGGTTCTGGACTGGGCGAGATCGTCCGGGTACGAACGTCTCTGGGCCACGGTCTGGGAGTGGAACACCGCTTCTCGCCGGGTGTTGGCCAAGGTCGGGTTCACCGAGACCGAGCGGAAGGAGGTGGACGCGGTCTATGGGACCACCCTGTTCACCACGAGACGGCTCTGACACCCGAGACGTTCAACGCACAGGCAGGTCGGCACACACGACCCGTCCTCCACGCTCAGCCGGCGGCCACAGCCCCAGAATCTGCCTGTCGGTGTGCGACAAGGTGAACGCGCTCAAGTCGGCATGTCAACGTGAGTCCGGGTCGCCCGTCGGCGGGCGTTGCTATGGTCCCGCGCATAACTGAGTTCACCGCAAGCGATCAACGGGGTCGACGTGGCACCGCTGGTCACCGCGGAGCTTGACCGGCGTCACCCCGACCGGCCAAGATGCGCCCCACCGATCCCGCCGGCTTCCGGGAGGCATGGGACATCGTGGAGCGGCTCTGGGACGGCACGGTCGCGCGGGCTCGCGGCCTCGCCCCCGCGCTGCTGCACGAGTCGGTGGACGGCGAATGGTCGTTCATCGAGACCCTGCGTCGCTTGGTGTTCGCCACCGACGCGTGGGTACGGCGGGCCATTCTCGGCGACCCCTCGCCGTGGGACCCGCTCGACCTGCCCTGGGACGAGATGCCGGACACCCCAGGGATCCCGCGAGACCGGGAGGTGCGTCCCTCACTCGACGAGGTCCTGGTGCTGCGCCGCGACCGGATGACGTCCGTGCGCACGGTCGTCGACGGCCTGACCGAGGCGTCCCTCACGGGCGACACCACGCCGGTCGAGGGTGACGGCTGGCCACCGCCGGAGAGCTTCCCGCTGCGGGAGTGCCTGCTCATCGTCCTCAACGAGGAGTGGCACCATCGGCAGTTCGCCGAGCGAGACCTCGATGCCCTGGAGGACGGGAGCCGGGAGTCGAACTGAGCGGTGGTCGAGCTCAGCGGCTGGAGAACCCACCGTCGCTGTGCAACACCTGACCGTTGATCCAGCCGCCCTCGTCGGAGAGCAGGAACGCGACAAGGTTCGCGGCATCCTCCGGGGATCCGATCCGGCCGTTCGGCTGTGCCTCGACCAGCGCTGCCCGCGTCGCGTCGTCCATCCACCCGTTGTCGGTGGGCCCGGGGTTGATGGCGTTCGCGGTGATCCCGAGGTGACCGAGCTCGTGCGCCGCCGCGACGACAAGGCGGTCGAGCCCGGCCTTGCTGACGCCGTAGGGCACGTTGTTCACCACGGCGTCGCTGGTCATCGCCACGATCCGCCCACCCGGCCCGGTGACCTGTCCGGCGAGCTCACGGATCAGCAGCCACGAGGCCCGGGTGTTGACCCTGAAGTGCCGGTCGAAGCTCTCCGGCGTGGCCTCGAGCAGCCCGGAGTTGACCGACTCGCAGTGGGAGAGCACCAACCCGGACACCTCCCCCAGCGCCGCCCGCGCCGCGGCGAACAGCCTCGCGGGCTCCGCGTCCTCCGCGAGGTCACCGGACACCAGCACGACCTCGACACCGGTCCGCCGCAGGTCATCGGCGAGCCTCTCGGCGTCGTCGCTCCCGTGCGGGAGTCCCACCCGCTCGTCGTACGGCGACCAGTGGCTCAACGCCAGGTTCCAGCCGTCGCGAGCCAGGCGGCGTGCGATGGCGGCTCCGATCCCGCCCTCCCGGCCGACCCCGGTGACCAGCGCAGTCCTCACCCGCGGCTCCCCCGTCATGAGCCTCCTCGGGTCAGCAGCCGCCCGCGCGGCGGAGCGGCCGCGTCTATCCGGCTGCCGGCGAGCCAGGTCTCCCGGACGACGCCGTGCAGCCGGAGGCCGGCATAGGGAGTGACCGGGTGCCGATGCTGCAGGCGGGCGGGGTCGACGACGAAGCCCTCGTCGGGCGCCAGCACGCAGAAGTCCGCGTCGGCACCCAGGTCGATCCGGCCCTTGCGACCCAGCCCGGCGCGCGCCGCTGGGGCACCTGACATCCACCGCGCCATCTCCACGAGCCCGTGTCCACGCTCGCGCGCCTCGGTCCACAGCACGGGCAGGCTGAGCTGCAGGGAGCTGATCCCGCCCCAGGCTTGGTCGAAGCGGCCGGTGTCGAGGCACTTCAGCTCGGCGGTGCACGGCGAGTGGTCCGAGACCACCATGTCGATGGTCCGGTCCGCGAGCCCTTCCCAGAGCCCGAGCCGGTTCTGCTCGTCACGGATCGGCGGGCAGCACTTGAAGGCGGTGGCCCGGGCCGCGATGTGTTCGGCCGCCAGCGTCAGGTAGTGCGGGCAGGTCTCCGCGGTGATCGGCAGTCCTTCCGCGCGCGCCGCGCGCAGCACGGGCAGGGACAGGGCGCTGGACAGGTGCACGACGTGCACCCGGCAGCCGGTCCGGCGCGCACAGTCGACCACGGTCTCGATCGCGGACACTTCAGCGGCATCCGGGCGCGAGTCGAGGAAGCCCTGGTAGCTCGTCCCGGCCGGTGCCGGCGTCACCGCGTCCGGGTCCTCGGCATGGACCAGCAGCAGCCCGCCGAAGGAGGCCACTCTCGCCATCGCCTCACCGAGCTGCCGTTCGTCGAGCGCCGGGAACTCCTCGACGCCGGAGTCGACCAGGAAGCACTTGAAGCCACGCACCCCCGCCTCGTGCAACGAAAACAGGTCGGCTCCGTTGCCCGGGACGGCGCCGCCCCAGAACGCCACGTCGACGTAGCAATTGCCCTGCCCGACGTCGGTCTTCGCGCGCAAGGCTGCGACGTCGACAGTGGCCGGGACGCTGTTGAGCGGCATGTCGACGATCGTGGTCACTCCGCCGGCCGCGGCGGCTCGGGTGGCGTGCTCAAAGCCCTCCCACTCCGCACGGCCGGGGTCGTTGACGTGCACGTGCGAGTCGACCAGCCCGGGCAGCAGCACCACGTCCTCACCCAAGGTCACCGTCTCCCGGCCCTGGATCCGCGACGTGTACGGCTCGACGGCGACGATCATGCCGTCGGCGACCCCGACGCAGCACGAGTCCTCACGTCCGTCGTACACCGCACGCCTCGCGCGCAGCACCACGTCCAGCATGCTCAGTCCAACGACGCGCGGTACGCCCGCCAGCCGCCGTGCTCGGTGATATCGGTGTGCCGATCACGCTCCGCGTCCCGCAGCACCATCGAAAGCGTCGCGGTCCCGTCCTCGAGCTCGATCACCCCGAGCTCGAGCTCCGGCGGCTCCGCGGGCAGGAACTTGTCGCGGATCACCTCCAGGGGTACGTCGAACAGCTCACCGCGGACCTGTCCCCCGCCCTGACCCACGGGCAGGATGCCGGGGAACTCGTCGCGCACCGAGAAGAACCGGTACTTCGCCGCGGTCCGACGCTCGCCGACGAACGGGTGGGCGGCGATGTTGTCGTGCAGCCGTCCGCCGCGCATCCCCTCGCCGTTGGTCATCAGGTACACCATTCGCAGATCCTCCAGGTCGTCGGGTCAGTCACGGACGCGGCAGCGTTCACTCGGTGGCCACGACCAGGTCATAGGCCGGCACGGTGAGGAAGTCGTCGTACTCCTCGGCGAGTGCCACCTGCGCGAACAACCGCCGTGCGTCGTCGAACCGGCCGGTCTCGAAGGCCTCCGCACCGACAGCGTCCCGCATCGCTCCGGTCTCCTCGTCGAGGATCGCGCGGACAAGATCCGGTGTCACCTTCTCGCCGGTGTCGAGGATGACCTCGTTGCGCACCCACTGCCAGATCTGGGACCGCGAGATCTCTGCGGTCGCGGCGTCCTCCATCAGGTTGTTGATGCCGACCGCTCCGTTGCCGCGCAGCCACGCCTCGAGGTACTGCACGGCGACGCTGACGTTGTTCCGCAGGCCCGCCTCGGTTACCGCGCCGGGCGTCGAGGCGACGTCGAGCAGGTCCTCGGCGCGCACGGAGACCTCGTCGCGCTGCCGGTCGAGCTGGTTCGGCCGGTCACCGAGCACCGCGTCGAAGGCCTCCTGGCACAGCGGCACCAGATCCGGGTGCGCGACCCAGGAGCCGTCGAACCCGTCACCGGCCTCCCGCTCCTTGTCCTCACGGACCTTGGCGAAGGCCCGCTCGTTGACCTCGGGATCGCGGCGGCTCGGGATGAACGCCGCCATCCCGCCCATCGCGAACGCGCCGCGGCGGTGACAGGTCTGCACGAGCAGCTCGGTGTAGGCGCGCATGAACGGCGCGGTCATCGCCACCGACGCCCGGTCCGGGAGCACGAAGTCGGGCCCGGAGTCGCGGAAGTACTTGATCATGCTGAACAGGTAGTCCCACCGGCCGGCGTTGAGGCCGGAGGCGTGCTCACGCAGCTCGTAGAGGATCTCGTCCATCTCGAACGCGGCCGGAATCGTCTCGATCAGGACGGTGGCGCGGACCGTGCCGTGCGCGATGCCGAGCCGGTCCTCGGCGAAGGTGAACACCTGGTCCCAGAGCCGCGCCTCGAGATGGCTCTCCATCTTCGGCAGGTAGAAGTACGGTCCGCTGCCGCGCGCGAGCAGCTCGGCGGCGTTGTGGAAGAAGTAGAGCCCGAAGTCAACCAGTGCACCGACCGCCGGCCGCCCGTCGACCAGCAGGTGCCGTTCGTCGAGGTGCCAGCCACGCGGTCGCACCACGATCGTGGCCAGCCGCCGGTCGGTCCGAAGCGCGTAGGTCTTGCCCTCCGGCGAGGTGTAGCCGATCGTCTCCCGGACGGCGTCGAGGAGATTCACCTGGCCGCCGACCACGTTCGCCCAGTGCGGCGTGTTCGCGTCCTCGAGGTCGGCCAGCCACACCCGGGCGCCGGAGTTCAGCGCGTTGATCGTCATCTTCCGCTCGGTGGGGCCGGTCATCTCCACCCGCCGGTCCCGCAGGTCCTCCGGTGCTTCGGCGACACGCCACGAGCCGGCACGCACGTCGGCGGTCTCCGGCAGGAAGTCCAGCCGGTGCGTGCGGGCGACCTCGGTCCGGCGGGTCGCGCGACGCTCGAGCAGCTCGTCACGGGTGTCGCGGAACCGCTGGTTCAGCTCGGCGACGAACGCGAGCGCCTCCGGGGTGAGCACCTCCTCGTCGCGTTCGACGTGTCCGCCGGTGACCCGGGCTTCCGGCACGGTGACCCACCTCCACAGCTCGAAGCGCGCCGACCACGGGACATGGCCTGCTGCCTGCATGCTGCCATCTCCGCGCTACAAGGCGCAGGTGTTCACCAGGTCCCCGCGCGAGGGCCGGGGGTAGAACCCGTCGGCCGGGGGCGCCTGCCCGGACTCGACCCAGGAGGTCAGCGCGTCGAAGGCCGAGCGCGCGCACGGCAGCAGCGGTCGCAACCGGTCCGGGTAGAGCGAGTAGAGCCCGTCGGTGTGTGTGCCGTCCTCGACCATGTAGTAGCGGTGCAGCGCCCCCGCACCGGCGGCGTCCACCAGCTCGTCGTACACGTCGGAGTCGGTCGCCGCGGGGAGCAGCGTGTCCAGTGAGCCCTGCACGGTCAGCATCGGTTTCCCGATGTCCCCGGTCAGCTCGACCGACCGGACCGCGTCCTTCACCGCCTCGGGCCGGGACCCGTAGTCGTAGTCGGCGTCGCAGTGCGGCGTTCCGCTTGCGCAGAAGGGGATCCCGGCATCCAGGGCACCGTCGAAACCGGGGTCGAACTCCTCCCGGTAGATCCGCTGTGTCAGGTCCCAGTAGTAGCTGTAGTGGAACGGCCACAGGAACTCCGAGCCCTCGGCGAAGCCGGCATCGATCATCGCGTCGTGCGCGCCCTGGTCACCGGTCGCGGCGTAGTCGGGGTAGTGCTTCAGCGCGGTCGGCAGGTAGGTGAACAGGTTCGGGCCGTCCGCTCGCATCAGCGTGCCCTCCCAGTCCACGCCACCGTCGTACAGCTCCGGGTTGTTCTCCAGCTGCCAACGGGTGAGGTAGCCGCCGTTGGAGATGCCGAACATGTAGGTCCGTGCCGGGCGGTGGTGGTAGCGCTGCCGGACGACCCGCTTGGTGGCCAGGGTCAGCTCGGTGACCCGCCGGTGCCACTCGGCGACCGACCCGCCGGGCTCGGAGCCGTCGTCGTAGAACTTCGCGCCGACGTTGCCCTTGTCGGTCGACGCGAACGCGAACCCCTTGCTGAGCACGTAGTCGCTGATGATGAAGTCGTTCGCGTACTGCGCCCGCACGCCCGGTGCGCCGCTGACCACGAGCCCGCCGTTCCAGTCGTCGGGCAGCCGGATCACGAACTGGGAGTCGTGGTTCCAGCCGTTGTTGGTGTTCGACGTCGAGTCGTCCGGGAAGTAGCCGTCCACCTGGACACCGGGCACGCCGGTCGGGTTCCTGGTCCCGGTGGCGTGCAACCCGTTCCAGTCGGCCTGGTTGGTGTGCCCGGACGCCACCGTGCCCGCGGTGGTGAGGTCGTCGAGGCACGCGGTCTTCTGCACCTCCGCACCGGGGACGTCGATCTTCTGCTGCTTGGCACAGTGCCCGGGCGCGGAGTTCAGCTTCGCTTCGGCCGGTACGACGGACAGGGCGGTCGTCGCGAGCAGCAGGGCGACCCCTGCGACCGGGGCAGCGAACCGGAAGTTCTTCGACGGTGAAAGGCGCATGTCGCTCATTCTTCGCACCACCGCCGCACCGGTTCCATGTGACCGGCCCACATAAAGCGTCAGCGCCCGATGTCCAGGACGAACACGCCCGCGCCGCGCGCTCCGGTCACCGTGCCGACTACGACGTGCCCACTGTCGAGGGGGCGCTGCGGTCAGAGGCGGGTGCGGAAGAACTCGACGGTGCGGCGCATCAGCGCCGGCCACGCCGAGTCGAAGCGGTGTAGTTGTCCCGGGTATTCGAACAGCCGCACGTCCTTGCCTGCGTCTCGCAGCGCCGCCGCGGTGGCCTCGCTCCATCGCACCGGGCAGATCGGGTCCGCGGTGCCGTGGTGGATCTGGACCGGCACGTCGACCCGGTCGAGGTAGTTGCGCGCGCTGGCCCGGCGCCAGAAGCCCGGGTTGTCCTCGGGACTGCCGTAGGTGTCGACGACCCGCTTCTCCAGGTCGCGGTGCAGGTCGTTGCCGCGGACCCAGCGGTCGAAGTTGTCGGCGGCCAGCGAGCTCACCGGCGAGTAGAGCACCGCGGCGTCGACCAGGTCCGGCCGCGCCACCAGGGCGTCCAGCGCGACACCGCCGCCCATCGATCGTCCGAACAGCCCGATCCGGCTGGTGTCCGCGAACGGGAGGTCGGCCTTCCGCAGCGCACGGACGGCGTTCACGACGTCCTCCGGGTAGCCGAGCGGAGCGGCGACGCGCTCTGCTTGCTCGCGGTCGGAGTCACCGTAGTTCCGGTAGTCCGGGTGCAGCACCACGAACCCGTTGGTGGCCAGGTAGGCCTGCTCGCGGACCAGGCCGGCGCCGTTCCGGTAGTCGGCGGGCTCCAGGTAGCCGTGCGCGAGCACCAGCACCGGATGCCTCCCCGGCCGGGTCGGCACGTTCATCACGCCGCCGATCCGCAGGTCACCGCTGCGGTAGGTGATGTGGTAGCGGGTGAACGCGAGCTCCTCGGCGATCACGTGGTCGAGCCGCAGGGCACGCCCGTCGTACTCGTGCTCGATCAGGGCCGGCAGCGAGACCAGCTTGAACGGGGTGCTGGTGTCGTTGTGCGCGCCGAGCACCGCCGGGACGGGCGGCCGGACGGCGAGGGTGTGGGAGGCGGCGGGCGCGCATGCGGTGAGAGCGAGCAGCGCCACAACGAGCATCGCCCACGCGAACCGAGACCTCACCCGTCAATCGTCGGGTGGCCACCCTGCCCGGCGCAGGTGAACGGGGGAATCGTTACCGGCCCGTGAGGGCCCGGCTCACACCACCTGGTGCAGCCAGCGGACCGGGGCACCGTCGCCGGCGTGGCGGAAGGTCTCGAGCTCGTCGTCCCACGGCTTGCCGAGCAGCTTGTCGATCTCGTTGAGCACCGTCGTGTCGCCGAGCGCCGCCTTGACCACCGCGGCCTTGAGCCGGTCCTCGGGGATCATGATGTCGCCGTGGATGCCGGTGACCGCGTGGAAGACGCCGAGGTCGGGAGTGAAGGAAAACCGGGCGCCCTCGGTGCCACCCTGCCCGGAGGCCGTGGGTTCCTCGGTGATCTCGAAGCGGAGGTGGTTCCAGCCCCGCAGGGACGAGGCGATCGCCGCTGCGGTGCCCGCGTCACCGGACCAGGAGTACTCGGCGCGGTAGCTGCCCATCTGGGCCGGCTGCGGCGTCCAGTCGAGGCTGACGGCAGCACCGAGCACACCGCCCACGGCCCACTCGATGTGCGGGCACAACGCAGACGGCGATGAGTGGACGTAGAGAACGCCCCGTGTCGCATTACGTGTGGTCACCGTGACCTCCTCATTCCGGCGTCGAGATACGCCTTCCCCAGCGGTCTCGTGTGCGGAATCAATGGATACCGGTGACACGTGCATGTGTAGTTGTGTTGTCCAGTGTGGCCTAGATCCGGTCTCAATAGTCACATCGACACCAAAAATCTCAAAAGTCACGTGCCTGCGGGCGCCTGCGGGGCCGTGCGGCACGGTCTACCCTGCCGTCCATGAGGCGTCGAGTACGACGGACGGGGCGGCGGGTGACCCGCGACAGGGGCGGGCTCCGTCCCGGCATCGGGCTGTGCGTCGTACTCCTCGCCGCCGGCGGCTGCACCGACACCACCCGGCCCGACGTCGACGAGCTCCCGTCCCCGGCCCCGGCCACCTCGACCGGGCCGGTCCGCCCGGATCCCAACTATGACCGGGAGCGGACGGACGCCGGCCAAGAGCTGCTGGCGACCGCGTTCCCCCGGCCCGAGGACCTGGGCCCCGGCTGGGAGGTCGCCGGCGTCGGACCACCCGGCACGCTGCGGGGCACCGAGCGTGAGGTCGCCGAGGTCGTCGACGGCAGCATCCCGCGCGGATGCTCCCGGCTGGCCCCGCTGCCGTTGCCGGTCGCCGCGGCGGAGGTCCGCTACACCGTTCATGGCACGCCGGTGAGTGCGTTCGTGCTCGGCTTCGAGGAGCCGGCGGTGACCCGGGCGTTCGTATCCCTGCTGGTCGGGAACCTCGAGGACTGCAAGGCCGAGCGGAGCGAGGACGGCGCGGACCTGGTCGGTCAGGTGGTCTCCCTCGGTGAGGGAGTCGTGCTGTCCGACCGGTACCCGGACCGCGAGGACCGGCGCTCCGACCTCAGCGTGCTCGCCGGGACGCGCGTGGTGCTGCTCGAGGCACCGGTCGCGTTGGGCGAGGCCCCGTTCACCTCGCGTGGCAGCGTGCGGATCGCGGAGGTGTTCCGGAGCAGGGCAGGCGGACAGCCCTCGCCGGAACGGCGCTAGCCCGCGGCCTGGTCGCGCGGACGGGCCTTCACGCAGCACAGGCCAGGCTCCGGGTCGAGCACCGCCTCGAGCGAGTCGCAGCCGAGCTCGTCGAGCACTCCCCCGATCAGCGACAGGTTCATCCCGCACACCAGCGCGGTGTGCTCGCGGGCGAGGCTGTCGAAGGGACAGTTCGCCAGACAGATCCCCTCGTCGCTCGGGCGTGGTTCGTAGCCGTGCCGGCCCAGCACGTCCGTCGTACGCTCGAGCTCGGAGCCCTGCTCCGACGCGGCCTCGGCCGCGATCCGGCGACCTTCGGCCTGCGCAGCCTCGGCGACCGCGTGACGTACCGAGATGCTCTCGTGCAGCGACCGGTCGATCGCCGCGGCGAGCACCTCGCCGGCCAGGTCGTAGCGGCGCTCCGGCAGCGAGACGCTGACCTGGCGGTCGGAGCGGCGGTACAGCTTCGAGGGTCGCCCGGCACCGGGACCGGTACGACCGGACAGCCTGCGGAACTCCACCTCGAGCAGGCCCTCGTCGACGAGTCGGTCGAGATGGAACTTCACCGAGTGCAGTGGCAGGTCGCAGCCCGCGGCCGCCTGCTCCCGGCTCACCGGCGCGGCCTGGGCCGCCACGTAGAGGTACAGCGCCCGGCGCGCGGGCTCGGACAGGGCTCCCACGCCTGCGACCTGCGCCGCGAACTCCTCGCTCACCCGGCACGCCTTCCTTCGCTTCTAAAAGAGATTCCTATTGACTAAACACTCGGTGGACTCCTAAAGTCAAGAATACGCTCTTTTAGAGGCCAGGAGGCCGACATGACACACACCCACTTCCACGTTCCGCACTCCACCGCGACCGGCAACCGCTCCGACGGCGCACACCAGGCATTCATCCTGCTGCGCACAGTCTTCACCGTCGCGCCGATCCTGTTCGGGCTCGACAAGTTCGCCGGGATCCTCACCGACTGGGACAAGTACCTCGCGCCCTGGATCAACGACATCGTCCCGGGCAGCGCGCACCAGGCGATGCTGCTCGTCGGCGTGATCGAGATCGTCGCCGGCATCCTGGTCGCGGTCCGGCCACAGATCGGTGGCTACGTCGTCGCACTCTGGCTTGCCGGCATCATCGTCGACCTGCTCACCCTCGGCGACTACTACGACGTCGCCCTGCGCGACTTCGGCCTGTTCGTCGCCGCGCTCGCCCTGGCCCGGCTGGCCGCCGCACCCACAGCTGTCTCACCGGCCGCCACCTCAGCCACCGAGGCCGGCCGGTGAGCCTCGCCGCAGCCGACGCCCTGGCCCGGTGGCGCCCCCGGGTGTCCTACGACCAGGCGCCGGCGGACCTGAGGGCGGCGGAGCAGGCGGCCGCTGACCTGCTCACCGCCCTCGGGCTCCGGGTCGACAGCGAGGAGATGGCCGAGACCCCGCGCCGGATGGCCCATGCGCTCGCCGAGATGCTGACCATTCCCGCCTTCGAGTGCACCACGTTCGCCAACACCGAGGGGTACGACGAGCTCGTCCTGGTCCAGGACATCCCGGTCCGATCGCTGTGCGAGCACCACATGCTCCCCTTCGTCGGTGTGGCCCATATCGGCTACCTGCCCGGCGAACGCATCCTCGGTCTGTCGAAGTTCGCCCGGATGGTCAACTTCTTCGCCCAGCGACCGCAGACCCAGGAGCGGCTGACCAAGCAGATCGCCGAGCATCTCGAGCAGCAGCTCGACCCGGTCGGGGTTGGCGTCGTCGTCGAGGCGGAGCACACTTGCATGAGCCTGCGAGGTGTGCGCGCCGCCGGTGCCCGGACCGTGACGTCCGCACTGTTCGGCACGCTGCGCGAGGACGCCTCCGCACGCGCCGAGTTCCTGTCGCTCACCCGCGGACACAAGGAGGCACGATGAGCAACCCGTTCGTGATCGTGGGCGGCGGGCTCGCCGCGGCCAAGGCGGTCGAGGCACTGCGCGAGTCCGGGTACGACGGACAGCTTGTCGTCTACTGCGAGGAACGGCATCTGCCCTACGAGCGACCGCCGCTGTCCAAGGACTACCTGCTCGGCAACGCCGAGATCGACACCGCCTTCGTGCACCCCTCCGAGTGGTACGACGAGCACGACGTCGACCTCCGGCTCGGGTGCACGGTCACGGCGGTCGACCTGGGCGCTCACGAGGTCACGGCCGAGGGAGCCCAGCAGGCCTACGACAAGCTCCTGATCGCCACCGGTTCGTCCGCGCGGCGGCTGCCGATGGCCGACGAGAGCGGCGCTCCGGTGGCCTACCTGCGCACGATGGAGGACAGTGAACGGATCAAGTCCGCGTTCACCCCGGGCGGCCGGATCGCGATCATCGGAGGCGGCTGGATCGGTCTCGAGGTGGCCTCGGCGGCCCGTGCCGCGGGGTCGGAGGTCACCGTCCTCGAGGCGCTCGACCTGCCGCTTGTCCGGGTGCTCGGCCCCGAGGTGGCCGCCTCGTTCGCCGACCTGCACCGCGAGCACGGGGTCGACCTGCGGCTGAACGCGAAGGTGTCCCGGGTCGAGGAGGCCGACGGCCGCGCTCTGGTCCACCTCGGAGACGGCTCGATCGTCGACGCGGACCTGGTGCTGATCGGCGTCGGGGTCTCCCCCAACGTCGAGCTCGCCGAGACCGCGGGACTCAAGACGGACAACGGGATCGTCGTCGACGAGCACCTGCGCACGTCCGACCCGTCCGTGTTCGCCGCCGGAGACGTGGCCTCGGCGCAACATCCGGTCCTCGGCCGCACACTGCGTGTCGAGCACTGGGACAACGCGATCGAGCAGGGAACCGTCGCCGGCCGCAACATGGCCGGCGAGGACGTGAGCTACGACCGGCTGCCGTACTTCTTCACCGACCAGTACGACCTCGGCATGGAGTACGTCGGCAACGTCGGCCCGGACGGGTACGACGAGGTCGTCGTGCGTGGCGACACCACGGGCACCCGGGTGTTCACCGCTTTCTGGCTCAAGGACGGCCGCGTGCTCGCAGGCATGCACGCCAACGACTGGGACGCCATCGATGCGGTTCGGGCGCTGGTCGGCAAGACGGTCGACGTGGCGCGGCTGCGCGACGAGTCGGTGCCCCTGGCCGAGCTCGGTTGACCCCGCCCGGGCGGGTCCGCGTCGGTATCTCGGGATGGAGGTACGCCGGGTGGCGCGGCGACTTCTACCCTCCCGGCCTGGTGCAGCGACGTGAGCTCGCCTACGCCGCGGAGCAGCTGACCTCGATCGAGATCAACGGCTCGTTCTACTCCTTGCAGCGGCCGAGCAGCTACGCGTCCTGGCGGGCCGAGACACCGCCGGGCTTCGTGTTCGCGGTCAAGGGCGGCCGGTTCATCACGCACATGAAGAAGCTCGCCGGCGTGGAGACCGCGCTGGCCAACTTCTTCGCCTCGGGCGCGCTGGCGCTCGGCCCGAAGCTCGGCCCGGTGCTGTGGCAGCTGCCCGCGAACCTGGGTTTCGACGCCGACCGGCTCGAGGCGTTCTTCGCACAGCTGCCGCGGACCACCGGTGAGGCGTCGGCACTCGCCACCCAGCACGACGCGAAGGTCGCGGAGGACCGGGCGCTGACCGTGGCCGAGGTCGACCTGCCGATCCGGCACGCGCTGGAGGTCCGGCACCCAGGCTTCGCGTCGCCGCAGGCGGTGGACCTGCTTCGCCGCCACGACATCTCGTTCGTGGTGGCCGACACCGCCGGCCGGTGGCCGCTGGTCCAGGAGTCCACCAGCGACTTCAGGTACGTGCGCCTGCACGGCGACGTCGAGCTCTACACCAGCGGCTACAGCGAGCAGGCTCTCGACCGCTGGGCGCAGAAGGTGCTCGACTGGGCCGGTGCCGGGCAGGACGTGTTCGTCTACTTCGACAACGACG
>DASSBE010000121.1:0-46833 GCA_035699065.1 Nocardioidaceae bacterium
CGTCGGCACGGCATCGCCACCTGGCTGCTGCTGGCTGCCGGCGGCTACACGGTCGCGTCCGGCTGGCCCCGACTGTGGGGCAATGGCGAGCGGACAGACCTCGGCGAGGCCTTGGTCAGCAGCGGCCACGAGGTGCTGCGACGGCGGGCCAAGACCTGGACCCGCGTGCTCCCGCCGATGACGCCCGGAGGTGAGCGCTGAGGGTGCACGCTCTGTGCTCCGGGGCCTTACTCGGACATCGTGACCTGTCCTGGTATGGCTTGCTGACGGATCAACGATTCGGTGAGGATGTCACGTATGTCGGAGAGGGAGTCGTTCGCCCGCCATCTTGCGGCGGCTGCACGGTCGATGCAAGGCGAAACCGGTACACAGGAAACCCTGGACAAGGCGGTTGCGATCGCCGTCGAGCTCATCGAGGGGTGTGACCTTGCCGGGATCTCGATCGTGCACCGTGACGACATCGACACATCGGCCGGCAGCGACGAGTCGCTCAGGCGGATTGACGAGCTGCAGTTCGCGATGGGCGAAGGCCCATGCCTCGACGCGCTCAAGGAACACGAGACCGTGCACAGTCCCGACCTGGCTCACGACGACCGGTGGCCGAAATGGGGTCCCAAGATCGCGAAGGAGATCGGTGTCCGCAGCAACGTCAGCTACCGGCTCTTCACCACCGCCGACACCTTGGGAGCGATGAACCTCTACTCCCGGCAGGTCGAGGCGTTCGACGCCGACGACATCTACAGCGGCCTTGCGCTCGCGGCGCACATCGCCGTCGCGCTGGCCGGTGCGCAGAACGCCGAGCACCTGGAGCGAGCGATCTCGAATCGCACCGTCATCGGCCAAGCTGAGGGCATCCTGATGGAGCGGTTCAACCTCACAGCCGAGCAGGCCTTCGGCGTCCTGCGGCGCATGTCCTCTCAACGCAACGTCAAGCTGAGCATGATCGCCGAGGAACTGGTCCGCACACGCCAGATCCCCGGCGCTTCAGGTAAATGAGCTTTCGAGCTTGGCCGGGGCTCTGCATCGGACCGGTAGCAGTCAGTGACTGCTGGCAGGATGACCCGGTGACCGGCTGCAGCATGACCGACTTCTTCGAGCTGGCCGACCAGCTCCCGGACGTCACCCGGGCGGACAGCGGCCGCTACTGGCGTATCGCGGTCAGCAGCCACACCTTCGGCTATCTCTGGGAGCCCACGCGCACAGTCGGTCTCAAGCAGACGATCTCCGAGCAGCTCGCACTGGTGGCCGAGCGCCCGAAGACGTTCGAGGTCCAGTTCACCTCGGGCGGATTCGGCTGGGTAGTGGTCCGGTTGGACGGGGTGGAGCGTGACGAGCTGGCTGAACTCACGTTCGAGGCGTGGAGGCTGACCGCCCCCGCAGCGCTCATCGCCCAGCGGGGGGACAGGCTGCCGCGCTGAGCAAACCCGCGACCGAGCGCGGCAGCCGGTGCTGGCGGGTCGACCGGAGAGACTCGGTGAGGGCGAGGAGGTGCTCCGTGCCCGACTTCGGGCGCACCAGCTGGAGGAGGTCCTGGATGAGACAGCGGCCGTTCGGCGAGTGGCACCGCCCCTCGGTGTGGCTCGACATGCTCTCAGATGAGGCACGGGCCTAACCGTTCCGCCCCGGCCGGCGCCACGCGGCTGCAGGGCGACCGGCCGACTAAGTCGAGGCCCGGCTAAGCCGTCACACCCCGGGCAGGATAGGGATTCCTACCGATGTGCAGGGGCTCCTTACAGGCACAGGATCGATGCATCAGTCGAGATCCCGAGGAGCACCAGATGTTCAGCACACCCGAACCCTTCCTGTCGGCCGAGATCAGCTTTCGCCAGCAGCGGGTCGCCGACATGTTTCCCAAGCATCCGCGTCGTCGGCGAGTGCCGCGCCGGCGCACCCTGAGGCTGCCCCAGCGCCACCCCGGGTCCACCGCCGTTGCCTGACAGCACCGGCCTCGCGCCGGCAGATGCGAAAATGTCGGTGGTTGGCGAGATGATGGGGGACGTGCCCGCAGAACGCTCCACGACCCACCCGCTCCAGGGACGCGCCCAGGAGCTCGCCGACCTCACCGCCCTGATCGGGCTCGGTGGCGCGGCGCGCTCCTGCGCGGTGCTGCTCGCCGGTGACGCGGGGGTCGGCAAGACCCGCCTGCTCGCCGAGCTCCTCGACCGGACCGCCGGCGACGGGTGGCGGTCGATGGTCGGCCACTGCCTCGACTTCGGTGACAGTGCACTGCCGTACCTTCCCTTCACCGAGCTTCTCGGCCGGCTCGGCAACGACGCGCCGGAGCTCGCCGAGGGCCTCATCCGGGAGCACCCCGCCCTCACCCACCTGCTGCCGGGACGCCGTCTCCTGTCCGGCGTCGGCACGGTCGACGTGGAGAACGTCGAACGGGCCGAGCTGTTCGAGTCGGTGCATGCGGCCTTCGAGCAGCTCGCCGCATCGGCGCCCCTGCTGGTCATCCTGGAGGACTTGCACTGGGCCGACCAGTCCAGTCGTGACCTGCTCAGCTTCCTGTTCGCCCGCTCGTTCCACAGTCCGGTCTCGATCGTCGCGTCGTACCGCAGCGACGACCTGCACCGGCGGCACCCGCTCCGGGCGGCCGCGGCGCAATGGGGTCGCACACCTGGTGTGCACCGGATGCAGCTCAACCCGCTGCCGGACCGCGCGGTGCGCGACCTGGTCAAGGCGCTGCACCCCGGACCGATGATCGAGCGCGACATGCAGGCGATCGTCGCCCGCGCCGAAGGCAACGCGTTCTTCGCCGAGGAGCTGGTGGTGGCCGCCGGGACGGACCGGCGGTCGTTGCCCGAGGACCTCGCCGACCTGCTCCTGGTCCGGCTCGACCAGCTCGACGAGTCCGCCGGCCAGGTGGTGCGGGCGGCCGCCTGCGCCGGGCGGCGGGTCTCCCACGAGCTCCTGGCGCGCGTCGTCGACCTCGACGGCAGCACGCTCGAGGACGCCCTGCGCGCCGCAGTGGAGCACCATGTCCTGGTGCCGATGGGTTCGGCCAGCTACGCGTTCCGGCACGCACTTCTCGCCGAGGCCGTCTACGACGACCTGCTGCCGGGTGAGCGGGTCCGGCTGCACGGTGCATACGTCAGGGCGCTGTGCGGCCACGACGTGGACGGGACCGCGGCGGAGCTGGCCCGGCACGCGCGCGCCGCGCACGACCTGTCGACCGCGGTGGCTGCCAGCATCGAGGCCGGCGACGACGCGATGTCGGTCGGTGGCCCGGACGAGGCCGCACGGCACTACCAGCTCGCGCTCGAGCTGCTCGGGGACAAGGCCATCCGGTCGGACCTCGCCGAACCGGTCGACGTGGTCGCGCTGACAGCCAAGGCCGCTGATGCGGTGCTGGTCGCCGGCCACCCTCACCGCGCACTCGCTCTGGTTCAGGAGCAGCTGGGCCAGCTGCCGGCGGACGCTCCGGCCGAGGACCGCGCCCGGCTGCTGATCGCGTCCGCGATGGCGGCACTGGCAACCGACACCGGCGCCAACGCCCTGGAGCTGAGCACCGAGGCACTGGGGCTGGTGCCGGCGGAGCCCACGGTGCTTCGCGCGAAGCTGCTGGCCGTGCACGCCCGTACGAACGGCGACCGGCAACGTGACGACGAGGCCGTGCGCTGGGCGGCCGAGGCGCGCCGGCTCGGCGAGAAGCTCGGCCTCGCGCGGGTCGTCGCCGACGCCACCACGACGCTGGCCAAGGTCGAGGAAAGAGCCGGCAACCCGGAGGAGTCCAAGCGGGTCCTGGAGAAGATCGTCGCCCAGGCGCGAGCCGAGGGCGACCTTGACGGGGAGCTGCGGGCGCTGCACCATCTCGGTTCTCTGTACTTCGAGGCCGGCGAGCTCGTCGAGGCCGGCGACATCTACACGGCCGCCACCCGGCGGGCCGCGGAGACGACGCATCCGTGGGCCCCGTTCGGCCTCGACGCCCGGCTGATGGCCGGGATCACCGCCTACGTGGTCGGCGACTGGGACCGCGCAGCCGAGCTGGTCGACGTCACCGGGCAGTCCCCGCCGGCGTTGGCGGAGGTGGCGCTCGGGGCGGTGTGGCTCGAGGTGGCCGCGGGCCGGGGGAAGGCGGAGGCGGTCGACCTGCTGCCGCAGCTGCGCCCCTGGTGGGACAAGGACGGCTTCGTCGCGATCCTCTGCGGTGCCGCGGCGATCGATCTGTACGGCGACGCCGGTGACCTCGACGCCACGCTCCGGGTCCACGACGACGTGGTCCACACCGTGACGGCTCTGTGGCAGGTCGAGACGTTCCTCGCCCAGCTGCGGTTGGCTGCGCTGACGCTCGGCCAGCTTGCCACCCACGTCACCGGCATCGCCGCCGGGGCGCGGGCGGCGTTGGTCCGGCGCGCCGACGACCTGCTGGCGTCAGCCGCGGACACGGCGGCGCAGGCGGAGCGGCGAAGCCGGCCGGTCGGTCCCGAGGGACGGGCCTGGATCCAGCGCGGCCGGGCCGAGCACCTCAGGTTCCGGTGGCTCGCCGGCATTGGCGCGCCGTCGGAGGAGGAGCTGGTCTCTGCCTGGACCGAGACGGTGGCCGCCTTCGAGGCGTTCGGTCACGTGTTCGAGGTCGCCAGGTCACGGTCCCGGCTGGCCGCCGTACTCCGGGCTGCGGGACGGACGAACGACTCCCGCGAGGTCGCTCAGCTGGCACGCACGACGGCGCAGCGGCTCGGCGCCGAACCGTTGCTGCTCGAGCTGCGCAGGCTCGGAGCCGCAGGCCCCCGCGCCACCGACTCCGCGTCGCGGCACGGGGAGTCGCTGACGCCCCGCGAGCTGGAGATCCTCGGGCTGGTGGCGCAGGGACGCAGCAACAGCGAGATCGCTCGGCAGCTGTTCATCAGCGCGAAGACGGTCAGCGTGCACGTGTCGAACATCCTCGCCAAGCTCGGTGCGAGCGGGCGCACGGAGGCAGCGGCGCTGGCCCGGCAGGGTGGGTTGCTTCCGGGCTGAGCTGGCCCGCGCCGATTGGGACCCGTGGTGCTGGGCACAACAGCGTTCCTGTCGTCGCCCTGAGGGAGTGCCCGTGCTCGAAGCTGCCTGGTGGGGGTTCGTCGGTGGCGCAGCGTTGTTGATCGGCGCCCTCGGCGGCATCTACCTGCCGGCGTCGGCCAGGGCAATCGGTCTGGTGATGGCGTTCGGTTCCGGCGTGCTGATCAGCGCCCTGTCCTTCGAGCTCACCCACGAGGCGTACGACAGCGCCGGCGGTACGTCGGTCATCCTCGGGCTCCTTGGCGGGTCACTGGTCTTCTTCGTCGGCGACTGGTTCATCGACCGGCGCGGCGGGGAGCGGCGCAAGAGTCCGACCGGTCACCAGGCTGGCGCCGGGGCGGGGGCACTGGTGCTCGGTGCCCTGCTCGACGGGATCCCGGAGAGCGCGGCGATCGGTGTGAGCCTGCTCGGCGGAGGCTCGGTGGGGATCGCCGTCGTCACAGCCGTGTTCCTTTCCAACATCCCCGAGTCGCTGTCGGCCTCGAGCGGGATGAAGATCGCCGGGCGCAGCACCCGCTACATCATGGGGTTGTGGCTGGCCGTGACCCTGGCCTCCACCGTGGCGTCCGCCCTCGGGTACGGCCTGCTCAGCGGCGCTTCGCCGACGGTGACCGCGGTGATCCAGGCGTTCGCCGCGGGGGCGATCCTGACCATGCTCGCGGACACCATGCTCCCGGAGGCCGTCGAGCACGCCGGCTCCCTCGTCGGCGTCCTTACCGTGCTCGGCTTCACCGCAGCCTTCCTGCTCTCGGTCGCCTGACCGCAGCCCGGACCGGGCCACTCACCGGTTGCGATACTCCGACCCGTCGCGGTACTCCGACGCGGCCACCGCGAGCGCCTTGAACAGCCCCGCGTCATGGGTCATCTCCGGATGCCACTGCACCGCGACGCAGAACCGCTCGCCGGGCTGCTCCATCGCCTCGAGCGTGCCGTCCGGGGCGTAGCCGACCGCCACGAAGCCTGGGTGCTCGCGGACGGACTGATGGTGATGGCAGTGCACGGTCAGCCGCTCTCCGAGCAACGACGCCAGCCGCGTGCCGCCGCGGAGGTCGACGACGGTCTCCCCGAAGTCGTCCGCGCCGGGGTTGTGGTCCTCGTGGCCGACCCGGTCCGGCGTGTGCTGGTCCAGGGAGCCCTGCGCGTGCACGGCCATCAGCTGCATGCCGCGGCACACGCCCAAGGTCGGCAACCCCGCCGACTCTGCGGCCGTGAGCAGCGCGATCTCCCAGCCGTCCCGGTCCGGACGCCAGTGCGCGGTGCGCTCGTGCGGCTCCTCGCCGTATCGGCGCGGGTCGACGTCGGCACCACCGGAGATCAGCAGCCCGTCCAGCCGCGCGACCACTGCTGCCGCTGCCTCGGCCGCACCGGTCTCATCGGTCGCCGGAGGTAGCAGCGCCGGCACCCCGCCGACGAGCTCGATGGATCTGGCGTAGGCGGTGGGGAGCAGGTCGGCGTACTGGTCCCACACCCCCCATCGCGCGCGTTCCCGATACGTGCTCAGCCCGATGACCGGCCGCATCACAGCGGGGTGACGTAGGCGCCGGAGATGCCGCCGTCGACCAGGAAGGTGGACGCGGTGATGAAGCTCGACTCGTCGGAGGCCAGGAACAGTACGGCGTTGGCCATCTCCTCGGGCTCCCCGAACCTGCCCATCGGCACGTGCACCAGCCGGCGCGCGGCGCGTTCCTCGTCGGTGGCGAAGAGCTCCTGCAGCAACGGGGTGTTCACCGGCCCGGGACACAGCGCGTTCACCCGGACACCGTCCCGGGCGAACTGGACGCCGAGCTCGCGCGACATGGACAGCACGCCGCCCTTGGAGGCGGAGTAGGAGATTTGCGAGGTGGCGGCGCCCATCACCGCGACGAACGAGGCGGTGTTGATGATCGAGCCGCTCTTCTGCGCGATCATGTAGGGCAGCGCCGCCTTGCAGCACAGGTAGACGCTGGTCAGGTTCACCTCCTGCACCCGGCGCCAGGCATCCAGGTCGGTGTCGAGGATGGAGTCGTCCTCCGGTGGGGAGATGCCCGCGTTGTTGAACGCGACGTCCACCGAGCCGTAGGCGTCCTTCGCCGTCGCGAACAAGGCATCCACATGTTCCTTGTCGGTGACGTCGGCGTGGACGTAGGTGACGTCGACCTCTTTCGCGACCTCGGCCCCGCGGTCGTCGTCGAGGTCCCCGATCACGACCTTGGCGCCTTCCTCGGCGAAGCGGCGCACCGTTGCCAGCCCGATCCCGGAGCACCCTCCAGTGATCACGGCGACCTTTCCCTCCAGACGTCCTGCCATGTGGCGGTGTTCCTTTCACTCGTGGGAGATGAACACGTTCTTCTCCTCAGTGAACGCGTTCGGCGCGTCCGGACCCAGCTCGCGACCGAGCCCAGACTGCTTGAACCCACCGAACGGCGTCCAGTAGCGCACCGCCGAGTGCGAGTTCACGCTCAGGTTGCCGGCCTCGATCCGGCGGGACACCCGCAACGCACGTGCCAGGTCGCGGGTGTAGATCGAGCCGGAGAGCCCGAACTCGGTGTCGTTGGCGAGGGTGAGCGCGTGCTCCTCGTCGTCGAAGGGCATCACCGCCACGACCGGCCCGAACACCTCCTCGCGCCAGATCCGCTGCGACGGGTCCTCGGCGAGGACCACCGTGGGTGGCACCCAGAACCCGTCGCCCTCGGGTGCCGATCCGGTGAACGCGACGGTGGCGTCGTCGATGAAGCCCTGCACGCTCTGCCGCTGGTGCGCGGAGATCAGCGGACCCATCTCGCTGGCCTCGTCGGCCGGGTCGACCACGACCATGTTCTTCACCGCCGGCTCGAGCAGGCCGAGGAACTCCTCGTACGCCGAACGCTCCACCAGGATCCGCGACCGGGCGCAACAGTCCTGGCCGGCGTTGTCGAAGACCGCGTACGGCGCCGTGGCGGCCGCCTTGGACAGGTCCGCATCGGCGAACACCACGTTGGCGCTCTTGCCGCCGAGCTCGAGGGTCACCCGCTTCACCTGGGCCGCGCAGCCGGCCATGATCTGCTTGCCGACCTCGGTGGACCCGGTGAAGCACACCTTGCGGACCAGGGGATGGGTGACGAACCGTTCACCGACCACGGACCCCTTGCCGGGGATCACCGTGAGCACGCCCTCGGGCAGCCCCGCCTCCAACGCGAGCTCACCGAGCCGGATCGCGGTGAGCGGCGTCATCTCGGCAGGCTTGAGGACCACCGTGTTCCCGGCGGCCAGCGCGGGCCCGAGGCCCCAGCCGGCAATCGGCATCGGGAAGTTCCACGGGACGATGATGCCGACCACGCCCAGCGGCTCGTGGAACGTGACATCGACCCCGCCGGGCACCGGGATCTGCCGGCCGAACATCCGCTCGGGGGCCGCCGAGTAGTAGTTCAGCACGTCCCGGACGTTGCCCGCCTCCCAGCGGGCGTTTCCCCAGGTGTGGCCGGCGTTGCGCACCTCCAGCTCGGCGAGCTCGTCGATGTGCGCGTCGACGACAGCCGCGAACCGGCGCAGCAGCGTCGCGCGGGCTCCGGGCGCCACGTCACGCCAGGCCGGGAACGCCTCGTGGGCACGGGCGATCAACGTGTCGGTCTCCGCGACCGAGGCGAGTGCAACCTCGGTGACCGGCTGTGCCGTCGAGGGGTTGACGACGGTGTAGGTGTCGGTGCTCATCGGTTCCTTCCGTGTCTCAGAGTCGCTCGAAGCCGCGGCGCAGCTCCCAGTCGGTGACCGCGGCCTCGAACGCCTTCAGCTCCACGTCGGCCATGTTGGTGTAGTGGTCGACCACCTCGTCGCCGAAGGCCGCCCGGCCGACGCCCGAGGCGGCCCACAGGGCGCGGGCCTCGTGCAGGGCGTGGGGGACGGTCGGCTTGTCCGAGTGGTAGGCGTTGCCGACCAGCTCGGGTTCGAGCGTCAGGCCCTTGTCGATGCCGTGCAGCCCTCCGGCGATCATCGCAGCCAGCGCCAGGTAGGGGTTCACGTCCCCGCCGGGGAGCCGGTTCTCCATTCGGGCGCCGGCGCCGTGACCGACGAGACGGACCGCACAGGTCCGGTTGTCGTTGCCCCAGGCGATCGCGGTGGGTGCGAACGAGCCCTCGGCGAAGCGCTTGTAGGAGTTGACGTTCGGCGCATACAGCAAGGTGAAGTCGGCCATCGTATCGAGGACGCCGGCCACGAACTGGTCGTAGAGCTCGGTCCGGCCGGAGCTCCCGTCGCCCCAGAAGACCGTCGAGCCGTCGGTGCCGCGGAGCGAGAGGTGGATGTGGCAGGAGCTGCCCTCGCGTTCGTTGAACTTGGCCATGAACGTGATCGACTTGTCGTGCAGCGAGGCGATCTCCTTGGCCACGGTCTTGTAGACCGCGTGGTTGTCGGCGGTGACCAGCGCGTCGGCGTACAGGAAGCCGATCTCGTGCTGGCCGAGGTTGCACTCGCCCTTGGCCGCCTCCACGTCCATCCCGGCCGCGTACGTCGTGTTCCGGATGTCGCGCAGCAGCGGCTCGACCCGGCTCGTGCCCACGATCGAGTAGTCCACGTTGTACTGGTTGGCCGGGGTGAGATCGCGGTACCCACGGTCCCAGGCGTCCTCGTAGGTGTTGTTGAAGATGATGAACTCCAGCTCGGTGCCGGCCATGGCCACGAACCCCATGTCCCGGGCCCGCTCGAGCTGCCTGCGGAGGATGCTGCGCGGGGACTGCGCCACCGGGGCGTGGTCGAGCCAGACCAGGTCGCACTGGATCATCGCCGTCGCGGGCAGGTGGGGTAGCAGCCGGATGGTCTCGTAGTCGGCGGCGAACTCCATGTCGCCGTAGCCCTTGTCCCACGACGACATCTCGTAGCCGGACACGGTGTTCATGTCCACGTCGACCGAGAGCAGGTAGTTGCAGCCCTCGGTGCCCTGGTCGAGCACATGGTCCACGAAGTAGTTCGCGTGGAGCCGTTTGCCCTGCAGCCGGCCCTGCATGTCCGTGAACGCGACGATCACGGTGTCGACGCTGCCGTCCGCGATCCGGCGTTTCAGCTCCTCGAGGCTCAGCATCCGGTCGTTGCGTGTCGAAGGGTTCATCGAGGTCCTTCCATGGGGTCGGCGCTAGCCCAGCAGCCCGTGCAGGAGGGAAGCGGTGTCGTCGCAGTGGGCCTCCATCACCCGGCGGGCCCGGGCGGCGTCACCCTTCAGGATCGCGTTGAGGATGGTGCGGTGCTGCTTGTTCGAGTGCTCGATGTTGACCGGCAGGATCGGGATCGCGGTGAGCATGTCGTGCAGGGACGCCTGCACCGCGGTGACCGCCTGGATCAGCTGTGGTGACCCGGTGACGGTGCCGATCGCGAGGTGGAAGCGTGAGTCGCACTGCCGATGGGCCGCCGGGTCGCTCGCGGTCGAGACCGCCTCGTGTGCCTCGATGATCAGCTCGCGCTGGGCGTCGTTGAGCTCCCGGCGCGCCGCGACATGAGCGCCGCCGGGCTCGACGACACGGCGGAACACCAGGGTGTCCAGCAGCTCGTCCCGCCGCGGCCCGAGCTCGAGCGGTGCTCCCTGTGAGGGAGTGACAGGGCGGTGCTTGACCACGGTGCCGCCGCCGCGGCCGCGCCGGGTCTCGACCAGCCGGGCGGCCCGCAGCGCTGCGATCGCCTCTCGCAGGGTCGCCCGGGACACCGTCAGCCGTTCGGCCAGCTCGCGTTCCGGAGGCAGCGTGCTGCCGTGCGGGTAGACGCCGAGACGGATCGCGGCGCCGAGCTGTTCGACGCAGGCCTCGAACGCGTGGTGCCCCCGGACCGGATGCAGGACGGCCTCGGTCAGCTCGTCGTTCGCAAGGGCCGTCACGATGAACAGTTTGTGGAGTTCTGCGCCCCACTGTCAATGGCCGGACTTCAAACCTTTTGCTTGTCGGGATCTAGACGCTCGGATCGGCACGGCGCTAGCATCGGCCAACTCTGTCGCCATAAACGGGAGCTCCCATGGCTGATTCGTCGCAACTGTCAGCAGATGAGCAAAGGCTTGCCGAGCTCGGGTACAAGCAGGAGCTGAACCGTTCCTGGTCCGGGTTCTCGAACTTCGCGATCTCCTTCTCGATCATCTCGATCCTGGCCGGATGCTTCACGAACTTCGGAGCCGGCTGGAACAACGGCGGACCGATCTCGATCTCGTGGTCGTGGCCGATCCTCAGCGCCTTCATCCTGCTCATCGGCTTCACGATGTCCGAGCTCGTGTCGGCCTTCCCGACGTCGGGCGGCATCTACTGGTGGGCCTCGAAGCTCGGCGGGCCCATGGCCGGCTTCTACACCGGATGGCTCAACCTGATCGGTCTCATCGCGGTGACCGCGGGCGTGTCGTACGGGTGCGCGACGTTCATCGACCTGACGATCAGCACGTACTCCGAGTCGTTCGCCGGGGACTACTCGCTGACCCGAGTCTTCGTCATCTTCCTCGTCGTGCTGGTGGGCGCTTCGCTGCTCAACATCTTCAGCAGCCACCTGATGGCGATCATGAACAACGTCTCCGTGTGGTGGCACGTGGCCGGCGCGTCGGTGATCGTCCTGATCCTGCTCGTGGTGCCCGACCAGCACCAGTCGTTCGCCTACGTCTTCACCGAGCGGTTCAACAACTCCGGTTTCGCCGACGGGGACACGTCGGGCTTCCCGTACTGGCTGGCGATCGTGCCGTTCGGCTTCCTCCTGACCCAGTACACGATCACCGGTTTCGACGCGTGCGCGCATCTCTCCGAGGAGACCTCGTCGGCCTCGATGGCGGCCGCCAAGGGCATCTGGCGTTCGATCTTCTACTCCGCGCTCGGCGGTTACATCCTGCTGCTCTGCGTGGTGTTCGCGGTGCCGAACGCCGCGGACGGTTCGCCCGACAACGCCGGCGTCGGCGGTGGTGGGGTGGCCTACATCTTCGTCAACTCGCTGGGCACCAACTGGGCCACGGCGGTCCTCTTCATCTCCGCGTCGGCCCAGTTCTTCTGCGCCACCTCGTGCCTGACCTCGGCTTCACGGATGACCTTCGCGTTCAGCCGTGACCGCGCGATCCCCGGGTCCGGGCTGTGGTCGGCGCTGTCCGCGAAGCGGGTCCCGGCCAACGCCGTGCTCGGCGTCGCCGCGGCCGCCGCCATCGTGACCGTCCCGGCGCTGTTCGAGGTCAACATCGGCACTGCGGCCGAGCCGTTGATCGTGCCCGTCGCGTTCTACGCGGTGACGTCGATCGCCGTCATCGGTCTCTACCTGTCCTTCGCGATCCCGATCTACCTGCGCTGGCGCCGGGGCGCCGAGTTCGAGGTGGGCGCCTGGAACAACGGCGCGAAGTACAAGTGGATGAACCCGATCGCGGTCGCCGAGATCGTGATCGTGTCGATCTACCTGATGATGCCGTTCGTTCCGGGCGCGGTGCCGTTCAGCGACGAGTTCGAGTGGAAGTTCGTGAACTACGCGCCGATTGTCACGGTGGGTGCGCTGCTCCTGCTCACGGTCTGGTGGTTCAGCTCGGCCCAGCACTGGTTCAAGGGTCCGATCCGCAACATCGACCCGGCCGTGGTGGAGGCGTTCGGCGACTGAGCCGCACAGTGCAGACCCTGGACCTCCGGTCGCTGGTCCGGCGCCTCGACGAGGTGCCCGCGCTTGCCGGCGCGCCGAGGACCGTCGAGGAGCTCTCCGGCGGCCTGACCAACATCAACCTCAAGGTCACCACGCCGGCCGGGGTCTTCGTGGCCCGGTGCTTCCGCGGTGACGCCGGACTGCTCGGCATCGACCGGGACGCCGAGCACCTGAACACCCGGGCCGCCGCGGAGGCAGGTGTCGGGGCGGGGGTCGTCGACTTCCGCCCCGACCTGGACATGCTGGTGATCGAGTACGTCGACGGGGTCACCTACGACAACACCAGCTTCACGGGCGACGGGGTGGTCGGCCGGGTCGCCGCCGCCTGCCGGACGTTGCATGCCGGGCCCCGGTTCGTCAACGACTTCGACATGTTCGACCGCCAGCGCCGCTACCTGGACATCGTCCGTGAGCACGGCTTCGCCCTGCCGGCCGGTTACGAGCAGCATCTGGACCGGTTCCAGGAGATCCGCTCGGCGCTGGCGGTACGCGCCGAGGGCACCGTGCCGTGCAACAACGACCTGCTGGCCGGGAACTTCGTCGACGACGGACGGAAGCTCTGGCTGATCGACTACGAGTACTCCGGCAACAACGACGCCTGCTTCGAGCTGGGCAACATCAGCACCGAGTGCGACCTCGCCGACGATCAGCTCGAGGAGCTGGTCTCCTCCTACTACGGCGACCACCTGCGGAACAAGGTCGCCCGCACGCGGCTGATGGCGCTGGTGTCGCAGTACGGCTGGTCCTTGTGGGGTGCGATCCAGGCGGCCACCAGCCCGCTCGACTTCGACTTCACCGGCTGGTGCGAAGAACGCTACGAGAAGGCGGTCACCGGCTTCACCGGCGACGGGCTGCCGCACCTGCTCGAGGAGGTGCAGCGTGCCGACTGACCTGCCCGACCGGGCCAGGGCGGTGGTGATAGGCGGCGGCGTGATCGGCACCAGCGTCGCCTACCACCTGACCCGGCTCGGCTGGACCGACCTGGTCCTGCTCGAGCAGGGCACTCTGTCCTGCGGCACCACCTGGCACGCGGCCGGGCTGGTCGGCCAGCTCCGGGCCAGCGAGAGCGGCACCCGGCTGGTGCAGTACTCCACGGAGCTCTACGCACGCCTCGAGCAGGAGACCGGACTCAGTGCCGGCTACAAGCGGTGCGGCGGGGTGATCGTCGCGCGGACCGAGGACCGGATGACGCAGCTGCGGCGCACCGCCGCGGCGGCCGCGGCCTTCGACCTCGAGTGCGAGCTGCTCACCCCCACGCAGGCCCAGGAGCGCTACCCGGTCATGCGGGTCGACGACCTCGTCGGCGGGATCTGGCTGCCCGGTGACGGCAAGGCGAACCCCACCGACCTCACCATGGCGTTGGCCAAGGGCGCCCGGACCGGTGGGGCCACCATCGTGGAACGGGTCCGCGTGGTCGACGTACTCACCGCGCACGGAGCGGTCACCGGGGTGCGCACCGACCGCGGCGACATCGAGACCGAGGTGGTGGTCAACTGCGCCGGGCAGTGGGCCAAACAGGTCGCGGAGCTGGTCGGGGTCACCGTGCCGCTGCACTCCGCCGAGCACTTCTATGTGGTCACCGACCAGATCGACGGCGTGCATCCCGACCTGCCGATCCTGCGCGACCCGGACGGCTACACCTACTTCAAGGAGGAGGTGGGCGGGCTGGTCGTCGGTGGCTTCGAGCCGGAGGCGAAGCCGTGGGTGTCCCCGGACGCGATCCCCTACCCGTTCGAGTTCGCCCTCCTCGACGAGGACTGGGACCACTTCTCGATCCTGATGGACAACGCCCTGCAGCGGATCCCCGCGCTGCGGGAGACCGGGATCCGCAAGTTCTACAACGGTCCGGAGAGCTTCACCCCGGACAACCAGTTCGTGCTGGGGGAGGCGCCCTCGGTGCGCGGCTTCTTCGTCGGTGCCGGCTTCAACTCGGTCGGCATCGCCTCGGCGGGCGGCGCGGGCCGGGCGCTCGCGGAGTGGGTCGTCGAGGGCCGTCCTAGCACCGACCTGGTCGGTGTGGACCTCCGCCGGTTCGCGGCGTTCAACGGCAACAACCGCTGGCTGCGCGACCGGGTCGGGGAGATCCTCGGTCTGCACTACGCGATTCCCTGGCCGAACCGGGAGCTCGAGACGGCCCGGCCGTTCCGCCGGTCACCGCTGCACCACCTGCTGCTCGACGCGAACGCCTGCTTCGGCAGCCGGATGGGCTGGGAGCGCCCGAACTACTTCGCGCCGCCGGGCGAGGACCCGGCGATCGCGTACGCGTGGGGCAAGCAGTCCTGGCTGCCTTGGTCGGCCGCCGAGCAGGTCGCCACCCGCAACGCGGTCGCGGTGTTCGACCAGACCTCGTTCTCCAAGCACCTGGTGCTCGGCCGCGACGCCGAGGCATCGCTGCAGTGGATCTGCACCAACGACGTCGCGGTGCCGGTGGGCCGGTCGGTCTACACCGCGCTGCTCAACGACCGCGGCACCTACGAGTCCGACCTGACCGTCACCCGGACCGGCCCGACCGAGTACCTGCTGGTCAGCAGCTCGGCCACCACCGAGCGCGACAAGGACTGGATCACCCGCACCATCCCGGCCGGGCACGACACCCACGTCGTCGACGTGACCTCGGCGTACGCCGTGCTCGGGGTGATGGGCCCGCGCTCACGCGAGCTCCTGTCCCGGCTCTCCGACACCGACTTCGCCGACGACGCCTTCCCGTTCGGGACCAGCCGGGAGGTCCGGCTCGGCTACGCCACGGTTCGCGCCACCCGGATCACCTACGTCGGCGAGCTCGGCTGGGAGCTCTACGTGCCGACCGAGTTCGCGGTCGGCGTCTACGAGGACCTGCTTCGCGAGGGCGGCGCGGTCGGTGTCGTCCCGGCCGGCTACTACGCGATCGAGTCGATGCGGCTGGAGAAGGGCTACCGGGCGTTCGGCCGCGAGCTCACCCCGGACTACAGCCCGGTCGAGGCCGGGCTGCTGTTCGCCTGCAAGCTGCGCACCGACATCGGGTTCCTGGGGCGGGAGGCGGTGGAGAAGGCGAAGGCGGCCGGGCCACGGCGCCGGCTGGTGTCGTTCGTGGTCAGCGACCCCTCGGCGATGCTGTGGGGTGGTGAGCTGCTGCTGCGGGCCGGTCGGGCGGTCGGGCAGGTGACCAGCGCCGCCTGGGGCGAGGCGATGGGTGCGTGCGTGGGACTGGCGTACGTCGCAGACCCGGACAGCTCGGTCGTCTCTCGCGCGTGGTTGCTCGCCGGTGACTACCAGGTCGATGTGGGCGGCCAGGTGTACGCGGTGACGATCGGCCTGCGTCCGCCGTACGACCCCGACGGCACCCGGATCCATCCCCGCGCCCGGTGAGATGCGCCCAGCGTCACATACCCGTAGTATGCGAAACGACCCCTACCCGGGATGTGATCGAGACCGATGACGGTGACCGACGACCGGTTCACGAAGATGAAGCCGTTCAACGCCGGCCGGACGGCGAGGATCCCCGGGCGCGAGCTGCCGCCGGGCCCACGCTGGCCGGCGCTGCTGCAGAGCGTTGCTCTGATGCGCTTCCGGCACCAGTTCGTGCCGGCGATGCACAAGCGGTACGGCGACGTCTTCACGATCCGGGTCGTTCCCAAGGCATCTCCGCTGGTGCTGTTCGCCAGGCCCGAGCACGCCAAGGCCGTGTTCGCCGGCGACCCGGAGATCTTCCATGCAGGCAAGGGGAACGCGATCCTCGGCCCGGTCATGGGCGAGCACTCGCTGCTTCTCCAGGACTCCACGGAGCATCGCCGTGCGCGCAAGCTGCTGATGCCCGCGTTCAACGGCGCCGCGCTCCGTGGCTACGAGGCCGTGGTGACCCAGCTGGCCAAGCAGGAGGTCGCCCGCTGGGTCCGTGACGTACCGTTCCGCTCCCTGGAGCGGATGAACGCGCTGACCCTCGAGGTGATCCTGCGGGTGGTGTTCGGGGTGACCGACGAGCACCGGCTCGCGCAGCTTCGGCCGCTGGTGAACAGGACCGTCGAGATCAACCCGATCATCCTGTTGGGCTGGGGCTACCCGGTCCTGCAGCGGTTCGGGCCGTGGAAGCAGACGGTCGACACCCAGCGTGCCCTCGACACGGTGATGTACGCCGAGATCGCCGAGCGTCGTCGTGCCGGCGACCTGCACCAGCGGACCGACGTGCTCTCCCGGCTCCTCGCCGTCGGTGAGGCCGAGGGTGAGGACGGGTTGTCCGACGCCGAGCTGCGTGACCAGCTGGTGACCCTGCTGCTCGCCGGCCACGAGACCACCGCGACCGCGCTGTCGTGGGCGCTCTACGAGCTCGGCCGCGACCCCGCGCAGCTCGAGGCGGCGCGGACCGCCGCCCGGCGCGACGACCGCGAGCACCTCGAAGCGGTGATGAAGGAGGCGATGCGGCTGCACCCGGTGATCCCGATGGTGGTGCGGCACCTGATGGCTCCGGCCACGATCGGCGACTGGGACCTGCCTGCCGGAACGAACGCAGCCCCCTCGATCATCCTGGCCCACAGCCGCGAGGAGAACTTCGAGCAGCCGGACGAGTTCCGGCCCGGGCGGTTCCTCGACGGCCAGGTCGCCGCGAACACCTGGATCCCGTTCGGTGGCGGTGTCCGTCGCTGCATCGGCGCGGGCTTCTCGCTGATGGAGGGCGTCGCCGTGCTGCGTGAGGTGCTGCTGAACCACGACGTCGCGCTGCCGCCCCGCACCCGCGACTACCCGAGGGTCCGCAACATCACCAGCGTGCCGCGGCACGGCGCCCGGATCGTCGTCCGCCGGCCCGGCGTGACTGGTTAGTCTCGGGGCGTGAGGGCCGAGGCGAGCGCATTCCTGGATTCGCTGTACGACGGACAGCGTGAGGTCGCGACGTACGACCGCACCGACCCGGAGCGACGCCGGTGGCAGTACACGCCCGGGGCACGCGGCGGGCTGGCGTTGCAGGACATGAACCCGGCCCAACGCGACCGGGCGATGGCGCTGGTCGACGCGGGCCTGTCCACGCGAGGTGCGCGCACCGCCCGCGCGATCATGGACCTGGAGCCGGTGCTCAAGGCCCTCGAGGAGCGCCAGGGCAGGCCCGGCTCGGAACGCCGGGACCCGCAGCACTACTGGTTCGCGGTCTTCGGTGACCCGCATGCATCCCAGTGGGGGTGGCGGGTCGGCGGGCACCACCTGAGCCTGCACTTCACGATGGTCGGCGAGCGGGCCTCGGTCACCCCGCTGTTCTTCGGCGCGAACCCGGCCCGCGTGCCCGACGGCCCGCACGAGGGCCAGCGGGTGCTCGCGGCCGAGGAGGACCTCGCGCGCGAGCTCCTCGCCTCCTTGGACCCGGCCCGACGAGCACGGGCCGTCGTGTCGGACGACGCGCCGCGCGACATCCTGACCGGGAACGCGGTTCGCGCCCAGATCACCGCCGTCCCGACCGGCGTGGACTACGCGAGCCTCGACGCCGGTTCGCAGACCGCTCTGCGGCGACTCGTCGACCACTACCGGGGTCGGGTCACCGAACCGCCGCCAGTGGATCTCGAGCGCGTGACCTTCGCGTGGGCCGGCTCGACCGGGCCGGGCAAGGGCCACTACTACGCGGTGCGGACCGACACGTTCCTGCTGGAGTACGACAACACCCAGAACGACGCCAACCACGTGCACACGGTGTGGCGCGACCTCGCCCGCGACTGGGGCGATGACCTGCTCGCCGGCCACTACCGCGCCGAGCACTGACCGGCCCGGCATCCCGGGGTGGCCGTCCCTTGAACCGGTCACGGACAATGAAGACGCCAGAGGATCGTCGAGTCGCCTGCGCGCACACGGGAGTGGATTGTGAAGGAGGAAACGAGGGACTGGCTCCGGCCGTTGGTCCTCGGCCTCGGGTCGCTCCTCGTCGTCTCGCTGCTCATCGGCGGGGTGGTCAGCGTGCTGGCACTCGGCGCGGTCGACGTGGCCGGCCTCGGCGGCTCCGATGACGGACCGTCGGACGAGCCCAGCCTCTACATGCCGAGCCCGAGTCCCGAGCCGAGCGCGTCGGAGTCGCCGGAGCCTGCCACGTCCACGCCGACCCGGACGGCAGAACCCTCCGAGCCCGAGCCGGACAAGAAGCGGCACCACCGGAAACGACCGCGGATCTCGCTGACCGCCAGCCCGACCACCGTCGGCTCGTCGGAGCGGATCAACCTGGACGGCCGCTACCGCGGCGGCAACGGCACGTCGTTGCAGGTGCAGCGCCGCGAGGGAGGCCGCTGGGTCGACTTCCCGACCTCCGCCTCGGTCAACGGCGGGACGTTCTCGACCTACGTCCTGTCCAGCCGCACCGGGCTGAACCGGTTCCGCGTCCTCGACGAGTCCAGCGGCCGGCACTCCAACGCGGTGACCGTCCGGATCCGCTGAGAACGCGGAACTTCCGCAGCCGATCTGCACAAGTCCGCGACGCCGTGCCACTATCGTGACGTGGCTCATACGCTGTCCGGTCGTGCCGAGACTCCCACCCAGTCCAAGATCCTGCGGCTGGTCCGCGACGACGGCCCGCTGTCCCGGGTCGACCTGGCGGCGCGGCTAGAGGTCTCCCGCACCACGGTCGCCGCGGAGGTCGCCCGCCTGGTCGAGCTGGGGCTGGCCACCGACGCCGGTCCCGCGGCGTCCCGCGGTGGCCGCCGGTCGACCCTGGTGGACCTCGACGACGGCCTGCGCTTCGTCGGCATCGACATCGGGGCCACCTCGCTGCGGGTCGCCGTGACCGACGGCCGGCTCGGCGTGCTCGCGCGCGCCAGCGAGGCGCGGTCCGACATCCGGCAGGGGCCGGAGAAGGTGCTCGCGAACGCCCTCGACCTCACCCGCAAGCTGCTCGCCGAACAGGGCGTGCAGCGTCCGGCCGGGGTCGGGATCGGTGTGCCCGGGCCGGTGGACTTCCATGCCGGGGTGCCGGTCTCGCCGCCGATCATGCCCGGTTGGGACGGCTACCCGGTGCGCGACGCACTCTCCCGCGAGCTGGGCTGCCCGGCGCTGCTGGACAACGACGTGAACGTGATGGCGCTCGGCGAGCAGCACAACGGGGTTGCTCGCTCCGCACGGGACTTCCTGTTCGTCAAGATCGGCACCGGGATCGGGTGCGGGATCGTCGTCGACCGGCATCTGTACCGGGGCGCCGACGGATGCGCCGGCGACATCGGGCACATCCGCGTCGAGCAGTCCGGCCCGGTCTGTGCGTGCGGGAACATCGGCTGCCTCGAGGCGTTCTTCGGTGGCGCCGCCCTCGCCCGGGACGCCGCGGCCGCAGCACGCGGCGGCCGCTCCGACGTACTCGCCGCTCTGCTGGAGGAGCACGGCTCGCTCAGCGCCGAGGAGGTGGCGATCGCGATCAGCCAGGGCGACGCCCAGGCGTTGCAGCTGGTCCGCGACGGCGGCCGTCGGGTCGGCTCGGTGCTCGCCAGCATGGTCTCCTTCTTCAACCCGGGACTGATCGTGATCGGTGGTGGCGTGTCCCGGCTGGGGCACTCGCTGCTCGCCGAGATCCGCAGCGTCGTCTACCGCCAGTCCCTGCCGCTGGCCACGGGCAACCTCCCGGTGGTGCTCAGCGAGCTCGGCCACGACGCGGGCGTGGTCGGAGCAGCCCGGCTGATCAGCGACGCGGTGTACGAGGCCGACTGACGCACCGCATCACGGTTGCGAGACTTTTGCAGATAACTTTCGAAATAGTCTTGATGAGTTTCGTTTCTTGTCATACCTTGTGCCGAAGACCGATGTGACGCCTGTCACGAACCACCCCTGAGCGGCGAGGAGTCCTGGTGGCGCAAGGTGCCGTGGCCGTGCCCCTGCTGGAGATGCAGGGGATCGTCAAGGCGTTCCCCGGAGTCCGTGCCCTCGACGGGGTCGACCTCGACGTCCGCACCGGCGAGGTGCACTGCCTGCTCGGCCAGAACGGTGCCGGCAAGTCCACGCTGATCAAGGTGCTCGCCGGCGCGCACCGTCCCGACGAGGGCGAGATCCGGTGGGCCGGCGAACCGGTCACCCTGAGTACGCCGAACGCGGCGATCGATCTGGGTATCTCCACGATCTACCAGGAGCTGGACCTCGTGCCCGGACTCACCGTCGCCGAGAACATCTTCTTGGGCCACGAGCTGTCCCGCGCCGGGATGTCCCGCCGCGGCGAGACCCGGCGGCGCACCCGCGAGCTGCTCGGCCGGCTGGGCCACTCCGAGATCCGGCCCGACCGCGAGGTGGGGCAGCTCTCCGCCGCCGGCCAGCAGATCGTGAGCATGGCCCGCGCGCTCTCCCACGACACCCGGCTGATCATCATGGACGAGCCGTCCGCGGTGCTGGACCAGCAGGAGGTGCAGAACCTGTTCCAGGTGATGCGTGGGCTGACCGACCAGGGCGTCGCCGTCGTCTACATCTCGCACCGCCTCGAGGAGATCCGGCAGGTCGGTGACCGGGTCACCGTGCTGAAGGACGGCCGGACCGTGGCCACCGGCCTCGCCGCCGCGGAGGTGCCCACCACAGAGCTCATCCGGCTGATGACCGGCCGGGAGATCGAGTACGCGTTCCCGCCTCGTGCCGGGGTGCAGGCGGACGCGCCCGTCGTACTCGAGGTCGAAGGGCTCGCCGTGAACGGCACCTTCTCCGACGTCTCCTTCTCGGTGCGCGCCGGCGAGATCGTCGGCCTGGCGGGGCTGGTCGGCTCCGGCCGCTCGTCGATCCTCGAGTCGGTCTACGGCGCCCGGCGCTCCACCGACGGGGTGGTGAAGGTCGACGGGAAGCGGCTGCGCCCCGGTTCGGTGAACGCGGCGGTGCGCGCCGGGGTCGGACTCGCGCCGGAGGAACGCAAGAGCCAGGGCCTGCTCCTCGACGAGGCGATCTACCGCAACATCACCGTGTCGAGCCTGGACAGGTTCGCGCGGGCCGGATTCCTCGACAGCGGCGCGGAGCGGGTGGCGGCCGCCGAGCTCACCGAGGCCCTCGACGTGCGCCCCGCCGGCGTCGACCGGCCGGTCCGGACCTTGTCCGGCGGCAACCAGCAGAAGGTCGTGCTGGCCCGGTGGCTGATGCGGCACTGCCGGGTGCTGCTGCTCGACGAGCCGACCCGAGGCGTCGACGTCGGTGCGCGCAGCGAGATCTATGCGCTGATCCGTTCGCTGTCCGCGCGCGGCGTGGCCGTCGTGGTGGTCTCCAGCGAGGTCGAGGAGGTGCTCGGCCTCGCCGACCGGGTGCTGGTGGTGCGGGAGGGTGACGTGGTGCACCAGGGCCCGGCGGACGAGATCGACGAGCACCGGGTCCTGGACCTGGTCATGGAAGGGAGCGCCGCGTGAGCGAGAAACGATCGACCGCTGCGATGGACGCCGCACGTGAGGGGCTGCCGGCGCAGGCCACGGGCACCGACAGCGCAGGCACCGCGCCGAGCGGCCGGGGCAGCGGGGACCACGGCGTGCTGGGGAACCTGATGGGCTCGTCCTTCGGCCGCAACCTTGGCCTCGTGGTCGCACTGGTCCTGCTGTGCCTGGTCGGCATCGCCACCGCCGGTGAGCAGTTCGCGAGCATCGACAACATGCTGACGATCCTGCGGCTGGCGTCGGTGATCGGCGTGGTCAGCATCGGGATGACGTTCGTGATCACCGGTGGCGGGATCGACCTGTCGGTGGGCGCGCTGGTGGCGCTTTGCTCGGTGTGGGCCTCGACGGTGGCCACCCAGACACTGGCCAACGACTACCACTGGATCGTGATGGTCAGCACCGCTGTGCTGGTCGGCGTGGGCGCCGGGCTGGTGAACGGCCTGCTGATCGCCTACGGGCGCGTGGTGCCGTTCATCGCCACCCTGGCCATGCTCGCCGGCGCGCGCGGCCTGGCGGAGATCATCGCGCAGCGACGCACCCAGATCATCAAGGTCGATGGGTTCCGCGAGTTCTTCGGCGGCTCCGTCCTTGGGGTGCCGGTGCTGGTGATCATGTTCGTGCTGGTCTCGGTGGTCGGCTGGATCGTGCTGAACCGGACCACGTTCGGCCGCCGTACCTTCGCCGTCGGCGGGAACCCGGAGGCGGCCCGGCTCGCCGGCATCAAGGTGCAACGGCACACGGTGATGCTCTACGTGATCGTCGGCCTGTGCTGCGGGATCGCCGCGGTGATGCTGATGGCGAGGACCACCACCGGCTCCTCCACGCACGGCACCCTCTACGAGCTCGACGCCATCGCGGCGGTGGTGATCGGCGGGACGCTGCTCTCCGGTGGTCGCGGCACCATCGTCGGCACGGTCTTCGGCGTCCTGATCTTCACGACACTCTCCAACGTCTTCATCCAGAACAACCTGTCCAGCTCGGCCCAGGCGGTCGCCAAGGGCCTGATCATCGTCGTCGCGGTCCTGCTCCAGCAGCGGATCGCGAACCGAAGCGACGGCACCTAGTGCCGGCACCCGCGGCCTCGGCCGCACCCCGTCTCGGACGCGTCACCCAGCAACCACCGGTATGACACCCAAGGAGCACATCATGTCCCGTCCCATCAAGCCCAGTCGGCGGATCCAGGCGCTGACCGGCGGTGCGCTCGCGGCGCTCCTGCTGGCCGCCGGCTGCACCAGCAACACGCCCGAGTCGGACTCGTCCGGCGACTCCGGGACCAAGGCCAACGCCGCCTCGTCCAACGACGAGACCGGGGAGACCGTGACCATCGGCTTCTCCGGTCCAGCGGCCGACCACGGCTGGCTGGCGGCCATCAACAGCGCCGCGCTCGCGGAAGCCGAGAAGTTCGACGACATCGAGCTGAAAGCCGCCGAGGGCACGAACGACCCGAGCCTGCAGATCAGCCAGATCGAGACGTTCATCAACGACAAGGTCGACGCGATCGTGCTGCTCCCCACCGACGGCGCCGCGCTGACCAACGTGGCGATCAAGGCCATGGACGCCGGCATCCCGGTGATCAACGTGGACCGTGAGTTCTCCTCGCCGTTCGCCGCCCGCACCACCATCCTCGGCGACAACTACGGGATGGGGGTCTCGGCCGGCACCTACGCCTGCGACCTGATCGAGAAGAACGACATCAACGATCCGGTGATCGCCGAGATCGCGGGCATCGACTCGCTGCCCCTGACCCAGGACCGTTCGCAGGGCTTCAAGGACGCACTTGCCTCCTGCGACCAGACCGTCGACAACCGGGTCGCGGCGGAGTTCACCGTCGAGTCCGGCGAGGAGCAGGCTTCGAACCTGCTGCAGGCCGAGCCGAAGATCGACATCATCTGGAACCACGACGACGACCAGGGCGTGGGCGTGAAGGCAGCGTTCGACAACGCCAACCGTGACGAGTTCTTCTTCATCGGTGGCGCCGGCTCCGCGAACGCCATGCGCTGGATCCAGGACGGCGAGATGGAGGCCACCGTCCTCTACCCGCCGACCCAGGCCGCCGACGGGATCCGGCTCGCCCGGCTGATCGTCCAGAACAAGGGCCTGTCGGACCTGGTGCAGGTCGAGGTGCCCAAGCGGATCGTGCTCAACGCGCCGGTGGTCACCAAGGAGAACGTCGACCAGTACATCGACCAGGGCTTCGAGTCCTGACCTCCAGTGCCCGCCGGCCGGCAGCGGTCGGCGGGCACTCCTAGCCTGCAGAGGATCCGCATGGACAAGACGTCTCCGGCGCTCCACGTCGGCATGGTGGGGTATGCCTTCATGGGCGCGGCGCACTCCCACGCCTGGCGCAGTGCCCACCGCTTCTTCGACCTGCCGCTCCGTCCCCGGATGAGCGTCATCTGCGGCCGGGACGCGGACAAGGTGGCGCAAGCGGCCGACCGGTTCGGCTGGGAGTCCACCGAGACCGACTGGCGCGCGCTGGTGGAGCGCGACGACATCGACCTGGTCGACATCTGTACGCCGGGTGACACCCACGCCGAGATCGCCATCGCGGCACTCGAGGCGGGCAAGCACGTGCTGTGCGAGAAGCCGCTGGCCAACACCGTCGCGCAGGCCGAGGCGATGGCGCAGGCCGCCGAGCGCGCCGCGGCGCGCGGCGTGCACGCGATGGTCGGGTTCACCTATCGACGGGTCCCGGCGATCGCCCTCGCGCGGCAGCTGGTCGCGGACGGGCGGCTCGGCGAGATCCGGCACGTCCGTGCGCAGTACCTCCAGGACTGGCTCACCGACCCGGCGGCGCCGATGAGCTGGCGGCTGGAGAAGCAGCACGCCGGATCCGGTGCGCTCGGCGACATCGGCGCCCACGTCATCGACCTGACCCAGTTCATCACCGGCGACCGGGTCGGTGCCGTGACCGGTCTGCTCGAGACCTTCGTCGAACAACGTCCGCAGCCGTCGGGTGATCCCGGCCGGCTGCTCGGCGCCGACGCGGTCACCACGACCGGTCAGCACATGGGCACCGTGACGGTCGACGACACCGCGGCGTTCCTGGCCCGCTTCGACGCCGGCGCGGTCGGTGTGTTCGAGGCCACCCGGTTCGCCACCGGCCGGAAGAACTCGATCCGGATCGAGGTCAACGGCTCGAACGGCAGCCTCGGGTTCGACTTCGAGGACATGAACGTCCTGAGCTTCTACGACGCCACAGAACCGTCCGCGACCGCAGGGTTCCGCCGGATCCTGGTCACCGAGCCGGACCATCCCTACGTCGGCGGGTGGTGGCCGCCGGGTCACCTGCTCGGCTACGAGCACGGGTTCACCCACCAGGTCGTCGACCTGGTCACGGCGATCGCCGCGGGCGAGCAGCCACGTCCGTCGTTCGCCGACGGCCTCCAGGTCCAGACCGTGCTCGCCGCGGTCGAGCGCAGTGCCGACTCCGGAGCATGGGAGAAGATCGCATGAACGCCTCAGGCATCCCGACCCCCACCCGGGACGACCGGTTCTCCTTCGGGCTGTGGACCGTGGGCTGGCAGGGCGTCGACGTGTTCGGCGGCCCGGTCCGGCCCCCGATGGACCCGGTGTACGCCGTACAGCGGCTGGCCGAGCTGGGGGCGGCCGCGGTCAGCTTCCATGACGACGACCTGGTGCCGGACGACGCGCAGCGTGAGGCGACTCTGCGCCGCTTCGGTGCGGCGCTCGAGGACACCGGAATGGTCGTCGAGATGGCCACCACCAACCTGTTCAGCCACCCGGTGTTCCGCGACGGCGGCTTCACCGCCAACGACCGGCAGGTGCGCAGGTACGCCCTGCAGAAGGTGCTGCGCAACATCGACCTCGCGGCCGAGCTGGGCGCCCGCACCTATGTGCTCTGGGGTGGCCGGGAGGGTGCGGAGTCCGGCGGCTCGAAGGACGTGGCCGCCGCGCTGGACCGCTACCGCGAGGCGATGAACCTGCTCTGCGAGTACGTCCGCGACCAGGGCTACGACCTCCGGTTCGCGCTGGAGCCGAAGCCGAACGAGCCCCGCGGGGACATCCTGCTGCCGACCATCGGCCACGCATTGGCGTTCATCTCCGAGCTCGACGAGTCGTCCCGGGTCGGGCTGAACCCGGAGGTCGGGCACGAGGAGATGGCGGGCCTGAACTACGCGCACGGCATCGCCCAGGCCCTGTGGCACGACAAGCTCTTCCACATCGACCTGAACGGTCAGCACGGCCCGCGCTTCGACCAGGACCTCCGCTTCGGTGCCGGCAACCTGCGAGGTGCGTTCTGGACGGTCGACGTACTCGAGGGTGCCGGCACCGGCCGCGCCTACGACGGCTACCGGCACTTCGACTACAAACCGGCCCGGACCGAGGACGACGAGGGGGTGTGGGCCACGGCGCAGGCGTGCATGCGCAACTACCTCCTGATCCAGCAGCGGGTACGCGCCTTCCGCGCCGACCCCGAGGTGCACCGGGCGATCGAGGCCGCCCGGGTGACCGAGCTCGCCGAACCCACGCTGGGTGCGGGCGAGTCCGTGAAGGAGCTGCGCGCGGAACAGCACGACCCGGACGCGATGGCCGCGCGCGGGCTCGTGTTCGAGGCCCTCGACCAGCTGGCCATGGAACACCTGCTCGGTGCCCGGTGAGGCCCCCGAGCGAGAGCGAAAGGACAACACGATGAGCCGACCGATCACCCTCTTCACCGGACAGTGGGCGGACCTGCCGTTCGAGGAGGTGTGCCGGCTGGCGTCCGGGTGGGGGTACGACGGACTCGAGATCGCCTGCTGGGGGGACCACTTCGACGTCTGGCAGGCCGTCGAGGACGACTCCTACGTCGCGGCGAAGAAGGCGACCCTGGACAAGTACCACCTCGGCGTCTGGACGATCTCGAACCATCTCAAGGGCCAAGCCGTCTGCGACGACCCGATCGACCAGCGGCACAAGGACATCCTCTCCGCACGGATCTGGGGTGACGGCGACCCGGAGGGCGTCCGCCGGCGTGCCGCCGAGGAGATGAAGACCACCGCCAGAGCGGCCCGAAAGCTGGGCGTCGACACGGTCGTCGGCTTCACCGGTTCGGCGATCTGGAAGTACGTCGCGATGTTCCCGCCGGCCACCCAGGCGATGGTCGACGCCGGCTACCAGGACTTCGCCGACCGCTGGAACCCGATCCTCGACGTCTTCGACGACGAAGGTGTCCGGTTCGCGCACGAGGTGCACCCCTCGGAGATCGCCTACGACTACTGGACGACCGTTCGGGCGCTGGAGGCGGTCGGGCACCGCGAGGTGTTCGGCCTGAACTGGGACCCGTCGCACTTCGTGTGGCAGGACCTCGACCCGGTCTCGTTCATCTGGGACTTCCAGGACCGGATCTACCACGTGGACTGCAAGGACACGAAGCTCCAGGTCGGCAACGGCCGCAACGGCCGGCTGGGTTCGCACCTGCCTTGGGCGGATCCGCGCCGTGGGTGGGACTTCGTCTCCACCGGTCACGGCGATGTGCCCTGGGAACGGTGCTTCCGGATGCTGAACACGATCGGCTACACCGGCCCGATCTCGGTGGAGTGGGAGGACGCCGGGATGGACCGGCTGGTCGGTGCACCCGAGGCGCTGGAGTTCGTGCGGCGGCTCGCGTTCGACCAGCCCACGGCGGCCTTCGACGCGGCGTTCTCGACCGGCACCGACTGACGGTTCGCGTCCCGGGTCCGGCTACGATTCGCGGCATGGCTCCCCGCATCTTCGTCCGTCTGTTCCTCGTCGTCGCGGTCGCCGAGGCGATCTCGTGGGCCGGGCTGCTGACCGGCATGTACTTCAAGTACTTCACCGACGCCGGTGACCAGGGCGTGAAGGTGTTCGGCCCGATCCACGGCGGCATCTTCGTGGCCTACGTGCTGCTCACCGTGCTCGTCGCGAGGGCGTTGCGCTGGTCGCGCTGGACCACGGTGGCCGGCCTCGCCTGCTCCGTCCCGCCGTTCGCGACCCTCGTCTTCGAGCTGTGGGCGCAGCGCACCGGCCGGCTCAGCGTGCCCACCGACGAGCCGGAGCGCGCGACCGCGCGGGTCTAGGTGAGCAGGTACCTGCAGCTGCTCGCAGCCTGCACGGTGCTCGGCGCCGGCGTCGCCTTCCTGCTCGAGGCGGCCCTCGGCTCCGACGGGTACTCCTCGCTGGTCAGCGGCCTGACCATCGCCTCCGGCCTCCCGTTCTGGCTGCTCAACATCCTGGTCGGCGCCGCGTTCATCGCGATGGCGTGGATGCGTGGCACCCGCCCCGGTCCGGGCACGGTGGTCCAGTGGTTCCTGGTCGGGTTCGTGATCTCGGCGGTGATGGCCCTGGTCCCGCAGGTCGACACGTGGACAGGCCGGATCACGTTCCTGGTGCTGGCGTTCGTGCTGATCGCGGCCGGGGTCGCCGGCTACCTGGCCAGCAACACCGGCGCCGGACCGGCCGAGGCAGCCGCGCTGGCGTGGGACCCGCCGATCCCGTTTCGCTGGAGCTACAGCCTGGTCCAAGGTGGGGGCGCCCTGGTCGGCTGGCTGTTCGGCGCCGCGATCGGTCCCGGGACGATCCTGGTGATCGTGCTGCTCGGGCCCGCCGTCGACGCGCTGCGCAGGACCGTCCCGCACCTGGAGCGTCCGCACCCGGAACGCGGCTGAGCCGAGGCGTAGACGCGGCTCGGTGCCTGCGCGAACTGCACATGAGTGCCGCTGTTGCTCGTGACCGGCGCCTTCATCGACCACAACTGCACATGTGTGCGGCTCGCGTCGTCCGGCCGCAGTCGACCGTGACCGGAATCACGTCCCTCCGGACGCGTGAGCGGGAAATACCGGGCAACCTCCTGCGTTGAACCACATGACAACAGTTGAGTTGAACCGACTCAAGTTGTTTGACAGACTGTCAGCGGCGGAGGCAGCATCGCCCCGTCCTGGAACTGAGACAGCAGGCGCCCGACGCCGGGGGCCGGACAACCGTCCGGCGCGGCACGGGCATGTATCGGAGGTAAACACATGGCTCGCGCGGTCGGCATCGACCTCGGCACGACGAACTCCGTCGTGGCCGTCCTCGAAGGTGGCGAACCCACCGTTATCGCAAACGCAGAAGGTGCCCGGACGACCCCGTCCGTCGTCGCTTTCGCCAAGAACGGCGAGGTGCTCGTCGGGGAGGTGGCCAAGCGTCAGGCCGTCACCAACGTGGACCGCACCATCCGCTCGGTCAAGCGTCACATGGGCACCGACTGGAAGACGAAGATCGACGACAAGGACTTCACCGCCCAGCAGATCTCCGCGTTCGTGCTGCAGAAGCTCAAGCGCGACGCCGAGGCGTACCTCGGGGAGACCGTCACCGACGCGGTGATCACGGTGCCGGCGTACTTCTCCGACGCCCAGCGCCAGGCCACCAAGGAGGCCGGTGAGATCGCCGGGCTGAACGTCAGCCGGATCGTCAACGAACCGACCGCGGCCGCGCTGGCCTACGGCCTGGACAAGGAGTCCGACCAGACCATCCTGGTCTTCGACCTCGGTGGCGGGACGTTCGACGTCTCCCTGCTCGAGATCGGCGACGGTGTGGTCGAGGTGAAGGCCACCTCCGGTGACAACGCTCTCGGCGGCGACGACTGGGACCAGCGGATCGTCGACTGGATGGTCCAGAAGTTCAAGAACAGCAACGGCGTGGACCTCGGCGCGGACAAGATCGCCCGCCAGCGGCTGCAGGAAGCCGCGGAGAAGGCGAAGATCGAGCTGTCCTCCTCGAGCGAGACCACGATCCACCTGCCCTACATCACCCACTCCGAGTCCGGCCCGCTGCACTTCGAGGAGAAGCTGTCCCGCTCGGAGTTCCAGCGGATCACCTCGGACCTGCTCGACCGGACCAAGGAGCCGTTCAAGCGCGTCATCAAGGACGCCGGGCTCGACGTGTCCAAGCTCGACCACGTGATCCTGGTCGGCGGTTCGACGCGGATGCCCGCGGTGGTCGACGTGGTCAAGGACCTGACCGGCGGCAAGGAGCCCAACAAGGGCGTGAACCCGGACGAGGTCGTGGCCGTGGGCGCCGCCCTGCAGGCCGGTGTGCTCAAGGGCGAGGTCAAGGACGTGCTGCTGCTCGACGTGACCCCGCTGAGCCTGGGCATCGAGACCAAGGGCGGCGTGATGACCACGCTGATCGAGCGCAACACCACGATCCCGACCAAGCGGTCCGAGGTGTTCACCACCGCCGACGACAACCAGCCCTCGGTGCAGATCCAGGTCTACCAGGGTGAGCGTCAGATGGCGGCACAGAACCAGCCGCTCGGCAACTTCGAGCTGACCGGGCTGCCGCCGGCACCGCGTGGCGTCCCGCAGATCGAGGTCACCTTCGACATCGACGCCAACGGCATCGTGCACGTGTCCGCCAAGGACCGCGGCACCGGCCGGGAGCAGTCGATGACGATCACCGGTGGCTCGGCGCTGTCCAAGGACGACATCGACAAGATGATCAAGGACGCCGAGCAGTACGCCGAGGAGGACCGGCAGCGCAAGGAGGCCGTCGAGACCCGCAACCAGGCCGACGGGCTGGTCTACACGACCGAGAAGTTCCTCACCGACAACGGCGACAAGGTGCCGGCAGAGACCCGCACCGAGGTCGAGGCCGACGTCGAGGCGCTGAAGAAGGCGCTCGAGGGCTCCGAGGACGGCGCCACGGACGTCGCCGGGATCCAGGCGGCGATGACCAAGCTCGGCGAGTCCAGCCAGAAGATGGGTGCCGCGATGTACGCGGCCGGCGAGGCCGACGCGGCCGCAGCCGGGGGTACGACGGGCACCGGTGACTCGGACGAGGACGTGGTCGACGCCGAGATCGTCGACGAGGACACGACCGAGGACTCCGCCAACGAGGGCGACAACAAGTGACCTCTTCGAACGAACGTTTCGACGAGAGCGCTGCACCGGCAGCCGGGGAGCCACAGGAGACTGCGGCCCCCGGCGAGCCGGAGCCGATCCTGGAGGGTGACGTGCTCGACGAGGCCGACGAGACCGGCGCCGACCAGGACGCTCCCACGGACCTGGCGGCCGAGCTGGCCGCCGCCAGGCAGGAGGGCGCCGAACGGCTCGCCGACCTGCAGCGGCTCCAGGCCGAGTACGTCAACTACAAGCGGCGGGTGGACCGCGACCGGGAGCTGGTCAGGCAGAACGCCACGTTCCAGGTCCTCTCCGGCCTGCTGCCGGTGCTCGACGACATCGACCGGGCACGTGAGCACGGCGAGGTGGAGGGCGGCTTCAAGGCCGTCGCCGACTCGCTCGAGCGGATCGTGGCCGGTCTCGGCCTGGTCAAGTTCGGGGAACCCGGCGACGAGTTCGACCCGAACCTGCACGAGGCGCTGATGCACGCGCACTCACCGGACGTGACCACCACGACCTGCCAGAGCATCGTCCAGGCCGGCTACCGGATCGGCGACCGGGTCCTGCGCGCCGCGCGGGTCACCGTGGTCGACCCGGAACCGACCGCGACCGAATGACGCCGAGTTGTCAGGGTGTGTGTCGCTCATAGGGGCACCACACCCTGACAGCTCAGCAGAGGACAGAGAGAGGAGGTGCGCGCAGCATGACGAACGCTGACTGGGCCAACAAGGACTTCTACAAGGTGCTCGGTGTCGCCAAGGACGCGTCCATGGCCGACATCAAGAAGGCGTACCGCACGCTCGCGCGCGCCAACCATCCCGACTCCAAGCCCGGCGACAAGGTCGCCGAGGAACGCTTCAAGGCAATCGCCGAGGCCTACGACGTCGTCGGCGACGAGAAGAAGCGCAAGCAGTACGACGAGATGCGCGACATGGTCGGCAGCTTCGGGGGCGGCTTCCCCGGAGGCTTCGGCGGAGGCCGCACCACCACCGGCGGCGGGCAGCCGTTCGACATCAACGACTTCCTCGGCGGTCAGGGAGCCGGTGGCGGAGGCGGTTTCAGCGACCTCTTCGGAGGCATGTTCGGCGGTGGCGGCGGTGGCGGTGCCCGCACCCGGCAGGCGCAGGCCCGGCGTGGTGCCGACATCGAGACCGAGGCGACGATCGGCTTCACCGACGCCATCGAGGGAGTCACGGTCTCCCTGCGGCTCTCCTCCGACGCGCCGTGCCCGGACTGTTCGGGCACCGGTGCCCGGGCCGGGACCGTCCCGCGGGTCTGCCCCGAGTGCGAGGGGGTCGGCATGGTCGCCGCCTCCGTGGGCGGCGCGTTCACGATGAACGAGACCTGCCCGGCGTGCCACGGCCGCGGGCTGGTCGTGGACGACCCGTGCCCGACCTGCCACGGCTCCGGCCGCGGCATGTCGAACCGCACGATCCAGGCCCGGATCCCCGCGGGCGTGAAGAACGGCCAGCGGATCCGGCTGCGCGGCAAGGGCGCGAGCGGCGAGCGCGGCGGGCCGTCCGGGGACCTCTACGTCAACGTCAAGGTCGCCGACCACCCGCTTTTCGGCCGCAAGGGCGACAACCTGACCCTCGAGGTGCCGGTCACCTTCGACGAGGCGGCGCTCGGCGCGGACATCAAGGTCCCGACGCTCAACGGCGCCCCGGTGACGGTCAAGATCCCAGCCGGTACGCCGAACGGCCGCACCTTCCGGGTCCGCGGCCGCGGCGTCGTCCGCAAGGACGGCCACCGGGGCGACCTGCTGGTCACCGTCGACGTCCAGGTTCCTGCGCTTCTCAACGACAAGGCCCGCGAGGCCATGCAGGCCTACCGCGAGGCCACCGCCGGTGGTGACATCCGGGCCAACCTGTTCGCCGGAGGTGGCACACCATGACCACCGCACCCCGACAGCCCGGCCGGCTGCCCGGGCAGCCGGGTCCCGAGGTCCCGGTCTACGTGATCAGCGTCGCCGCCGAGCTGACCGGGCTGCACCCGCAGACCCTGCGCGCCTACGACCGGATCGGCCTGGTCCGGCCGGGGCGCTCCGGAGGCGGCGGCCGGCGCTACTCCTGGCACGACATCGAGCTGCTCCGCGAGGTCGCCGAGCTCACCGCCTCCGGGATCGGCCTGGAAGGGGTACGCCGGATCCTCGACCTCGAGAACCAGGTTGCCGCGCTGCGGATCCGGGTCGCCGAGCTGGAGGAGGAGCTCACCGTCACCCAGTTCGCACACAACCAGGCCCTCAAGCAGAACCGGCAGAACCGACCCACCCAGAACCTCCCCGCCGTGCGGACCCAGACCGTGACCAGCGGTCAGGCGATCACCGTGTGGCGCCGGGGACGAAGCTGACCTTTCACTCGCCGCGATTCGTCTGCGGTCGCCCGGCGAGCAGAACCCGTGACACCGCAGACGGATGGGGAAGAGGACATGGACGCATCGAAGCTCACCACCCGCAGCCAGGAGGCGATCAACACCGCCATCCAGGCTGCCGCCACCACCGGGCACGCCCAGGTCGAGGCGGTGCACCTGCTCGCGGCCCTGCTCAAGCAGCCCGAGGGCATCACCGGCCCGCTGCTCGAGGCCACCGGCGTACAGCCGTCCGCGGTGACCTCCGCGGTCGAGGCCGAGGTCAAGAAGCTCCCTGCTGCCTCCGGGTCGACAGTCGCGGCTCCGTCGTACTCCCGTGCCGCTCTGCAGATCCTCACCGTCGCGGCCGACATCGCCGCGGAGATGAAGGATGACTTCGTCTCCACCGAGCACCTGTTGATCGCGACCGCGACCGTCGAGTCCCCGGCGCAGCGACTGCTCACCGGCGCCGGCGTCACCCCCGACGCGCTGCGTGGGGCGCTGTCGAGCGTGCGCGGGTCGAGCCGGGTCACCAGCCAGGACCCGGAGTCGACGTACCAGGCGCTGGACAAGTACGCCGTCGACCTGACCGCACGTGCCGCGGAGGGCCGGCTCGACCCGGTGATCGGCCGCGACGCGGAGATCCGGCGCGTGGTGCAGGTGCTGTCGCGGCGGACCAAGAACAACCCCGTGCTGATCGGTGACCCCGGCGTCGGCAAGACCGCCGTCGTCGAGGGCCTCGCTCAGCGGGTCGTCGACGGTGACGTGCCGGAGTCGCTCAAGGGTCGCAAGGTGCTCTCCCTCGACCTCTCCGCGATGGTCGCCGGCGCCAAGTACCGCGGCGAGTTCGAGGAGCGGCTGAAGGCCGTGCTGGCCGAGATCAAGGACTCCGAGGGCCAGATCATCACCTTCATCGACGAGCTGCACACCGTCGTCGGCGCGGGCGCCGGTGGCGACTCCGCGATGGACGCCGGCAACATGCTGAAGCCGATGCTGGCCCGCGGCGAGCTGCGGATGATCGGCGCCACCACGCTCGACGAGTACCGCGAGCGGATCGAGAAGGACCCCGCTCTCGAGCGCCGGTTCCAGCAGGTGTTCGTCGGCGAGCCCTCGGTCGAGGACACCGTCGCGATCCTGCGCGGCCTGCAGGAGAAGTACGAAGCCCACCACGGGGTGAAGATCACCGACGCCGCACTGGTCGCCGCGGCGATGCTGTCGGACCGCTACATCAGCGGCCGCCAGCTGCCGGACAAGGCGATCGACCTGGTGGACGAGGCCGCGTCGCGGCTGCGGATGGAGATCGAGTCGTCCCCCGAGGAGATCGACCAGCTCCGCCGCGACGTCGACCGGTTGCGGATGGAGGAGCTTGCGCTCGAGCGGGAGACCGACGAGGCGTCCAAGGACCGGCTCGAGAAGCTGCGCGCCGACCTCGCCGACCGCGAGGAGGAGCTGCGCGGTCTCGAGGCGCGCTGGGAACGGGAGAAGGCCGCCCTCGAGGGCTCCGGTGAGCTGCGCAAGCAGATCGACCAGCTGCGCAGCGAGGCCGACCGGTTCCAGCGCGAGGGTGACCTGGCGAAGGCCAGCGAGATCCTCTACGGCCGGATCCCCGAGATCGAGAAGCAGATCGAGGACGCCGACGCCGTGGAGGCGATCGAGGACCCGATGGTCCGCGAGGAGGTCGGTCCCGAGGAGATCGCGGACGTCGTCGAGGCGTGGACCGGGATCCCCACCGGCCGGCTGCTGGAGGGCGAGACCGCCAAGCTGCTGCGGATGGAAGACGTCATCGGCGAACGGCTGATCGGCCAGCAGGCCGCGGTCACCGCTGTCTCGGACGCGGTACGCCGCTCGCGTGCCGGCATCGCCGACCCCAACCGGCCGACCGGGTCGTTCCTGTTCCTCGGCCCGACCGGCGTCGGCAAGACCGAGCTCGCGAAGGCGCTGGCCGACTTCCTGTTCGACGACGAGCGGGCGATCGTGCGCGTCGACATGAGCGAGTACAGCGAGAAGCACAGCGTCTCCCGGCTCGTCGGTGCGCCTCCGGGCTACGTCGGGTACGACGAGGGTGGCCAGCTGACCGAGGCGGTACGCCGCCGCCCGTACTCCGTCGTCCTCCTCGACGAGGTGGAGAAGGCGCACCCCGAGGTGTTCGACATCCTGCTCCAGGTGCTCGACGACGGCCGGCTGACCGACGGCCAGGGCCGGACCGTGGACTTCCGGAACACGCTGCTGATCCTGACCTCGAACCTCGGCTCGACCTACCTGGTGGACCCGACCCTCGACGAGGAGAAGAAGCACGACTCGGTGATGGCGGTGGTCCGGCAGGCGTTCAAGCCGGAGTTCTTGAACCGGCTCGACGAGATCGTGATGTTCGACGCCCTCACCCAGGACCAGCTCTCGCACATCGTCGACCTGCAGATCGCCGAGCTCGACCGGCGGCTGGCGGTACGCCGCATCTCGGTCACCGTCACGGACGCGGCGCACGACTGGCTCGCCCGCACCGGCTACGACCCGGCCTACGGCGCCCGTCCGCTGCGTCGCCTGGTGCAGAGCGCGATCGGTGACCCGTTGGCCCGGCTGCTGCTCTCCGGCGAGGTGCTCGACGGCAGCAAGGTCGTGGTCGACGTCGACGAGTCCGGTGACGCGCTGACGCTGACGCCGGCCACACCGGCCGCCGCGTGAGGACGCGGCGTTCGATATCGCCGTCCTTGGCTCGCATGATGCAATGTGCACATGAGTGAGTCGAAAGCGCCCGCCCGCCCGAACCAGGTGACCATGGCCGGGTGGATCGCCGTCATCGGCTCCGCGCTGCTCGTGGTGACCCTGTTCGACTCGATGTCGCAGATCCGCTCCATCGAGATGCGCGAGTCGATCCAGGAGTTCCTGTCCACCTCACCCGGCAGCGGCCTCGGCCTGGACACCGGCCAGGTGATCACCATCCTGCGGGTGCTGACGCTCTTCGCGGGTGCCGCCGCCGCCGCGGCGACGGTGCTGGCCGTCTACGTGCTGCAGCGCAACAAGGGGGCCCGGCTCGGCTTCACGATCGCGGCCGTCGCGATCATGTGCACCGCCCCGGTGACCGGCAGCCCGTTCGCGGTGCTGGTCGCGTTCGCCGCGGTGATGCTGTGGACCCAGCCGGCCCGCGACTGGTTCGCCGGTCGTACCTCCTCGCAACGGGACGGAGGAGTCGCCGCGTCCTCGGAGCACCGCCCGCCGGGCCAGGACCCGTTCGCCCCGAACCCCGGGCAGTACCCGCCCGACGAGCAGCCCTCCGGTGAGCGCCCACCCGGTGAGCAGCCGTCCGAGCCCGGCTCCGCGGAGTGGCCGCGGATGCCCGACTCGTCGTCCGAGCGACCGCTGCCTCCGCCCACCGAGGGGTTCGGCGACCCGGCCGGGTCGCCCCAGGGCGGACAGCACCAGGGCCAGCACCAGGGCCCGCAGGGTCAGTCCTGGCCGCCGCCGGCCTACGGCCAGCAGCCGCAGCACTACGCCGGCTATCCCGGGTACTCCGGCTACCCCGGTTACGGGCAGCCCGTCGACCCCGACAAGCGCCCCACCACCGTCACCATCGCGGCGTGGCTGACCTGGATCTCCGCCGCGCTGACCCTGTTCGCGTTCGGGCTGGTGGTCGTGGTGATGATCGCCGCCCGCGACGACTTCGTCCGGGCCATGCGTTCCGAGCCGGAGTTCGAGCGACTCAACGTCGACACCAACGACATCATCGCCGCGATGTGGGTGGTCAGCGCGATCATCGTGATCTGGTGCCTGTCCGCGATCGTGCTCGCCGTCCTCGCCTACCGGCGCCAGAACTGGGCCCGCATCACCCTCGTGGTCTCGGCCGGCTTCGCCGCGTTGTTCAGCCTGCTGGCGATCACCTCCCTGGTCAGCGTGATCACGCTGCTCACGGCCGGAGCCACGATCGCCCTGTTGTTCACCGGCGGCGCGAACCAGTGGTTCTCCCGCAAGCGTCCGGGCTACCCGTCGTACCCCTCTGCGCCCTACGGCAACCAGTACGGCGGTCCGCAGCAGAGCGGTCAGTACGGCGGCCAGCAGCAGGGCGGCCAGCAGTACGGCGGACCTGGTGACTCGGGCACGGGGGACCGGAACGACCCACCGTCCAACGTCTGGTGAGCGAAGCTCGCGTGCCTGACGTCGGGACGCCTGTGACACGGGGTTCCTGCGTCAATCGCTGCTGAACCGCGGTGAGAGCGCATAGCGCAGCAGCACCACGTCGTCGAGGGGCCGGACCTCGGCGAGGGTGGCCCGCCGGTGCGGGTTCCACGGGAACTGTCCGTCGCCGACGAACCGCTGGGCCCGCGAGCTTCCGACGAAGAACGGGGCGATCACCAGGTGCAGCTCGTCGGCCAGGTCGGCGGTCAGGAACTGGGTGTGCAGGGTGCCGCCGCCCTCGACCATGAGCCGTCGGACGCCACGGGCGTGGAGGTCCTCGCTCATCCGCCGCAGGTCCACCGGCTGTCCGCCGTCCACCACGGTCGCCACGGACGCCAGCCGGCCACGGGCCCCGGTCACCGCCTTGCTCGCGCAGTAGACGAGCTTCTGGGCCTCGCCGGCGGCGAAGAAGTTCGAGCACGCGTCGAGCTCCGCCCCGCAGGTCACGGTCACCTTCATCGGCGAGGGCGCCAGCCCGCGAGCGACCCGCCGGTCGCGTCGGTCCCGGGCGCGGACCAGCAGCCGCGGGTTGTCGCGGCGCACGGTAGCCGCCCCGACCAGGATCGCGTCGCAGGTGGCGCGGACCTCGTCGACCCGGTCGAGGTCGGCTTCGTTGGACAGCAGCAACCGCTCGTCGGTGGCACCGTCGAGGTAGCCGTCGATCGACATGCTGCAGCTGAGCAGGGTGTACGGGCGGTCAGCCATGCGCGACGCCCTCCACGGCCGCGACCGGCGCACGGTTGACGTCAGCCTCCACCCGCTCCGGGCGCAGCCAGTCCGCGACCAGCACGCCGGCGCCGGGCAGCGTGGCGACGAGCGCCATCACGCCGTACACCACGGCGACGGCGACGCCCTGGGTCGCACCGAGTCCGGCCCCCGCGAAGACCCAGGCGGCCGCGCCCTCACGCGGGCCCCAGCCGGCGACGTTGGTCGGCAGGCCCGCGGCGAGCAGGACGAGCAGCGCCAACGGCAACATCCGGACCGGTGAGACGGTGGAGCCGACCGTTCGCGCAGCGAGGAGGAAGGTCGCCGCATGGCCGGCCACGACCACGGTGGAGGCCAGCGTGATGCCCGGCCACGTCCGCCGCGTCAGCATCCCGGCGCGCAGCTCCGATTCGAGGGCACGCGCCACACGTGCCAGGACCCAGGGAGCGGATCGAGGCACCTTCCGGCCCAGGAGCACGGCGCCGAGCGTGACCATCACGACCGCTCCCACGACGACCGGCACGTCGAACGGCGCGGCCGAGGGGACGACGAGCAGGACGCCCAGGGTCAGCGCGACCTGGACCACCTGGCCGGCGGTGCGCTCCCAGACGACCGCCCGGATGCCGTGCGGGACGTCGCCGACGTCGCGACCGCGGCGCACCGCCCGGTGCACGTCCCCGAGCACTCCACCGGGAAGTGCGGTGTTCAGGAACTGGGAGCGGTAGTACGCGGCGACCGCCCCACGCAGCGCCAGCTGCGAACCGAGACAGCGCGAGACGAGCCGCCACCGCCAGGCGCAGCAGACCGTGGTTGCCGCGGCGATTCCTGAAGCGGCCAGCAACGACCACACGTCGATCCGGTGCAGGGACTGCAGGAACGGCTCGGTGCCCAGCCGCCACACCAGGACGGTGAGGATCGCGGTCCCGACGGTCAGCCGGGTCCAGGCCCACAGACTGCGGTTCCCTCCCAGCATGCTTCTCCTCGCCGGTTGACACATCGGACTGACCGGTCGTTGAGGGTATGTACGGGCGGCAAGGCGCAATGGTTCATCGGTGTGGCAGCACGTCATCGTGGCCGCACCAGCAGGTCCTCGTGGTGCACGGTGACGCGGAGCCGGCCGGCGGCCAGGTCGGCCCGACGCCGCTGCGTGTAGTCCGTGGTGGCGTCGCGCAGGGACGGTCGCTGCTCACAGGCGGCCGCCGCCCACCCGGTGAACCACGCCGCGGCCAGGGTTGCCTGGCCGGAGCCGAGGCGCCAGGGGCTCGGTCGGGTCACGACGTCCCTGCCCCGACGGGTGAAGCCGTCCACGGCCGCCCCGACCGCGTCGGGCCCGAGCAGCCTGCGCCCGCCCGTGGTCCGACGCTGGTGCGCGTTGAACGCCTCGGTCACGACCTCGTCGAGGGGATCGGGCGGTGTCAGCTCGACACGACCGGTGACGCTGAGAGCGATCAGCACGGGGCAGCCGGCCCGGGCGCAGGTCGCGACGAGCCGGTCCAGCTCCTCGGCGGTCATCATGTCGAGGAGTGCGGAGGCGGTGACGAGATGCGCGCCCGCCAGCTCCGGCGGCTCGAGCCGGGTGAGGTTGCGTCGGCGGGTCTCGACGGCGACCGGCGCACCGTCGGAGGCGGCGGGCGGCGGACTCTCGGCGGCGAAGACGAGCAGCTCGGCATCCCTGTCGTACAGCACCCAGCGCTGGGGCCCCGTCAGCTGCCCGGCCAGCCACCGGGCCATCGAGCCGGTGCCGCAGCCGAGATCGTGCACCGCCAGCCCGCCCGACGTCGGCAGGTGCGGTCGGACCTCGTCGACGAGCTCGGCGGACCGGGCTGCCGCGTCGGCCGGCTCGCGCAGCCGGAGCCATGCCGCGCCGGCCCGGACCTCCCCGGTCATCACCGCACCTCCGTGAGCACCCGCGAGATCTTCTCCACGGTCGCCGACCAGCCGGTAAGCGTGCCCCGGCGCCGGGCCGCGACGATCCGCAGGTCCCGCCGCAGCTCCGCGTCACCCAGCCAGCAGGCCACGGCGTCCGCCAGGGCCTCTGAGTCATCGGGCGGGACCAGGAGGCCCGGTCCGCTCCCGTCCGGGGCACGACCGACCGCCTCGGGGAACCCGCCGACGGCCGTGCCGATCACCGGGAGGCCGCGGGCCAGTGCCTCGGTGGCCACCATGCCGTAGGTCTCCGAACGCGACGCGAGCACCAGGACGTCGGCGTCGGCGTACGTCGTGTCGAGTGCCTGTCCCGTGCGTGGGCCGGTGAAGCGCACCCGGTCACCGATCCCGTCTCCACGAGCCTGGCGCCGGAGCCGGTCGACGAAGCCCGGATCGCGGTCCAGGCTGCCCACGCACGTGCAGCACCACGGCCGGTCCCGCAACGTCGCCAGCGCGGCGAGCAGCAGGTCGTGCCCCTTGTCCGGGACGACAGCGGCGACGCAGAGCAGCCCGCCGCCGTCCGACGTACCCGCTGCGACGCCCGCGGGATCGACGCCCGGTTCGGCGACGTGGACCCGGCTCGGCCGGAGCGAGTGCCGCTCGAGCAGCCGCTGGCGGGTCCACTCGCTCGGTGTCACCACCGCCGCGGCCGCCGACAGCACCGCACCCTCGCGTGTGCGCGCGGCGGCGGCCTCCTCGTCCCCGGCTGGACCGAGCCCCAACGGCATGTGCACCAGGACGACGAGGCGCAGGCGGGTCGCCTCGGGCACCAGCAGCTCGGGGGCCGTCGAGGCGACCAGCCCATCGACGATCACCACGGCCCCGTCGGGGATGTCCGCGACGGCCTCGCCGAGGGCGGCACGGTCGGCCGGGGCGGGCTGCGGCCACGGACCGGTCACCACATGCTGGTGCACCGACCATCCGCGGGCGACAAGCTCTCGGCACAGCCGCTGGTCGTAGACGTTGCCGCCGCTCGGCCGCGCCGGGTCGTCGACCCCCTCCGGCACGACGACGTGGACGACGCTCACAGGGCTTCTCACAGGGTCCGCTCGTAGCTCGCCCACGCGATGTGCGACTCGTGCAGCGTCACCGTGAGGCCGGCCAGCTCCCGGCCGGCGTCACCGAGGGCGCCGGCCAGCAACCGGTCGGCGAGCCGGTCGGCGACCACCTTCGCGAGTGCCTCCGTGGAGGTGTTCGTCCCGGCGAAGTCGGGCTCGTCGTCCAGGTTCCGGTAGCTCAGCCCGTCCAGCACCGCATGCAGCTCCCCGGCAGCTCGTCCGATGTCGACCACGAGGTTGTCCTCGTCGAGAACCGCACGGCGGAAGGTCGCGTCGACGACGAAGGTCGCGCCGTGCAGGCGTTGCGCCGGCCCGAACACCTCCCCGCGGAAGCTGTGGGCGACCATCATGTGGTCTCGCACCGTGACGCTGAACATCCGATCACCCTTCGCCGTAGCTGAGCGTGTGGCACAGCGCCGGCAGCGTCCCGGACGCCAGCCGCGACATCACCGTGGGCAGCTCGTCGAAGGGGGACACCCCGGTGACCAGCGTGTCGAAGCACGGGTCGCGCAGCAGGTCCAGGGCGAGCGCCAGCCGGTCCACGGCGGTGCGGGTCCCACGACGCGCGGCGGAGACGGTGCCGACCTGGCTGGCCCTGATCCCGAGCCGCCGCGAGTGGAAGGCGCCGCCGAGAGCTACGTGCACCTCGGCATCGCCGTACCAGGAGAGCTCCAGGACGATGCCTTCGGGGGCCAGCAGCTCGAGCGCGCGTTGCAGTCCGGCGGACGTGGCGCTGGTGTGGACGACGACGTCGCGGCCGTCCGCGGCGTCGGCGGGAGACGCGAATCGCGCGCCCATCCCGTTGACGACGTCGGACCTGCTGGAGTCCACGTCGACGACGGTGACGTCCACGCCGGGGAACCTGGTCAGGAGCCGGGCGACGCAGCAGCCGACCATTCCGGCCCCGACCACGGTGACCCGGTCGCCGATCAGGGGTGCGGCGTCCCACAAGGCGTTGACCGCGGTCTCCACCGTTCCGGCGAGCACCGCCCGCTCCGGTGGCACGTCGTCCGGCACGGGGACCACCGCCGCGGCGGGCACCACGTAGCGAGTCTGGTGCGGGTAGAGGCAGAAGACGGTGCGGCCGCGCAGCTCGGGTGGTCCCTGCTCCACGACACCGACGTTGAGGTAGCCGTACTTGACGGGGCCGGGGAAGTCGCCGTCCTGGAACGGTGCACGCATCGCGGCGTACTGGCTCTGCGGCACCCCGCCCCGGAACACCAGGGTCTCGGTGCCGCGACTGATTCCCGACCGCAGGGTTCGCACCGTGACGTCGCCCGGGCCGGGATCGGGCAGCCGGACCGGTCGGATCTCGCCCACGCCGGGCTCCCGCACCCAGAACGCCGACGCCTCATCGCTCACAGATCGTTCACCCGCCTCCGTGAACCGAACACTAGCGACGTTCGTAGTAATGCTGTAGCCATGGATCCTGGAGGCGCGGTGCTGACGCTTCGAACCGGCCCGGCGGTCGGCGTGACCGCCCAGGTGCTGCTGCTCGCCGCACTTGCGGCCACCCTCGGCCTGGGCGCCTTCGGCTGGGTCGTCGGCCTGGTCTGCGGTGTCCTCACGAACGCGGCGATGGCTCGTGGGCTGGTCCGCGGCGACGTCGACGCCCTGGGCCCGGCCGACCTGGTGACGCTGACCCGGGCGATCCTGGCGTGTGCCGTCGCGGCGCTGGTCGCGGACGCGTTCCTCCACCGGCCGGCCGTGACAACGCTGCTGACGCTCACGGTGGTCGCACTCGTCCTCGACGCGGTCGATGGCTGGCTCGCCCGGCGCACGCGCACGGTGTCGTCGTTCGGTGCCCGGTTCGACGGTGAGGTCGACGCGTTCCTCATCCTGGTCCTCAGCGTGTACGTCGCACCCTCCGCAGGTGCGTGGGTGCTCGCGATCGGCGCGATGCGTTACGCGTTCGGCCTGGCCGGCTGGTGGCTGCCCTGGCTGCGCCGGCGACTGCCTCCGCGCTACTGGCGCAAGGTCGTCGCAGCGACCCAGGGGATCGTGCTCACGGTCGCGGCCGCCGACGTCGTGCCGCGCGCGTTGACGTCCGCCGCCCTGGCGGTCGCGCTCGCGCTGCTCACCGAGTCCTTCGGCCGGGACGTGTGGTGGTCGTGGCGCCGCCGGCACGTCGAGCTCGGGCGACCCGCTCCGCTCGGCTCCCTCGTCGACGCTGACGGTCGGCCCGGTCGAAGGTCCGGACCTTGGGTCGTCGCGACCGTCGTGGTGGACCTGTTCGCGTTCCTGCTGGTGTGGTTCGCGCTTGTCGGGCCTGACCGGACGCAGCGGTTGACCCCCTCGGAGTTCCTCCGGATCCCGGTCGAGGGCCTGGTCGTGGCCGGGCTCGCCCTGGTTCTCCCGTCCCTGGCGAGGCGCCTGATGGCGGTCGTCGCCGGTGTGCTGCTCGGTCTGGTGAGCGTCGTGAAGGTTCTCGACATGGGGTTCTTCACGGCCCTGGACCGGCCGTTCAACGTGGTGACCGACCGGGGGTACTTCAGCCCGGTCCGGGTCCTGGTCAGGGACTCGATCGGCCCGGTCGCCGGTGACGTCGTGCTGGCCGTGGCCGTGGTTCTCGCCGTCGCGGTTCTCGTCCTCATGCCGTTGTCGCTCGGCCGGCTCGCCGCGCTCGTCGTCCGCCATCGCCGCCGCTCCCTCAGCATCCTCACCGCCCTTTCCGTGGTGTGGGTCGCCTGTGCGGTCTCCGGTCTGCAGATCGCGGGGGGCGCACCGGTCGCGTCGGCCGAGGCCGGCCGCCTCGCCGTCGGCCAGGTGCGCGCGATGACCGCGGCCGCGCAGGATCTGCGGAGGTTCGACGCGGCGGTCGCGAAGGACCGGTTCCGGGACACCGCCGGCGGTGACCTGCTGTCGGGACTGCGCGGCAAGGACGTGCTGATCGCCTTCGTCGAGAGCTACGGGCGCGTCGCGATCGAGGGTTCGCCGTCCTCGCCGCAGGTCCGCGCCGTCCTGGAGGCCGGTACCCGCCGGCTGCAGGCGTCCGGGTACGCGTCGCGGAGCGCGTTCCTGACGTCACCGACGTTCGGGGGGCTGAGCTGGTTGGCACACTCCACGCTGCAGTCCGGTGTCCGGGTCTCCGACCAGGGCCGCTACGACCGCCTGCTCGCGGGGAAGCGGATGTCTCTCAGCGCGCTGTTCGCACGGGCCGGCTGGCGCACCGTGGCCCTGATGCCGGCGAACCGGGCGGAGTGGCCGACCGGTAAGAGCTTCTACCGGTTCGACAAGATCTACGACCGGCAGAACATCGCCTATGCCGGTCCGCGGTTCGGCTTCGCCGCGATGCCGGACCAGTACGCGCTCGCGGCCCTCGGACGGCAGGAGCTCACGGGACGCGACCGCACTCCGGTGATGGCCCAGATCGAGCTCGCGTCGAGCCATGCCCCATGGGCACCGCTGCCGACGATGGTCGACTGGGACCGTCTGGGCGACGGCTCGGTCTTCGACCGGGTCCATGACCGGGCCGAGTCCGCGACCGAGCTGTGGCGTCACACCGAGGACGTGGACGCGGCGTACGCCACGTCCATCGAGTACTCCCTGAACGCGCTGATCTCGTTCGTCGAGAAGTACGGCGACGACGACCTGGTGCTGATCGTGCTCGGTGACCACCAGCCCGCCACGGTGGTCAGCGGTCACGGGGCCAGCCGCGACGTCCCGGTCACGATCATCGCCCACGACCCGGCGGTCCTGCGCCGCATCTCCGGATGGGGCTGGCAGGACGGCATGGTGCCGGACCCGGAGGCACCGGTCTGGCCGATGGACGCGTTCCGGGACCGTTTCCTGACCGCCTACAGCGCCGGAACCCCGTCGCGGCCGACCGCGCCATGAGGTCCGCCATGAGGTCCGCCCTGAGGTCCGCCCTGAGGCAGGACGACCGCGGCTGTTACGACCTGGCCCTGCAGGACGCCCGCCGGTCGGCGTACGCCCCCGGCGAGTTCGTCGGCCAGGAGAGCTTCATGCGTGCCGGCGAGATCCTGGCGCTCGCTGCTGAGGCCGGCGTCGCGCCCGGCGTGTCCGTGCTGGACCTCTGCTGCGGGGTCGCGGGCCCGGGACGTTTCCTCGCCGGCGAGCTGGGATGCACCTACCTGGGCGTCGACTCCAGCGCCGGCGCGATCGACCTCGCACGTGAGCGCGCCGGCGACCTGGGCTGCCGCTTCGAGGTGGCCCGGATCCCACCGGTTCCCGCGGGGCCGTTCGACGTCGTCCTGCTGCTGGAGGCCATGCTCGCCTTCTCCGACCAGGAGTTCCTGCTGCGCGGCGTGAGCTCGGCACTGGCCGTCGGCGGGCGCTTCGCCTTCACCCTGGAGGAGGGCCTACCGCTGACGACCGCGGAACGCCGCAGGATGCCGAACGCCGACACGGTGTGGCTCACCCCGTTGCCGGAGCTGCTCTCCGGCTTGGAGCGCGCCGGGCTGCGGGTGCGCCGGCAGAAGGAGTGCAGCGAGTCCCACCGCACCATGGTGGAGGCGCTGGCGGATGCGTTCGCCGCCGACGGCGCGGAGATCGCCGCGCGGCTCGGACGACGCGCCCTCGACGACCTGCTGGCGTCACATCGGCTCTGGAGCGACTGGCTGCGGACTGGGCGGGTCCGGAAGTTCGCGATCATCGCCGAGAAGACGGGTGCCGGCGCGTGACGTACGCCGTACCTCAGGCGTGCAGGTCGGCGGCGCGCAGCCGGCGGATCCCTTCCTCGAGGACTGCGGTCTCCTTGCAGAACGCCCAGCGCACCATGTGCCGGCCCTCCTCGTAGTCGTCGTAGAAGAACTGCGACGGGATCGCCACCACGCCGGCCCGCTCGGGAAGGGCGAGGCAGAACTCGAGACCGTCCCGGTAGCCGTACCGGCGGATATCGGAGGTCGCGAAGTAGGTGCCCTCGGGCTTGAACACCTCCATGTCCAGCTCGGCCAGGCCCGCGCAGAGCAGGTCCCGCTTGCGCGCGAGCTCCTGCGCCAGGCCGGTGTAGTAGCCGCTCTCCTGCGTCAACGCGTAGGCGACCGCCGGCTGCAGCGGTGCCCCGGAGCTGAACGTCAGCCACTGCTTGGCCGACTCCACCGCACGCACCAGGTCTTCAGGCCCGGTCGCCCAGCCGATCTTCCAGCCGGTGAACGAGAACGTCTTGCCCGCGCTCGAGATCGACAGCGTCCGGTCCCACATCCCCGGCAGCGTGCAGAGCGGGATGTGCTCGCGGTCGTCGAAGACCAGGTGCTCGTAGACCTCGTCGGTGATCACCACCAGGTCGTGCTCGGTCGCCACCGCGGCGATCGCCTGCAGCTCGTCGCGGGTCAGGACGGTGCCGGTGGGGTTGTGCGGCGAGTTGATGAGCATGGCCGTCGTACGCCCCGTCACCGCTGCGCGCAGCGCCTCCACGTCGAGCCGGAAGTCCGGCGCCTTCAGGGTCACCGGTCGTCGCACAGCGCCGGCCATCTGGATGCATGCCACGTAGCTGTCGTAAAACGGCTCCAGGACGACGATCTCGTCGCCGGGGTTCAGCAGCGCGAGGATCGCCGAGGCGATCCCCTCCGTGGCACCGGTGGTGACCAGCGCCTGCGTGGCCGGATCGAGCTCGATCCCGTAGTGCTTGGCCTGGTGGGCGGCCACCGCCTCCCGGAGCTCGGGGATGCCGCGGCCGGGTGGGTACTGGTTGCGGCCCTCGCGCAATGCGGTGACCGCCGCCTCCACGATCGATCCGGGGCCGTCCTGGTCGGGGAAGCCCTGCCCCAGGTTGAGCGCGTTGGTGGTCACGGCCAGCGCCGACATCTCCGCGAAGATCGTGGCCGGGATTCCCTGCAGCCGCTTCGCGATCCGGGTCTGTGCTGGATTCGGAGCCATACCGCGACTGTAGTGGGCGACAATGAACGGCATGAGTGTGCAGACCGACGAGACCGACCG
>DASSBE010000122.1:0-12110 GCA_035699065.1 Nocardioidaceae bacterium
ACAGCTCCCCGGTGACCGTGTAGACCGCGGTGGGGTTGCCGTGCCTGTCCTCAACCAGCGCGCGTCTCGTCTCGGTGAGGTGCGGGACCGGCGGGCGAAGAGGTCATCGCGACGAGTACGCCGACCACGACACCGATGGCCGCCGGTCCCGCACCTCACCGAGACGAGACGCGCGCTGGTTGACGACAGGCACGGCAACCCCACCGCGGTCTACACGGTCACCGGGGAGCTGTCACATATCTGGGACACTCTCCGCACACTGAGCCGACCGGCGAGGGGTAGCTCTTGCCCACGTAGGATCGGGAAGTGCGCTTGTTCCTCATCCGTCATGGCCAAACTCCCCACAACGTGACGGGCGCACTCGACACGGCCTTCCCGGGCGCCGGCCTGACCCCGCTCGGGCAGTCCCAGGCACGTGCGCTACCCGAGGCGCTCGCCGAGGAGGACATCGCCGGCATCTACGCCTCCAGGCTGGTCCGCACGCAGCTGACGGCCGCGCCACTCGCCGAGTCACGAGGCCTTGACGTCCATGTGCGTGAGGGGTTGGAAGAAGTCGCCGCCGGTGAGCTGGAGCTGCGCGCCGACCGCGACGCGGTGCACGCCTATGCCGGCTGCCTCGTCAGCTGGATGTGCGGAGACCTCGAGCGAAGGATGCCGGGCGGCACCGCCGGACGCGAGTTCTACGACCGCTACGAGGCAGCACTGTCCACCATCGCCATGGAGCATGATCCCGATGACACCGTCGTGGTGTTCAGCCACGGCGCTGCAATCCGCGTCTACACCGCGCTGGCAGCCGGGCTCCACCCGGAGGTCTCAACCGAGCTGAGGATCATGAACACCGGAATGGGCCTGCTCGAGGGGCACCCGAAGACCGGCTGGGAGCTGGCTCGGTGGTCCAGCGAGCCGCTCGGTGGCCTCCAGCTCGAGGACCTCCAAGCACACGACGTCACGGGAGAAAGCGCCGAGGAAGCGATCCACGAACCCTGAGGGAAGGGCGTCCGGAGCATCCGAGGGCTCGGCCTGGGTGGTCATATACCGACCTACGACCAAATGGCGCCATGAACCGATCCAAGGACTGAAGCCATTGGTCCCTGGCTTAGTCAGTTCTAGCCATGTCGAAACGGCTGGTCCCGATGGGACCGTAGACGAGGTACCGCCACATCGCCGCGGCGATCGCCGCGCGTACTTCCGGGATCAAGGAGGCGGAGATGACCATCACAGCCAACGCCCTCACTCGAGCCGCAGGCGTCGCTGCCGTTGCTGCCGGTGCGATCTTCATCGGAGTCCAGATCGGCCATCCGGAGCTGAACGCCACGTCGATGACCACGACCGATGTCTACGTGCGCGACCAGCTGAAGGTGCTCATGGCCGTCCTCGCCCTGGTGGGCATCACCGGAATGTACCTGAGCCAGATTCGCCGGAACGGAGTCCTCGGACTCGTCGGCTACGTGCTGTTAGCCGGGGGCTATCTCCTCATCATGGCCGGTGTCGTGGCTGCCGCCTACGTGCTGCCCGAGATCGCTGAGTCGAACCCCGGCTACGTCAACGACGTCCTCGCCGTCGACACCGGCCGCGGAACCGTCAAGGGCGACATCGGGGCACTGGAAACCGTGATTCAGCTGCGCGGCTTCGCCTACCTCGCAGGTGGCCTCCTCTTCGGCATCGCGCTCTACCGGGCACACGTCCTCGCACGCTGGGCGGCCGCTCTGCTGGCGGTCGGCGGCGTTGTCAGCGTCGCCCTCTCCTTGATGCCGGATGCCTTCTACCGGCTGCTCGCGTACCCGAACGGGATCGCGATGATCGGCCTCGGCTACTCGCTGTGGCGCACCACCCGGACGAGCACACCAATGCAGCCATCGGCGGTCACGATCCCCGCGCCACGACAGCACTCACCCAGTGAGGACAGCACCGGCATTACCGCCGCAGCGCCACCGATCCGCTCAACGGGTCGTTGATCGCGCTGCACAGCGTCTCCGGGTGAAAGGGGCTCGGAATGATTCCCAAGCTGAACGAAGCAGGACCGCAGCGCGCCACACGCACGGTCCGCGATCGAACTGGTCACGATCTGCGCACACCCAGCCAGGCCGAGCGGCGGACCGCGCGCATCATGGGCGCCTGGTTCCTGGGGACCTTCGTCTTCTCGATCCCGGCCTACTTCTTCTACGACCCGCTCTTGAGCCACGCCAACTACGTAGTCGGCAGCGGCGAGGACACCCGCATAGCAGTCGGGGCACTGCTCGAGATCCTGCTGGCGATCTCCGGCATAGCCACCGCCGTGGTCATCTTCCCCATCGTGAAGCGGGTCAACGAAAGCGTCGCCCTCGGCTACATCGCCTCACGCACGGTGGAGTCGACCCTCATTCTGGTAGGGGTTCTGAGCCTGATGTCGGTCGTGGCCCTGCGCCAGGATCTCGGCGATGCCGCAAGCAACAGCGGAGCTCTGGTCGACGTTGCCGGCGGACTGCTCGCCGTGCATGACCAGACCACCCTTCTCGGCCCGCAGTTCTGCGCCGGGCTTGGGAATGGGATTCTTCTGGGCTTCTTGATGTGGCGATCCCGACTGCTGCCGCGACCGATGGTGATGTTCGGCCTCGTCGGTGGTCCGTTGGCCCTCCTCGCTGGTGTCGGTGTGCTGTTGGGTGTCTGGGACAAGTCCTCGGGACTTCCCGTCGCACTCACAGCGCCGGAGGCCATCTGGGAGCTCTCGCTCAGTGTGTGGCTGCTCGCCAGGGGCTTCCGGCCCTCGCCGATCCTCACCGGCCCACCGGTGAACTCGGATCAAGCACCCTCGTCGGTGCGCCGGTGAACGGCGGAGCCTGGATCAGGGACCCGTCAGCACTTCGCCGGTCCGCACCGAGACGACCACGTCGTGGATCGCCTGGGCGACCGCGGCGGCGTGATCTGGGTTGTCCACGAAGGAAGCGTGGGTTGACCCTGACACGACGCGATGAAGGCTGTTGGTCGACAGGGTGGCCATCTCGTTCTGAGCAGCCATCCATCCCGTGGAGTTTTCCAGCTCGGCGGTCAGGACGATCAGTGGCTGCGCATCAAGGCTGCGGAGCTCGCCGGCCTCGGCCTCGGACCGATTCGCGACGCCGAACTCATCGAGGAAGCCGCCCATCTCCATCCCGGTCGCGGCAGTTGTACGTGCATCGTCTCGGTACCTCGGCGGTAGATACCCGTAATCCGCGGCGGCGATGAGCCGACCGACCCCGAGCCGCGAGGTCGTTGCGACCAACGAGGACACGTGCTTCAAGATGCTGTAAGAACTCGCCCTCTGCGGGGACACCGGGGTGTTGTGGGCGGCGGTGGAGTCGACCAGGACGAGGCCCGCGACCTCCGCGGGATACTTCGCGGCGTACGTCCGTACGTACAGGCCGCCGAAGGAATGCCCGGCCAGCACGTACGGACCCGGAACATGTGCGCGGTCCAGCAGCCTGTGCAGATCGGTTGCGATCTGCGCACCGTCGGGCGGACTCGCGGCGGGATCACTCCAGCCGCGCCCGGCCCGGTCGTACACGCACACTCTGCTGTCGGCGGCCACAGCGGGTGTGATCAACCCCATCGACGCCGCGGAGCCGCCGCCACCGGGCTCAAGAATCACGGTCGGAGCACCTGAGCCGGTGCACTCCAGATGCAGTCGGTACGGTCCCACGTCGACGAGCTGACCGCGCATGGCAACCGCGGGTCCGGTGGACTGGCTGATCGTCTCGTACCCTCCGCCGAGTGCCATGAGCGCCAGGACAACCAAGACTGGGTTCAGCAGCCACACCCTGGTCCTGCTGTGCAGCTCACTTCCGGCGCGGGCCCAGACCCACACCACCAGCGCCAAGAGGGCCGGCGGCCAGACCCACCCCAGCGCATCGACCACGGAGTCCGGGGCCACGAGCAGCAGCACCGCGCCCAGCGCCATGAAGATCGCCGGCGCCACCGCCCAGCGTTGTGGTTGATCGGTGAGCCGAGTGGACAGAACCGCCAGCAACGCCCACCCGAGAGCGAAGCCGATCAGCACCATCGCGGTGGAGAAGTTCCCATCCACCGTGGTGACGGGGAGGAACGGGAGAATCACCGCCGCTGCGAACCCCGCGGCCAGCGATCCGGCCACGATTCGACCAACGTGCGAGCGCCGTGGCCCCGGGACTGTGGGCACAACCTGGTCGCCGCTCGTGGGCGCAGTCTCGCTTCGCAAACTCATGATCGGCCACCTCGCCTTGCTAGGCGTATGCGCACCCCCGCCCCTCGAGCATGCGCTCGACAGCGCGGCAAGGAAATAGCCCGATCAGATGCCCCCGCAGTGCCGTCCGACCGTGATCGGCCATGCCCGAACGTCTCCGGGGACAACACGAGCCATGAGTTGCCTCGGCGAGCTTCTTCTTCGCTAGCGGCCGTACTGGTACCGGCAGGCGGCGATCCGAACCTGGTGCTCGGTGACCTTGTAGACGAGCCGGTGCTCGTCGGTGATCCGGCGCGACCGCCACCACACATAGTCCTCCGAGGCGTTCGGGTCGCCGCCTGTCACCCGACGCGACCCCGACGCGACCCCGGAGCCACCCAGCGCGGCCCAGCGTGGCCCAGCGCTCTCAACCTCCACGTCTCTTATCCCGGTTTGCCCTGTCCGGCCGTCGGGTAACACGATGATGCTTGCTTGACAGCTGCAACCATCCCCTCGGAGGCCCGGTGACCGTACGTGCGGAGACCCGCTGGTCCCCACCCGTCGCAGTGGTCATCCTCGTCCTGAGCCTGTGCGGCACCGTCGTGTCATTGATGCAGACGCTCGTCGTACCCCTGCTTCCCGACTTCCCGAAGCTCCTCGACACCACGCCGACCAACGCGTCCTGGCTGGTCACCGCCACCCTGCTCACCAGCGCGGTCGCGACACCGATCGTGTCCAAGCTCGCGGACATGTTCGGCAAGCGGCTGATGATGCTGATCTGTCTGTCGACGATGATCGTCGGTTCCGCGATCGGCGCGCTCGGGGACACGCTGAGCTGGCTGGTGCTCGCCCGAACGCTGCAGGGGTTCGCGCCCGCACTCATCCCGGTCGGGATCAGCATCATGCGCGACGAGCTGCCGCGCGAGAAGGTCGGTTCCGCGGTGGCCCTGATGAGCGCCACCCTCGGCGTCGGCGCCGCGATCGGCCTGCCGCTTGCCGGGGTGATCTACGCCCACCTCGACTGGCACGCGCTGTTCTGGGTGTCCGGCGGGATGGGCCTGATCATGCTGATCGCGGTGCCGCTGGTGGTCTCCGAGTCGGAGGTCCGCACCCGTGGGCGGTTCGACTTCTTCGGCGCGATACTCCTGTCCGCGGCGCTCACCCTGCTGCTTCTCGCTATCTCCAAGGGCGGGCACTGGGGCTGGACCAGCGAGCCGACACTGGCCTCGCTGGTCGGCGCCGCGCTGATCCTCGGCGTGTGGGTGCCGTGGGAGCTGCGCGCGAGCCAGCCGCTGGTGGACGTGCGTACGTCGACGCGGCGACCGGTCCTGCTGACCAACTGTGCGTCGGTGCTGGTGGGCTTCGCGATGTACGGCAACATGCTCTCCACCACGCAGCTGCTGCAGATCCCGAAGGCCACCGGCTACGGCTTCGGCCTCTCGGTCCTCGACGCCGGCCTGAGCATGCTGCCGGCCGGCCTGGCGATGGTCGCCATGGCACCGGTCACCGCCACCATCACCCGCCGCTACGGCGCGAAGGTCAGCCTGATCGTCGGGGCACTGATCCTGGCCGCCGGGTACATCGCCCGGGTCTTCATGATCAGCGACCTGTGGCAGATCATCTTCGGTGCGGCCGTGGTCTCGATCGGGACAGCCGTGGCCTACGCCGCGATGCCGACGTTGATCATGGCCGCCGTGCCGATCACCGAGACCGCTGCTGCGAACGGCCTGAACACGCTGCTGCGCGCGATCGGCACCTCCACCTCGAGCGCCAGCGTGGCCGCGCTGCTCACCGCGTCGACGATCGAGGTGGCCGGGCTCCGGCAGCCGACGGTGGACGCCTTCCAGCACATCTTCTGGATCGCGGCGTTCGCGGCCCTGGCTTCTGCCGCGGTGGCGGTGGCCTTGCCGGGTCGGGCGGTGAGTACGGCGGAGCAGGCGGCTGTTCCCGCGGCGGCCGGTGTGGCTGCACGCGATGTGGCCCCGGGCGGTGTGACGTCGACCGAACGCGAGCACGAGATCGTCGTGCAAGGAGCCGTCCTGCGCCAGGACGACCGGCCGGTGCGGCAGGCCGTGGTCAGCGTGCTGCGCACCTCGGGCGAACAGGTGGACTGGAGCCGTGCCGACAACGACGGTCACTGGTCCGTGGTGCTTCCCGAGCCGGGCCGCTATCTGGTCGTGTCCTCCGCGGACGGCTGGGCGCCGTGCTCGCAGGTGGTGTCCTTCCCGGACGGGGAGGTCCGTCCGCGGCTCCGGCTGTCCCAACGGTTGACCGTGTCCGGCGTGATCATGGTGGGGGAGCAGCCGGCGGTCGGCGTGCTGGTGTCGCTGACCCGGCACTCGGGGGAGTCGGTCGGGGTGACCCACACCGACGAGGCGGGACGTTACAACCTGCCGCTGCCGCCGCCGGGGCGGTACGTGCTCACCGCGCTCGACGTCCCCACCGAGCGCGTGCGGTCGCTGCAGACGCTGGTCGGTGCGCAGTCGAAGGAGCTCGACATCGACCTGGCCTCCTGAGGCGCAGCCACCCTGTCCGTCGTACCCCGTGCAACTCAGTGGTTGGCGATCAGGTCCTCGAGGTAGGCGATGAACCTCGCCCCGAAGACCGGGTCGATTCCCTTGTCCAGCTTGGCCTCCGCCTGGTTCTGGACGGCACCGAGCTGGTGCAGCTCCGGACGGTGCCGACCGGCCTCGTGCGACCTGACCGCGGCCTCGAGCGTCGCCCGCATCCCGTTGTAGGCGCCGCGGTTGGTGATCAGCCCCTCCGCCCAGGCCCGGTCCACGTTGGACAGCAGGCTCGCCGACGTGGCGCGCACCCGGAAGGTGCGGGTCACCGTGTCGGTGTTGCCGAGGTTGTCCGTGGCGGTCACGGTGACGGTGTGCACGCCCGGGCCGAGCAGGAACGTGTCGATCTGCTGACCCTGTGTCGCGGGGGCACCGTCGAACGTCGCGCTGGTCGAGGCGACGCCTGAGCCGTCGGCACCGTCGTCGGCGGTCCAGGTGATCGCCGACAGGTCGTCGGTGTCGAACTCGACCCCTTCGGGAGCCGGTGAGGTCACCGTGATGGCCGGCGCGGTCGTGTCCAGCACGAACTCCGTCGTGACCGGCGTCGCCGCCTCCACCGCGTGGCAGGGATCGCCGGTGCGGGTCTGCGCGGTGTACGGCCCGTCGCCCGTCGCCCCTGCGTCGCCCAGTGCCACGGGTTCGCCGTTCGGCACGTCGCCCCAGGCGGTCGCGGGGTCGCCGGTCGGGTAGAGGCGTGCCTGCACGTCGAGGTGGTCGGGCGTGAACACGTCATCGGTGGCGGTGACGGTCAACGACGAGCCCTGTCCGACGTACCTCGTGCCGTCCGGTGCCACGTAGACCGGTCCGCCCGCCACGGTGGTCGACGCATCCGGGGCGGCCGTGTCGCTGGGGTCCGCGGAGGTGCCGTCGCCCAGGTCGGGGAAGTTCGTCCCGGTGGACGGATAGTCCTCGAGCTTCGGCCACCACGCGGGGTCGGTCTCCCAGTCGTCGTACAGGGTCCGGAACGCGGGCCGCAGCACGCACGACTCCCACAGCGGGAACGTGCCCGCGCCGCCGTGCGGGTCCTCGGGGTCCTCCTCGGGCCCGAACCGCGGTAGGCCGTTCTCGCGCCACACGTGGTCACCGTCGATCGTGGTCAGCCAGTTCACCCCGCCGAGTCCGTCGACCATGATGTTCGCCGGCCGGTTGCCGTGGTCGGTGTAGGTCGCCACCGCGGTCGCGGCGTTGACCACGCCGGCGTCAGCGAGCAGGTCACCCGCGACCTGGTTCAGCCCGTCGGCGTCGAGCATCAGCAGCTTGGCCGTGGTCACCGCGTTGTCGAAGATCGCGAGGTCCTCGAACACCGCGTTGTCCGCGAGCGCGGAGGAGGTCTGCGTGCTGCCGTCGGGCAGCTTGATCTCGGTGTCGGTGTGATGGTCGGCGGGAAGGTTCAGCAGCTCGTCGAGTCGGGCGTGCTCGCCCTCCTCGAACAGCTGGACGGCGACCGTGCCGAGCGGGCCGAGGTCGAGGGAGACCTCCTCGACGTCGAGCCAGTACGTCGGATGCTTCAGGAACGAGCTGAGCACCTCGACGTCCACGCCGAGCGCCGCGTTGACCTGCTCGAGGACCAGGTCCATCGCCACCTCCTTGATCTCGGCGGTGACCAGGCGCAGCGGGTTCAGGGCCGGCCCCATCACGTCGTCGAGGAAGCCGGAGAACGCCTGCAGGACCTCACGCGCGTCGCCGACCACGTCGGGTGCACCGAGCATCGAGATCAGGTGGTTGTTGATGAACGGGTCGAGCTCGTGGAACACCACGTCCTTCGCGCCGACACCGTCCTCACAGCTGATCCGGATCGGGCTGGTCTCGGAGCCGAGGTGGCGACAGGAGTCGTTCTGGGTGTCGCGCAGGGCCTGCGGGTCGAACAGTCCGCGGGTGGTGGCGAGACCCAACCGGCCCCACTCCTGCAGGCCGTCCTCGATGTCGTCGATCCAGGCGTCGAGGTAGTTCCCGACGATCAGCTTGAGGCTCAGGTCGTCGGCAAGGTCACCGGGGTCGGGCAGGCAGCCGATCGTGGCGCCGATGCACTCGTTGCGCTGGTAGGTCGTGGTGCGGTGGCCGCGGACGGTGTTGACCCGCACGGTGGCGGTCTTCTCGTAGCAGTCCGGGTCGACCAGCGCACAGTCGTCGTAGTTCTGGTCGGCCCAGGTCACCGCCTGCTCGATCTGCAGGTCGGACTGCAGGTCGAGGAAGTAGTCGATCAGCGGTCCGCGCACCGGCTCCGCGGCGCCGTCCTTGATGTAGGGGTGGTTGCCGGCGCAGCCGTCGTCGGCCACTCCGTCCTGGTCGTCGTCGAGGCCGTCGCCGCAGCGGCCGACCGGCAGGGTCGCGTAGGGGTCGACGAGCATGTCGTAGATCCACTCGGTCGGTGCGTCGAAGTCGATCGCCGGCGTGGAGTCGTTGGAGACGTCGCCGTTGGGCAACGTGGTCCGGTTCGGGTTTCCGTCGTACCCCGGTGTGGCATCGCCGATGTAGCCCTCGACGATCACGTGGCGGAGCGCGACCTCGGCGGCGTCGACGTCGGTCACCACGTCGCTGACCGCTGGGAAGATGCCCTGGGCGAAGTCGTTGACGAAGGTGTGTGCCCACATGTCGCCGGCCGCGTGGGTGAGGAAGCCGTAGGCGAACGCGAGGATCTGTCCACGCTGGGCGGTGCCGTAGGCCGGGTCGCTCTGCGCCGCCCAGGCCTCGGTGAGCAGGTACTCCAGCCACTTGCCGGTCTGCTCCGGGTGGATCGTGGACTGGCCGAAGGTGAGGTCGGGAAACCCGTCCGGGCCGATCACACCGGCCTGGTAGTACGACGGCCAGGCGCGAAGCGCGTCGCGGACCTCTGGTCGGACCGGGTACTCGCGGCCGTCGATGGTGACGTTGCCGTCGTCGACCACGTCGGCGAGTGCCGGTTGCGCTGTCGCGTTGTGGGTGTAGGGCTTGAAGGCCTCGGCCGGTGCCGCCGCGAGCAGCGTCAGGATCATCGCGAGGACCGAGGTCCCCGCAAGCGCTCTCTTCATCGTGGCTGTCTCCCCGTGGTCGGTCCCGAGACGCACCGCGCTCTGCGATCTGGGGACCATGGCACGGTTCGTCCGGGTTTCGCAGCGGAATGGTGAAAAGAGGGTAAAGAACTCAGGATTTCGTGTACGCCGGTTGCTCCGGCGTGCATCGGCCGCGCAGCGGAGCAGGAAGCGACCCGTTGACGAGTTCTTTACTTTCTGCGAAGGTCGGACCTCTCCGGGCAAAGGACACCACATGCGTGCACATGTCGCTCTCTCCGCCGTCGTCGTACTGGGCTCCGCGCTGCTCGCCCCGGTCGCCACCGCCGACGAGTCCTCGCCGCCGGGGGCCTCCGCCTCGTCCGGGTCCGCCTCGTCCGGGACCACGTCGCCGGGCGACCAGCCGGTCGAGACGATCGTCCGGGTGCGAGTGCCCACGACGGACGCGCTGCGCGCCATGGCGGCCAAGGGCGTCGACGTGACCCACGAGGTCGCACAGGGACCGAACGGCACCTTCGACGCCACCGTGATCGTCCCCGGCGGGAACCTCGACGTCCTCACCGCGCACGGCGCAGAAGTGCTCGACACCTTCGCCGCACCGACCCAGCAGGAGCTGCAGGCCGAGCTGAAGGGCAACGCCCACGAGCTCACCGCCGCGCAGAAGCGCCGCTCCAAGCCGCCCGCAGAGAGCATCCCGGGCGCCCGCCACGGGTCGGACCGGCCGGCCCCGAACGCACCGGACACCACGCTGACGGTGCTCCGCGCCGACACCTGGACGTCAGCGGACGGGCCGTTCCTCTCCGTCGAGGTGCGCTCCGACCTCGGGGCCGACGACTCGGTCACCGTGACCACCGACGCGGGCCAGACCTACACGCTGAGCCCGTTCGTCGACAGGGGTGTCTACCTCTACCACCGGATGCAGACGCCGGTGCAGACCGACGGGCCGGTGAAGTCGGTCACCGCGACCTCCTCGGACGCGACCTCGGTGGAGTCACCGACCGGCGAGTGGGCCGCCGGTGACGTGTCCGGCTTCCCCGACGGCTTCGAGTGGGGATTCACCGACGACGGGTACGTCGACGCGACCCAGTCCGACGCGGTGATCGAGGACCTGGCCGCACAGTTCCCCGACCTGGCCGAGATCGTCACGCTGCCGGCGAAGACACACGGCTACCACCTGGCTCCGGGGGACGAGACACTGCTGGGTGCACCGGACACCTACCCGCGTACGCCGTACACGATGAAGGCCCTGCGGATCGGCTCCGACCGGAGCGGCGACAAGACCGGCGTCGTGCTCTACGCCCAGGAGCACGCACGTGAGTGGGCGACGTCGCTGGTCGCGCTGGAGACCGCGCAACGGCTGCTGCACAACTACGGCACCGACCCGAGGACGACCGCGCTCGTCGACGACCTCGACATCTTCATCGTGCCGATGATCAACCCCGACGGCGTCGCCTACTCGCGCTACGACGACCTGTTCCAGCGCGACAACATGAACATCGACGACTGCGACTACGAGACCGCGCTCAACGCCGGGACCGACATCAACCGCAACTTCTCGGTCGGCTCGCTGTTCGACGGGTTCGTCGGCGCTTCGGACACCTGCACGAGCTCGGTGTACGCCGGTGCCAGTGAGTTGTCCGAGGCCGAGTCGTCGAACGAGGTCTGGCTGCTCGACAACTTCCCGAACATCAAGTTCGCGATGAACACGCACAGCTTCGGCGGCTACTTCATGTGGTCACCGGGCGCCTACCAGGACGACCGCACCACCCTGCCCCGGCCGGACCTGGCCACCGAGAACTACTTCTTCGCCGCCTCGGAGACGATCCTGTCCGAGATCAAGGAGTACCGCGGGACCGTGGTGTGGCCCGGCCGGACCGGCCCTGTCGTGGACGTGCTGTACTCCGCCGCCGGCAACTCCGGCGACGAGTTCTACTACGACGACGAGCTCAGCAACGACCCGGAGATCTATGCCTGGGACTTCGAGATCGGCGTCCCGCTCTGGGACGAGGCGACGCAGCAGTGGGACACCTCGGCGGGCGGGTTCTTCTGGCCGGACTTCGAGACCGAGGGCTTCGACCAGGCGATGGAGTTCGCCAACGGCTGGTACGGCATCCTCGACGTGGCCCGCAGCTACGCGCTCGACGACAAGGCACCGAGGTCGAGCTCCAACGTGGACGGCAAGGGCGCGTACGACGGACCGGTCGACGTCTTCTTCGACACCACCGAACCGGCCACCGTCTACTACACGCTCGACGGCTCCCGCCCGACCTGGGACTCAGCGACCGTGCAGCAGGACGGCGTGCGTGCCGGTGCCGCGCCGGTGACCCTGACCGAGCAGCGCACCGTGCTGCAGTGGTTCTCGGTCGACGAGGCCGGCAACGTCGAGGGTGGCTACGACCCGGACGG
>DASSBE010000123.1:0-35018 GCA_035699065.1 Nocardioidaceae bacterium
GCCAGCTCCTCGTCCTCGTCGCACAGGATGTCGTGCTCGGCGGCGATGACCAGCGTCGGCGGGAGCGTCCCCAGCCGCACGGAGTCGAGCGGGGCCAGGTCGGGATCCGTGAGGTCCGCCGCCGAGGCGGCGTACTGCCTCCAGTACCACGCGGCCTCACTGGCCGTCAGGCCACCGTTCTCCTCCCGATAGGACGGGAACCGGGCCTGCGGGTCAAGGAACGGGTAGACCAGCACCGTCGCGGCGAACAGCTGCGGGTTCCGCAGCGCCGCGACCAGCGCGAGGTTGCCGCCGGCGCTGTCTCCGAGCGCGACCGTCCGGGTGATGTCGAGGCCGACCGACGCGGCGCTGACGCTGAGCCACCCGAGTGCCGTGTCCACGTCGTCGGGGGCCGCCGGGAACGTGTGCTCGGGCGGACGTCGGTAGTCCACGGCGAGCACCGCCAACCCGGTGCGGTTCGCGATCCGCCGGGCCTGCGCGTCGTGGGTATCGACGTCACCGAATACGAACCCGCCGCCGTGCAGGAAGACGACCACGCCCTGACCGCCCGTCAGGGCCCCGGGCCGGTACAGCCTCGCCGGTACGCCGCCGGCGTCGACGTCCTCGACGTGCGCGACCTCTTCCTTCGGCTCGGCCGCAGCGTCGGCGCGCGCGACCCGACGCAGCTCGTCGATGTGCGCCCGGCCGAAGCCAGGGTCCGTGACGCTCGGCCCCTGGGACCACAGCGCGAGGGCGGCCACGGCCTGGGGATGCAGCATGCGGCTCTCCGGAGGTGTACGCGTCGAGATAGCTCAGGCGCCGAGGCGGGCGAGCTCCTCCTCGACCACGGACGGCTCGAGCTTGGTGAACACCGGCACCGGCTTCTGGACCGGCGTGCCCACCGTCACCGGTGCGCGTTCCCACCTCGGGACGCGGGAGTACTCCCCGGTGAGGATCGGGTACGACGGACCGCCGTCGAGATCATCGACCTCCTCGATCACCGGCATCGGCGCGATGTCTCCGGTCCCACCCAGGACCCGGTCGACGGCGTTGGCGCTGTGCGGCAGGAACGGGGACAGGATCAGGTTGCAGTCCGCGACCGCCTGCGCGGTTACGTGCAGGATGGTGCCCAGCCTCGAGCGATCCGAATCCTCGGTGCTCTTGGCGAGCTTCCACGGAGCCATGTCGGAGACGTACTTGTTCACCTCGGCCACCGTCCGCATCGCCTCGGAGAGCGCCTGCTTCTGGCGGTGTCGCGCGATCAGCCCGCCAACGGTGTCGAAGGCCGAGGCCACCGTGTCCAGCAGCGTCTGGTCCTCCGCGGTCAGCCGCGCAGCCGCCGGGATCTCCCCGAAGCTCTTCGCGATCATCGTCGCGGTCCGGTTCACCAGGTTGCCCCAGCCGGCGACCAGCTCGTCGTTGGTGCGTCGGACGAACTCGGCCCAGGTGAAGTCGCTGTCCTGGTTCTCCGGGCCCGCCGCGGAGATGAAGTAGCGCAGCGCGTCGGGCTGGTAGCGCTCGAGCACGTCGCGGACGTAGATCACCACCTGCTTGGAGGAGGAGAACTTGCGGCCCTCCATGGTCAGGAACTCACTGGAGACCACCTCGGTCGGCAGGTTCAACCGCCCGTAGGCCCCCGGCTCACCGCCACGATCACCCTGGCCGTCGTACGCCAGCAGCTCCGCGGGCCAGATCTGGGAGTGGAAGGTGATGTTGTCCTTGCCCATGAAGTAGTAGGACAGGGCCTCCCCCTCACCGTCTGGCGCTGGGTTCCACCACTCCCGCCACTTCTCGGGCTCGCCGAGCCGGCGGGCCCACTCGATCGACGCGGACAGGTAGCCGATCACCGCGTCGAACCAGACGTAGAGCCGCTTGGTCGGGTTGTCCTCCCAGCCCTCGAGCGGGACCGGGATTCCCCAGTCGATGTCGCGGGTCATGGCCCGCGGCCGGATGTCCTCGAGGATGTTCTGGCTGAACTTGATCACGTTCGGGCGCCAGGTGCCCGAGGCCTCACGGTCGTCGAGCCACTGCTTGAGGGCGTCGGCGAGCGCCGGGAGGTCGAGGAAGAAGTGCTGGGTCTGCACGAACTCGGGGACCTCGCCGTTGATCTTGCTGCGCGGGTCGATCAGGTCGGTCGGGTCGAGCTGGTTGCCGCAGGTGTCGCACTGGTCGCCGCGCGCACCCTCGGACCCACAGATCGGGCAGGTGCCCTCGATGTAACGGTCCGGCAGGGTCCGTCCCGTCGACGGGGAGATCGCGCCGTGCGTGGTCTGCTCGACCATGTATCCGTTCTTGTGGACGGTGGTGAACATCTCCTGGACCACGGCGTAGTGGTTGCGGGTCGTGGTCCGGGTGAACAGGTCGTAGGAGAGGCCGAGCGCGGCCAGGTCCTCGACGATCATCCGGTTGTTGCGGTCCGCCAGCTCACGCGGGGTGACTCCCTCGGCATCGGCCGCGACCAGGATCGGGGTGCCGTGCTCGTCGGTGCCCGACACCATGAGCACGTCGTGTCCGGCCATCCGCATGTACCGACTGAAGACGTCGGAGGGTACGCCGAAACCGGCCACGTGGCCGATGTGGCGCGGGCCGTTGGCATACGGCCAGGCGACGGCGGACAGGACTTTGCTCATACTCGAATCCTAGGGGGATGCCGCAACGCGATATCCCGCGCCCTGCGCGCCGGGTCGACCAGGTTCCGAGCGGCCCCGGAGCCGGTCCGGCGAAGGCTCAGGAGAAGTCGGGATCCCGGTCGCGGGTCCGCTTGAGCTCGTAGAACCCCGGGGTCGCGGCGACCAGCAGCACGCCGTCCCAGAGCTTGCCGGCGTCCTCCCCCTTCGGGGCGGGCGTGACGACCGGGCCGAAGAACGCAACGCCGTCGACACTGATCACCGGCGTTCCCACGTCCATCCCGACCTGGTCCATCCCGCTGTGGTGTGACTTGCAGAGGTCGTCGTCGTACGCGTCGGTCTCCATCGCGTCGGCGAGCTTCGTGGGCAGGCCGACCTCGTCGAGGGCCTCCTCGATGGTGGCGCGGTCCCTCGGCTTGCCCTCGAGGTGGAACCGGTTGCCGAGGGCGGTGTAGAGCGGGAGGAGCACGCCGTCGCCCTCGGCCTGGGCGGCAGCGATCAGCACCCGCACCGGTCCCCAGGCGGTCTTCAGCATCTCGCGGTAGTCGTCCGGGATGTCCTTGTCCTGGTTCAGGTAGGCCAGGCTCATCACGTGGAAGGCGGGGCGGATCGGCCGCACCTTCTCGACCTCGAGCAGCCAGCGAGAGCTCATCCACGCCCATGGGCAGACGGGGTCGAACCAGAAGTCGACGGGAGTGCGTTCAGTGGTCTCGGTCATGTCCGGATATCTCCTGGGGTGCGAAGGATGGTGCGCGCGTCCTCTTTGGTAGCAACTGCGTACCTCGTTGGCATGTTCCCCAGATCGGATGTAAGGATGCACACATGCCTGGAACGAACCTCACCCGGGATGAGGCGCGCGCTCGCGCCGACATCCTCAGCGTCGACTCCTACAACGTGGACCTCGACCTCACCCGCTCGATCGAGCCCGACAAGGCCGAGACCCGGTTCGTGTCGGAGACCGTGATCCGGTTCGCGTGCTCACAGCCGGGGGCCGCGACCTTCGCCGACCTCGTCGGCGCGACCATTCATGAGCTGACGCTCAACGGGAAGCCGCTCGACCCGGCGACGGTCTACCGCGACCACCGGATCCAGCTCGACGGCCTGGAGAAGGACAACGAGCTGCGGGTCCTGGCCGACTGTGCCTACAGCCGCACCGGTGAGGGCCTGCACCGGTTCGTCGACCCCGCCGACGACCGCGTCTACACCTACACCCAGTTCGAGGTCCCCGACGCCCGACGGGTCTACACCACGTTCGAGCAGCCGAACCTGAAGTCGTTGTTCACGTTCACGGTCACCGCTCCGAGCGGCTGGAAGGTGGTCTCGAACGCACCGACCCCCGAGCCTGAGGATGCCGGTGGCGGCAAGGCCACCTGGCGGTTCCCGGCCACCGAGCCGATGTCGACCTACATCACCGCGATCGTCGCCGGTGAGTACCACGAGGTGATGGACTCCTACGCCGGCAAGCACGGCGAGATCTCGCTGGGCCACTACTGCCGGCAGTCGATGAAGCAGCACCTCGACGTCGCCGACCTGCTCGAGATCACCAAGCAGGGCTTCGCCTTCTACGAGGACGCGTTCGACTACCCGTACCCGTTCCACAAGTACGACCAGCTCTACGTGCCGGAGTACAACATGGGCGCGATGGAGAACGCGGGCTGCGTCACCTACCGCGACGACTACCTGCCGCGCAGCAGGCAGACGCACTCGTTCTACGAGCAGCGCGCGAACACGATCCTGCACGAGATGGCGCACATGTGGTTCGGGGACCTCGTCACCATGAAGTGGTGGGACGACCTCTGGCTCAACGAGTCGTTCGCCGAGTGGGCCAGCCACCATGCGTCGGTCAAGGCCACGAAGTACGACGAGGCGTGGACCGGGTTCACCAACGCGCGCAAGAACTGGGCCTACCGCCAGGACCAGCTGCCCTCGACGCACCCGATCGCCGCCGACAACTACGACCTCGAGGCCGTCGAGGTGAACTTCGACGGGATCACCTACGCCAAGGGCGCCTCCGCCCTCAAGCAGCTGGTGGCCTGGGCCGGCGAGGACGACTTCCTCGAGGGCCTGCGGGCCTACTTCAAGAAGCACGCGTTCGGCAACAGCGAGCTGACCGACCTGCTCGGCGCGCTGGAGAAGGCCTCCGGGCGTGACCTGCACGCCTGGGCGCAGGAGTGGCTGCAGACCTCGGGTGTGAACACGCTGCGCCCCCACTTCGAGGTCGACGGCGACGGCGCCTTCACCTCCTTCACCGTGCAGCAGTCGGCTCAGCCCGGCTTCCCGACGATCCGACGGCACCGCATCGGCATCGGCCTCTACGACAACCGCGACGGTCGGCTCGTCCGTCGTACCAACGTGGAGACCGACATCAAGGGCGAGCGCACCGAGATCGCCGAGCTGGTAGGCGAGAAGCAGCCCGACCTGGTGCTGCTCAACGACGGCGACCTGACCTACGCCAAGATCCGGCTCGACGAGCGGTCGCTCGCCACGGTCGTCTCCTCCATCGACAGCCTCGAGGACTCGCTGGCCCGCGCACTGTGCTGGGGCGCGACCTGGGACATGACCCGCGACGCCGAGATGTCGACGACCGACTTCGTGAGGCTGGTCCTGCAAGGTGTGGGCACCGAGACCGACCTGACCGCGGTCGGTGCGCTGCTGCGCTACGGCAAGCAGGCGGTCGACACCTACTCCGCCCCCGCCACCCGGGACAGGTTGAAGCACACGTGGGAGCAGGGGCTCCGCAAGCTGCTCGAGAACGCGGCGCCGGGCAGCGACCACCAGCTCGCGCTGGCGCGCGCCTACGGCTCGGCTGCACTGAGCGACGAGGGGCTGCACTTCGTGCAAGGTCTCTACGACGGCTCGACCACGCTCGAGGGACTCTCCATCGACACCGACCTGCGCTGGGTGCTGCTCAAGTCGCTGGCGTACGCCGGACGCGCGGACCGTGCCGCGATCCAGGCCGAGCTCGAGGGTGACCACACGATCTCCGGGCAGGAGCGCGCCGCCGGGGCGTTCACGGTCATCCCGACCCCGGAGGCCAAGCAGCAGGCGTGGCAGGACGCCGTGGTCCGCGACGACGTGCCCAACGAGACCCAGCGCAGCGTCGCCATCTCCTTCCAGGTCACCGGCCAGGAGCAGCTGCTCGAGCCGTACGTGGAGAAGTACCTCGACGTGGCGTCGAGGATCTGGGAGGAGAAAGGTGTGCAGCGCGCCTCGGTGGCGCTCGAGTGCCTGTTCCCCCGCGCCATCCCCACCCAGCAGACGCTCGACACCGTCAACGCCTGGCTGGAGTCCTCGAACGCCAACCCCGCGGCAAAGCGCTACGTGCGCGAAGGCTGCGCCGACATCGAGCGTGCGCTCGCGGCACAGGCCAAGGACGCCGGCTGACCGGACGCGGCGGCTACTCGGCGTGCAGCATCCGCGGCTTGCGCGCGTGGTCGGCGAGCATCATCACGCCCTGGGTGATTCCGCCCACCAGGTCGCCGGCGGCGAACGCGGTCTGCATGGACAGCGCCGCCAGCCGCACCTCGCTGTCCTCGAGGTCGCGACGGACCTCGGACCCGGTGACGATCTCCACGATGCGGGCGGACGGGTCGACCATCACGAGCACGGACCGGTCGGGCGCGGTCAGGGTGGCGTGCAGCCGCTCCGCGAACGGGCGGGTCTCGCCTCCTGAGGCGCCGACGAACACCGAGAACTCGTAGCGGCACACGGTCTCCGCGTCCCGGATCGCCCGGTCGATCTCGTGCCGTTGACTCGTGCTGAACGCGTCACCAGTGTGCACTTGCGCCACCCCGGTCGGCCCGCTCGGCGGCCTCGGCGGTCTCCGGTCCCGCCTTGTCCGCGGCCTCGACACCGCCGCGGGGGCCACCGAACCACTCGTTCTCGTTGTGCCATGCCCGGCCCGGCGTGTACCTCTCCCCGCGTGCCATCGACGGCACGAAGACCAGCAGGCTGATCAGCAGGAACAGCCCGAGCGGGATGAACAGCAGGACCACCAGCACGTGCAGGGTCGAGACCGGCTCCGGGTCCGCCCACTTCTCCGGGGTGTCCGCGAAGGCAGGCGCCGCCGCAAGGGCGAGGACCGCGGGGGTCAGCGCAACGGCCCGGGCGATGCGTCGTACGACGGGAGCGTTCAGGTCAGTCATCACCCGGCAAGGGTATCGAAGTCTGTTTGGTGGTTGCGATCTCGTCTCGTAGCCTCCCACGCATGAATGTGTTCAGCGACGCCAGTGTGTGCGAGGCCGTGGAGAACGGGACCGTGTGCAACATCACCTGGGACCTCACCCACAGCGACCGGTTCGCGCTCATGTCCGACTGGCTGATCGGGAAGCCGCTGGCGATCCTCGGCCTGATCGTGCTCGGACTGCTCGCGCGGTGGCTGCTGCACCGGCTGATCGACCGGCTGGGGAACCGGGCCGGTGAGGGCGTGCTTCCCTCGCACTTCAGCCGGGGCAAGCTGGGCCGCAAGGGCGAGCAGGTCCTGACGACCACGGCCTCGGTGGCCGCCACCCGGCGGGTGCAGCGCGCGAAGACGATGGCTTCCCTGCTCAAGAGCATCGTCACCGTGGTGATCTTGGCGCTGATCACGATGATGGCGATCTCCGAGCTCGGCTACGACGTGGCACCGCTGATCGCCAGCGCCGGGATCCTCGGCCTGGCGCTCGGATTCGGCGCGCAGAGCCTGGTCAAGGACTACCTGGCGGGCATCTTCATGATCTTCGAGGACCAGTACGGCGTCGGTGACGTGGTCGACCTCGGTGAGGCCACCGGGACGATCGAGGCGGTGAGCCTGCGGGTCACCCGCCTGCGCGACGTCGACGGCACGGTCTGGTACGTCCGCAACGGCGAGATCTTGCGGGTGGGCAACATGAGCCAGAACTGGGCGCGGACGGTGCTCGACATCCCGGTCGCGTACTCCGAGGACCTGCACCGTGTGCAGGCGGTGCTGCGTGAGGTCGCGCACAGCCTGTGGGACGACGAGGACTACTCGCACCGGATCATCGAGGAGCCGGAGGTGTGGGGTGTCCAGTCGCTGACCCCGGACGGGGTGATCGTCCGGGTCACCCTGAAGACCGCACCCATGGAGCAGTGGGAGGTCGCCCGGGAGATGCGCGAGCGGGTCAAGGCCCGCTTCGACTTCGAGAAGATCGAGATCCCGCTCCCCCAGCGGGTGGTCTGGCACCGCGACGCTTCCGGCGTCCCCCAACCGGCCAGCCCTCCGGAGCGGCCCGCCCCGGAGATCTGAGGGCCCGAACGCTCAGGCGCCCGGCCCCCCGGTGGCCCGAACGCCTGACGCGCGCCCGGGCCACCGGCATTGCTCAGGCCAGTGAGGCGTCGAGGGTGATCTTCGTGCCCGTGAGCGCCTGGGACACCGGACAGTTCTCCTTGGCCCCTTCGGCGGTCTTGGCGAAGTCGTCGGCGCTCATGCCGTCGACGGTGCCGACCACGGTCAGGTGCACGCCGGTGATCCCCTCACCGGGCTGGAACGACACGTCCGCCTTGGTGTCGAGCGCCTGCGGCGGGCTGCCGGCCTTGTTCAGCTCGTTCGACAGCGCCATCGAGAAGCAGGCGGAGTGTGCGGCGGCGATCAGCTCCTCCGGGCTGGTCTTCCCGTTCGCCTCCTCGGTGCGCGCGGCCCAGGACACGTCGTAGGTCCCGAGCCCCGACGACTCCAGACTCACCTTCCCGGCTCCCTCGGTGAGCGAGCCTTCCCAGTGAGCCTTGGCGGTACGAGTGGTTGCCATCTGGATCTCCTTCGTGTTCTGGCGGCAGCCGGTTCCGGCTGCACGGGTGTCCGTCCCGAGCCTTGCCCGGTCGGAGACAATAGACAAGTGAGCACCACTCAGGAACCAGCGCAGACCTTCTACGACGCCATCGGCGGATACCCCACGATCGCCAAGATCGTCGACCGCTTCTACGAAGGAGTGGCGACCGACGAGGTACTCCGCCCGATGTACCCCGAGGAGGACCTCGGCCCGGCCGCGGAGCGGTTCACGATGTTCCTGGTGCAGTACTGGGGCGGACCGACGACGTACTCCGAGCGACGCGGACACCCCCGGCTGCGGATGCGGCACGCGCCATTCAAGGTCACCCCGGTGGCGCGTGACCACTGGCTGAAGCACTTCCGCGCCGGCCTGGAGTCGGCGAACCTGTCACCCGAGCACGAGCAGCAGTTCTGGGACTACGTCACGCACGCCGCGCAGTTCATGGTGAACACGTTCGAGGAGGAGTAGCTCAGGGCCCGGTCACGGTGCCGAGGCCCGTGCGCTCCAGGTCGGTGAGCGGCCGCGACCGCTGCGTCTCGAGGTCGAAGGTCACCATCACCACGCGCGCCTTCGAGAGCACCTCGTCCCCGTCCTTGATCTCGCAGGCGAGACCGAACGACGACGTACCGATGTGGGTCACCCACGACTCGACGGCGTACGGCGCGCCGCGAAACAGGATCGGCCGCCTGTAGTCCACCTCCAGACGGGCCACCACCAGCCCGAGCCTGCGGTCGTCGAGGTCCCGGCCGAGCGAGGTCATGAAGGCCAGCCGCGCCTCCTGGTAGTACTCGAAGTACTTCACGTTGTTGACATGGCCGTAGACGTCGACGTCGGAGAACCGGACCCGACAGTCGTAGGTGTGCCGGCTCATGGGACCGGCTCCGGCTCGAGGAACCGTTCGAGCACCTCACGTTCCTCGGGGCGGATTCGTCGCGGTCTCTCCCGGGAGAACACGTACGGCGTGAGCACCGTGGCCGCGCGGGTGTAGACCCGTCTCCCGCCCTCGGGCAGCTCGTCGAGGATCTCGTAGTGCATCGTGAACGAAGCCGCCCGTATCCTCGTCACCCAGGACTCGATCCGCACGGGCTCGAACCGGAACACCAGCGGTGCCAGGAAGTCGACCTCGTGCCGCACCACGACCACGCCCTCGGCAAGCTCCTCACCGCCGCTGGCCGGCGCGTGCACGGACAGCATGTCGACGCGCGCCTCCTGGAGGTAGTCGACATAGGTGACGTTGTTCACGTGCCCCAGCGAGTCCATGTCGGCCCACCGCAGCGGGCAGTAGTAGACGTGTCGCACGTCCTCGATCCTGCCAGAGTGAGCCGTCGCCGCCGGAGCGGGTGTGGCCGGCCACACAGCGGCCCGCCACCGGATCCGTTCTAGGCTGGCCGGAGGTCCGCCGCGGCCCATGCCGCGTGACCACCGGAACCTCGACAGATACGGAGTCCCTCATGCCCGAGGCAGTGATCGTTTCCGCAGCCCGCTCCCCGATCGGCCGCGCGAACAAGGGTTCGTTGAAGGACGTGCGTCCCGACGACCTGACCGCCGCAATGATCCGGACCGCGCTGGACAAGATCCCCGAGCTCGACCCGCGCGACATCGACGACCTGTACCTCGGCTGCGGCCTTCCCGGCGGGGAGAGCGGCTTCAACATGGGCCGCATCGTGGCGGTGATGCTCGGCTACGACCACCTGCCCGGCGCCACCATCACCCGCTACTGCTCGTCGTCGGTCCAGACCAGCCGGATGGCGTTCCACGCGATCAAGGCCGGCGAGGGCGACGTGTTCATCTCCGCCGGGGTGGAGACGGTGTCCCGCTTCGTGAAAGGTACGTCGGACCACCTCCCCGACACCAAGAACCCCCTGTTCGACCAGGCGATGGCGCGCACCGACAAGACTGCCGAGGGCGGCGTCGACTGGCACGACCCCCGCGAGGACGACACGCTGCCGGACGGCTACATCGCGATGGGCCAGACCGCCGAGAACGTGGCCAAGCTGCGCGGCCTGAAGCGGGAGGAGCTCGACGAATTCGGCGTCCGTAGCCAGAACCTCGCGGAGAAGGCGATCGCGGACGGCTTCTGGGCCAACGAGATCACGCCGGTCACCACCCCGGACGGGACCGTGGTGAGCAAGGACGACGGTCCGCGGGCCGGAGTGACGATGGAGGCCGCGGCCGAGCTGAAGCCGGTGTTCCGTCCGGACGGGGTGGTCACCGCCGCGAACTGCTGCCCGCTCAACGACGGTGCCGCCGCGGTGGTGATCATGTCCGACACCAAGGCTGAGCAGCTCGGCCTGACCCCGCTGGCGCGGATCGTGTCCACCGGGGTGACCGCGCTCTCGCCGGAGATCATGGGGCTCGGCCCCGTCGAGGCCAGCAAGCAGGCGCTGAAGCGCGCCGGCATGAGCATCGGCGACATCGACCTGGTGGAGATCAACGAGGCGTTCGCCGCCCAGGTGGTCCCGTCCTACCAGGATCTCGGCATCGACCTGGACCGGCTGAACGTCAACGGCGGCGCGATCGCGGTCGGGCACCCGTTCGGGATGACCGGCGCGCGGCTGCAGAACACGATGCTGAACTCGCTCACGTGGCACGACAAGCAGACCGGCCTGATCACGATGTGCGTCGGTGGCGGCCAGGGCATGGCGATGGTGCTGGAGCGGATGTCCTGAACCGTGGCGCTCGAGGGTGTTTGCGGTGGGCGGCTGCGGGTCGAGGCCCCAGTCGCTGGGGCGCCAGCGACTGGGGCGTGAGCGTTACTGGTCCTGCTGCAGGACGGCCTGGACGGAGACGGTGATCGCGATCTTGTCGCCGATCAGCAGACGGCCACCGTCCATCGGGATGTTGAAGTCGACACCGAACTCCTTGCGGGAGATCTCGGTCGTGCCCTCGAAACCGATCCGGGTGCCGCCCCACGGGTCGGTGTCCTGGCCGAAGTACTCGACGTCCAGCGTCACCGGCTTGGTGACGCCCTTGATCGTGAGGTCGCCGGTGACGAGCAGGCCGTTGCCGCTCTGCTCCACGCGGGTGCTCGTGAAGGTCATCGGGCCGGTGTTCTCCACGTCGAAGAAGTCCTGCGAGCGGAGGTGGCCGTCGCGGTTCTCGTCGCGGGTGTTGATCGAGTTGAGGTCGATCGTCGCGGTGGCGTAGGTCTCGTCGCCGGTCACGATCTGGCCCTCGAACTTCTCGAAGAGGCCACGAACCTTGCTCATCAGGTGGCGGGCGGTAAAGCCGACCTCGGAGTGGCTCGGGTCGATGGTCCAGGTGCCGGTCGGGATGCCGGTGGTCTGCTGTACGTCGATGCTCATGCGGAAAGCTCCTTGGAAGGTTGTATCTTCAACTTCTGGGAAAACCGTAACAGGTTCTCGTTGAATCTTCAACTATCGGCCCGCTAAACTTGTTCCATGACCGACGAATCCTCTGAAATCGCCTGGCTCGACCCGGAGCAGCAGCGGTCGTGGCGCGCGTACCTCGTCGGTACCACCCTGCTGATGGACCGGCTCGACCGTGAGCTGCGCGAGCAGCACAACCTGTCCATGCCGGAGTACGAGATCCTGGTCCGGCTCTCCGAGGCCGAGGATCGTCGGATGCGGATGGCGGTGCTCGCCGACTCCGTGAGTCACTCCCGCAGCCGGGTCACCCACACCATCGCCCGGCTGGAACGAGCCGGCCTGGTCGAGCGCGCCGCCTGTATGTCCGACGGGCGGGGCGTGGAGGCAGTGATCACCGACCGCGGCGTCGACGCCCTGCGCGAGGCCGCCCCCACGCATGTGTCCGGTGTACGCCGGTTCCTCGTGGACCTCGCCGGCGACGACGACTTCGACGCGCTCGGACGGGTGTTCAACACCGTCACCGACAAGCTGATCTCCGCCAACCCGGCCGCCGACATCCGCTGACGCCTCTGGCACCTGCCCCGCCGTTCGGCGTTGAGCTCGGTCCCGCCCGGACCGGCGTCGACCCGGCTCAGTCGCGGGTCAGCTTGCGGTGCGTGACACGGTGCGGACGGGCCGCCTCGTCACCGAGCCGCTCGACCTTGTTCGTCTCGTAGGCCGCGAAGTTGCCCTCGAACCAGAACCACTTGCCCTCGTCCTCCTCGTCGCCCTCCCAGGCCAGGATGTGCGTCGCGGTGCGGTCCAGGAACCACCGGTCGTGCGAGGTGATCACGGCGCAGCCGGGGAACTCGAGCAGCGCGTCCTCGAGCGACTGCAGGGTCTCGACGTCCAGGTCGTTGGTGGGCTCGTCGAGGAGCAGCATGTTGCCGCCCATCTTCAGGGTGAGAGCGAGGTTCAGGCGGTTGCGCTCGCCGCCGGACAGCACGCCCGCCTTCTTCTGCTGGTCCGGGCCCTTGAACCCGAACGAGGCGATGTAGGCCCGGCTCGGCATCTCGAAGTTCGCGACCTTGATGAAGTCGAGGCCGTCGGAGACGACTTCCCACACGTTCTTGTTGGGGTCGATGCCGCCGCGGCTCTGGTCGACGTAGGAGATGCTGACGGTCTGACCGACCTTCAGCTCACCGCTGTCGGGCTTCTCCTCGCCCACGATCATCCGGAACAGCGTGGTCTTGCCGACGCCGTTGGGCCCGATCACGCCGACGATGCCGGCCCGGGGCAGCTTGAAGGACAGGTCGTGCATCAGCACCCGGTCCCCGAAGCCCTTGCGCACGTCCTCGGCCTCGAGCACCACGTCACCGAGCCGCGGCCCGGCCGGGATGTTGATCTCGGACAGGTCGACCTTCCGGTTCCGCTCCGCCTCGGCGGCCAGCTCCTCGTAGCGCGAGAGCCGGGACTTGCTCTTGGCCTGGCGCGCCTTCGGGTTCGAGCGCACCCAGGCGAGCTCGCGCTCGAGCATCTTCGCCCGCTTCGCGTCCTTGGCCCCCTCGACCTTGAGTCGTTCCTGCTTGGTCTCGAGGTACCGGGAGTAGTTGCCCTCGTAGCCGTGCGCCTTGCCTCGGTCGAGCTCGAGAATCCAGCCGGCCACGTTGTCCAGGAAGTACCGGTCGTGGGTGACGGCCAGGACCGCACCGGGGTAGTTGGCCAGGTGGCCCTCGAGCCACTGCACCGACTCGGCGTCGAGGTGGTTGGTGGGCTCGTCGAGCAGGAGCAGGTCGGGCTGCTGCAGGAGGAGCTTGCAGAGTGCGACGCGGCGGCGCTCGCCACCGGACAGCTTGTCGACGATCGCGTCCGGCGGCGGGCACCGCAGCGCATCCATCGCCTGGTCGAGCCGGCTGTCGAGGTCCCACGCGTTGGCGTGGTCCAGGTCGGTCTGCAGGTCACCCATCTCGGCGAGCAGCTTGTCGTAGTCGGCGTCCGGGTCGGCGAGCTCTTCGGAGATCTGGTTGTAACGGTCCAGCTTGCCCTTGATCTCGCCGACCGCCTCCTCGACGTTCTCCAGGACGGTCCTGCCCTCGCTCAGCGGCGGCTCCTGCTGCAACATCCCGACGGTGGCGTCGGGGTCGATGGTCGCGTCGCCGTTGGAGGGGTGGTCCAGCCCGGCCATGATCTTCAGCAGGGTCGACTTTCCGGTGCCGTTCGGTCCGACGACACCGATCTTGGCGCCGTGCAGGAACGACAGGGTCACGTTGTCGAGGACGACCTTGTCGCCGTGGGCCTTGCGCACATTGCGCAGGGTGAACACATACTCAGCCATGGTCGAGAGCCTACGGCGCGCGTGCCGTTCGACCCCAATCGGCGTGGCGGCCGACCCTCATGCGGCCGGCCCGTGCTGGGCGAACGGGTTCGCCTCCGCGGCGGTCTCCTCCTCGCCGGGAACCGACTTCGGTTGTCCCCAGGGGTCGACCTGCGGACGCTCGTCGGCGTCGCGGTGCACCATGTCGGAGATCTCCTCGTGCACGTCGGTCTCGTTGCCGCGGTCCTGCCGGCTGGACCGGATGAACGTGCTGGTCCCCCGGCTCAGGTCGTGGCCCACGAGGCTGGCCTCGACGACCAGCGTGTTGGACAGCTGCTTGTCCTCACGGACCCAGCTCTCGGTGCGCAGCCGGCCGTGGACGATCACTGCGTCGCCCTTGCTGACCGAGTCCCGGATGTTGTCGGCCAACCCACGCCAGGCGGTCACGGAGTACCACGTGGTGTCGCCGTCCATCCACTCGCCGTTCCGCTTGATCCGCGGCGTCGAGGCGACCCGGAAGTTGGCCACGCTGATGCCCTTCGGGTCACGGTGCACGACGTCGTTGCCGACCCAGCCGTGAAACGTGACGAAGGTGTCGCTCATGTCGTTTCTCCTTGCGTCGTCGATCGGTACGACGCACACGCTGCCCTGCATCGACGACGGATGACAGACCGAGCACGCCGCCTGTGGACGGAGACCGTGTCCCGGCCGGCTGTGCACGGGAGCTGGCTTGCTCGCGCCCTCCCCCGTGTCAGCGCAGCGCTGCGGACAACCCGTCGCGCGTCCCCCGGTAGGCCTCGATCTCGGCCTCGATCGGCTCGATCACGAGCCGCTCGGTGACGTCGCTGATCGCCGAGCGCAGCCGCCGGTCCGCCGACCGTGCCTTGGCCCGGGCGGACAGCCCGGTCAGGATCCGGCACAGCAGGGCCAGGACGACTCCCGCCGCCACGCCACCGAGCAGCATCAGTGTCGGCACCGGGAAGTCTCGGTACTGCGGGGTGTCGGGCGCCGGCATCTGCAGGTAGCCGAAGACGGCCAGCCCCGCGAGCCAGAGCCCGCCGGCCAGCGCGGTCAGGATCAGCACCCACTGCAACCCACGGACCAGCCGCCACCACAGCGGCGTCCGGGAGACGCCGAGGTCGGTGCCGGACACCGCCCTGTCGAGGGCGTCGTTGAGGTCGGGCAGCCGGGAGACCGAGGCTCGACGTACTGCCGCCACCCAGGGCCGGCTCAGCTCGGCCGACGCGTCGTCGGCGACGGTGCGCACCGCGGTGTCGACCCGCGCCCGCTGCACCTGCGAGGCCTGCGGGATCGACGCGCGCGCGCCGGCGGTCAGCTCCTTCCCGCTGCGGCCGAGGTCGAGGTGCAGCCTCTTGAGCGGGTCCGGTCGCAGCTTGGACAGCCAGGAGGTCACCGGCCAGCCGGTGGCCCGGTTCGCGCGCACCCGGGTCGCCTTCTCCACGGCGTGTACGACGGTGGGCACACCGGCCGCGTCGGCGAACGCGTCGACCAGCTCGGCCTTGCGGGCGCGCGCGACGTCGCCGGGCTTCGCGGCACCGTTCGCGGCCCGCATCCGCTCCGCCAGCGCGGTGACGTCGGCCAGCAGCCGCGCCCTGGTGGCCTTCTTCGCCGCGACCCGGGAGGCGATCGCCCGCTTCAGCTCCGCGATGCCCTCGCCGTGCCGGGCCGACGTGGTCAGCACCGGGACCCCATCCAGGCCGTCCGCCTCGAGCAGTCGTTCCAAGTCGTCGACCATCGACTGGCGGCGTTCGGGCGGCACCGTGTCGATGTGGTTGAGGACGACCAGCATGATGTCCTTGTGTGACGCGAACGGCTTCAGGTAGCGGTCGTGGATCGCGGCGTCGGCGTACTTCTGCGGGTCGAGCACCCAGACCAGCATGTCGGTGAGCTTGACCAGCCGGTCCACCTCGACGTGGTGCGCCACCTCTGTGGAGTCGTGGTCGGGCAGGTCGAGCAGGACCAGGCCGTACAGGTCGCGCTCCGCGCGTCCGACGTCGAGCATGCTGTCGCGCGCGACCTGGTGCCGCTTGGGCACGCCCAGCCAGTCGAGCAGCTCGCCGGCACCCTCGGTGCCCCAGGCGCACGCGGTGGTCCAGGACGTCGTCGGCCGACGGACCCCGATAGCGGCCAGGTCGAGCCCGGTCAGCGCGTTGAACGTCGAGGACTTGCCGGAACCGGTCGCGCCGGCGAGCGCCACCACCGTGTGGTCGGCCGAGAGCCGTAGCCGAGCCCCTGCCCGCTCCACCACGGCGGCGGCGTCGTCGAGCAGCGCCTCGTCGAGCCGGCCGCGCGCGGACTCCACCGCCTGCTGCAGACCGTCCAGGCGTGCCGCGACGTCGCTCGACCCCTTGCCGACCAGCTTCTTCGCCCCCGCGAGCAACGCAGTCATTCGTGCGGCTCCGTCGCTTCGCCGGACCCGATGTCGTGCAGCGAGGTCTCCTCCTCCGCGGTCGGGGCGAGCCGGGACGCGAAGCGGAGGTCGTCGATCCGGCGGGAGACCTCACGTAGCTTCTCCGCGGTGCCGGGCTCAATGGCCAGCGCGTCGAGCACCTCGAGGTAGCGGTCCCGCTCGGCGTCGATCAGCCCCACCACACGATCGTTGAGGTCCCTGCGGGCGTTCTCCGCGAGCCGGCGTACCGCCTGGTCCCCGAAGACCGCCTCGAGCAGCTTCTGTCCGACCACCGCACTGCCGCCCGCGATGCCGGCCTCGGCACCGGTGACTCCGGCCGTGTGCGCGAACACCACCACCATCAGCGCCACGGACAGTCCGTTGACGCCGTAGGCGAGGAAGCGGGCGGTGGAACGCTTGTCCGCGCCCTCACTGCGCACCATCTCGAGCACGTCGTGCTGCCAGTCCCGGACCGCCCGCTCGGCCTGGGCCCGGAAGTCGCGGGAGGCCCGGCCCAGATCCCGGCCGGAGTCCTCGAGCAGGTGCTGGCCGGCCTCGACCGAGCGCCACGACGCCTCGGCGCGCTCGGCTGCGTTCTCCGCGTGCTCGAGGATCAACGTCTCCAGACCCGACTCGACGGCGACGGTGACGTTGCGCGCCTGCTGCGGCTTGCCGCGGATGATCCCGACGATCCGGTCGCGCAGCCAGCCGACCTTGGTCTCCAGGGACTTCAGCAGCTCGCCGGTGCCGACGAACTCCTGCCAGCGGGCAAGCACCTCACCGCGGAGAAGGGTGCCGTCGGCAGAGGCCTCGTCGATCCGGGTGACCGCGTCGTCGTAGGCCCGGTCCACGTCGACCCGCAGCCGGGCGACCATCGTGAACTGGTCGGCCGCGGCGTCGGCGACGGTGTGGGCACGACGAGCCAGGCTGCGGACCGCGCCGTCGAGGGTCTGTTTCACGACGGCGGCCCTTGCGTTCGAGTCGGCGGCGAGCAGGTGCAGCCAGTCACGGATTCCGGCGACCGACTCGGCCGGCAGCAGGCCGGCGTCCGTGACTGGTCCCTCGGTGACGGTGAACAGTGGCGAGTCCCGCAGGCCGCGGGACGTCAGCATCCGGGCCAGGTGCCCGCTGACCTCCTCCACGGCCTCCGGCGGTGTGCGGTCGAGGACCACGGCCACGGCGGTGCTGCGCTCCGCCGCGGCCTTCAGGAAGTCCCACGGCACCTGGTCGGCGTAGCGGGCCGCGGAGGTGACGAACAGCCACAGGTCGGCGGCCGCGAGCAGCTGTGCGGCGAGGGTGCGGTTGCGTTCCTCCACCGAGTCGATGTCGGGCGCGTCCAGGATCGCGAGGCCCGCGGGGACGTTGTCCGATGAGACGAGCTGCAGGGCTCCCGGGTCGCCCGTGGCGCCCGTCGTACGCGCCAGGTCGGGCAGGATCCGGTCCCGGTCGAACCAGCCGGAGTCCGCGGGGTTGTGCACCAGCACCGGCGAGCGGGTGGTCGGTCGGAGCACCCCGGGCTCGGTGACCTTCGTGCCGACCAGGGAGTTGACAAGCGTGGACTTGCCGGCGCCGGTGGACCCGCCGACCACGGTGAGCAGGGGTGCGTCGATCTGCACGAGCCGCGGCAGCACGTAGTCCTCGAGCTGGTCCACCATCTCACCGCGCGCCGTGCGCGTCGCGGACACGCCGGGAAGGTCCAGGGGCAGGTCGGCGCCCTGCAGCGCCTCCCGCAGCCGGACCAGCGCGGTGATCATGTCGGTCGTCCCGGTCTCGGGTCGCGAGTCGCTCACCATCCACCTTTCTTGTGCGATCGTGCGGCGACGTGCCCGGAGCGTGGCTGAGGAAACCTGACATAGGGTCGCAGAACCGCCAGCTGGTTCACCATCGCCTGCCCTCGCTCCACGAAGTCCGCCGGCGCGGTGCCGCGCAGGAAACGGTCGTGCAGAAAGCCCAGCTCGACGGCCTGCTGCTGGTAGTCCCCCATCGCCCGCGCGGCCACCGGGCCACCCTGGGCACCGGCGAACCTGCGGGCCTCCCGCCGCCCGGCGAGTCGCACCAGCCAGGGCACCTCCTGGTGCGTGAGGAAGCCCCGGTCGGCGCAGTCGTTCAGCGCCCGGGTGAGCATCCGGCCCTCCCGCTTGCGCGCCCAGACCGCGAACCCGACCAGCACGAAGAAGGCCGGCACCATCGCGAACACGTAGGTGAGCAGGAACAATCTTCCGCCGGCCAGGAACGCCGACCCGTTCCACAACGCGTGTCCGAGCACGGCCACGCAGTACCCCAGCAACGGCGCCAGCACCCGCCAGGCCCGGCTGTGGGTGATCACGGCGTACCCGACGCCGATGCCGATCGCGGAGGTGAAGAACGGGTGCGCGAACGGGCTGAAGATGCCGCGTACGACGAACGTGCCGGTCGCCGCCTCGATACCGCCCGGCCCGACCCCGTCGCCGCCCATGTAGGCCGCGGCCAGGTAGAGGATGTTCTCGGTGAACGCGAAGCCGATGCCGACCATGCCGGCGTACACGATGCCGTCCAGGATGCCGTCGAGCTCGTGCCGGCGTGCGAGGAGCAGGAGTACGACGAACAACCCCTTCGCGGCCTCCTCGGTCACCGGGGCGACCACTGTCGCGGAGAGGATCTCGGTGGTGTCGAACGCGAACTTGTCGATGCCCTGGAGGATCAACGCGACCGCGGTGGCGACCACGGCGCCCCAACCGAACGCGAAGGCGAGCAGGCTCAGCGGCTCGGGCTCGTAGCGGTCCAGCCACAAGAAGCACGCGATCAGTGGACCGACCGGGAGCGCCGCCAGGACCACGCCGATCGCGAGCGCGTTGGGAGCGCCGGACCCGAGCAGCACCAGGGCCATGAGGATCGCTCCGCCGAGCATCGCCACGGAAAGGAACACGGTGAACAGCACGCTGCCCCGACGTCGGCCGGCCGACGTCGGACCGGGCGCCAGGGGGTGTGCGGGGGACGGACCGCGTTGCTGTCCGTGGTCCACGCCGCCTGCCCCGTTCATGGGGCAGAGCCTATCCGGGAGCCGGCCCCTGTCCCGTCGCGGTCCTCGGCGACCGCGTCGTAGAGTGCAGGTGTGAGCGACCACGACGAAAGCCCTGTCACGACCAACCCGGCGGACGGCGCGACCCCGCCCGAAGGCACCGACGCCAAGCTGAAGACCGAGAGTCACGACCCGGCCGTGCCGGAGGCGTACGCGACCTTCATGCGCCAGGGCTGGGGCGACCGTGACCTTGACCTGCCTCCGCACCCGGTAGCGCCCTGGGCGGCCCGGCGACGGGCAAGGCTCGCCGAGATGTTCCGGGGCGAGCGGCTCGTGGTGCCCTCCGGCACCTTCAAGGTGCGCTCCAACGACACCGACTACCGGTTCCGGCCCGAGACCGCGCACACGTATCTGTCCGGCAACCAGACCACCGACGCCGTGCTGGTGATCGACGGCGAGGCAGGCGGTGAGGCGACACTGTTCGCACGGCCGCGCTCCTCGCGCCAGACCGACGAGTTCTTCCGCGACCGGCAGTACGGCGAGCTCTGGGCCGGGCGGCGTCCCTCGCTGAACGAGATCTCCACGTCCCTCGGCCTCCCCTGCCGCCACATCGACGAGCTTCCCGCGGCGCTACGGGCCTCCGGGAAGACCCGAGTGCTGCGCGGCGTCGACGCCGGCGTGGACCGTGAGGTGTCCGCCGACGAGGGCCGCGACGAGGAGTTCGCCCGGGTGCTGTCCGAGATGCGCCTGGTCAAGGACGAGTGGGAGCTCGGGCAGCTGCAGGAGGCCTGCGACATCACCACGCTCGGTTTCGCCGACAGCGTTCGCGAGTGGGACAACGTGCTCAAGTACGGCGAGCGCTGGATCGAGGGCACGTTCTTCCGGCGGGCCCGCGCGATGGGCAACGACATCGGCTACGACTCCATCGTCGGCGGCGGCCGGCACGCCACCACCTTGCACTGGATCGACAACTCCGGGCCGATCACGCCCGGTGACCTGGTGCTGCTCGACATGGGCGTGGAGGCCTCCACCCTCTACACCGCCGATGTGACCCGCACCCTGCCGATCGACGGCACGTTCTCCCCGGTGCAGCGCGACCTCTACACGCTGGTGCTCACCGCGCAGCAGGCCGGCATCGACGCCGTGAAGCCCGGCGCCCCGTTCCTCGCAGCGCACAACGCCGCGATGAACGTCCTCGCGCACGGGCTCGAAGACATGGGCCTGCTGCCGGTCCCGGCCGAGGAGGCACTCTCACCCGACAGCAAGGTCTACGCCCGGTGGACGTTGCACGGCACGAGCCACATGCTCGGCATGGACGTGCACGACTGCGCACAGTCCTCGCTCGACATCTACCCGCGGGGCAACCTCGAAGCGGGCATGGTGCTCACCGTCGAGCCAGGGCTGTACTTCCAGGAGGACGATCTGCTGGTCCCGGAGGAGCTGCGCGGAATCGGGATCCGCATCGAGGACGACATCGTGGTCACCGCTGAGGGGCCGAGGAACCTGTCCGAGGCGCTTCCCCGCGACCTCGACGGCATCGAGCAGTGGATGGGCGCCCTGCGCGCGTGACGGTCGTGGCGCCGCGCGAGACGGTCCCTGATCATCCGACGGGGAGCGGTGCGGGCACGCCGACCGTTCGGGTGTCGGTCGGGGTGCCGGGTGAGATCTTGAACCCCTTCACGATGAGGTACACGGCAAGCCTGACCTGAGCCGTGGCCCCAGCTGCGACCGGTACATGAGGTAGGCAAGCAACAGGCTGTTCATACCGAGGACGAAGCTCGGACCGATCAGGAATGTCCAGTCAAAGCGACGAGATTCTGCTTCGACACTAGGCCGAGTGCCGGGGTAATGGTCCGAACAGCCTCCTGTCGGCTTCCGGTCGGCAACGGCCACGGCCACCACTCCGGGTCGAAACACCGCATCCGGGGACGTTCGCTCCGAACTGCACCGGGGCTGTGCTGATGGGCGAGCACGTCTCTTGCGGCATACTGGCATGCGGGTGAGATTCTCCGGCAAAGTACAACGGACTTGATTCCTGGGGTTCTCCCGATGAAAGTTCGCATCCCCGCCCCCGTAGCTCAGCTGGATAGAGCGCCAGACTTCTAATCTGATGGTCGCAGGTTCGAGTCCTGCCGGGGGCGCCGCTGGACCGACACCCCGCGCGGAGCCAAGAAGTGCCAAGGGCGGCTGCCGAAGCAGCCGCCCTTGAAGGTCGAGTCTGTGCCGGGGGGGTGGCATCAGATTCAGGCCGCCGGGGGGGATGGCGGAGTCTTCTCGACTTCTCTCACACTGGGGCCCTTGGGGTTTGCCCCACAGATAAATCATCGGGCCAAGGGGCCGTAAATGGGGCTGAATCGGTATGCATGGTTATGCAATGCACAATCATGCAGAAACTATGCGCAACTCGCGTCACGCATGGGCCATCGCGGCGTCTCAACGGTGAGGTAGGCCGACGTGGGGGGCACGGTCGGCCGGGGGGCTAGTTCAGTCCGGCTCGACGTCGTACATTTCGACGTCGAGCCGGGCGGGCTCCTCGGATCAGCTCGCGGTCTCGGCGTACGCGTCGATCTCGGTGATCAGAGCGGACTTGTCGGCGTCAGGCAGGAACGACGCGGCCACGGCGTTCCGGGCCAGCGCCGCGATGCCGGGCTCGTCGAGGCCGAGCAGCCCGGCCGCGATCTGGTACTCACGGTTCAGGGTGGTGCCGAACATCGGCGGGTCGTCGCTGTTGACGGTCACCAGCACGCCGGCGTCGACCATCTGGCTGATCGGGTGCTCCTCGAGGACGGTGACCGCCCGGGTCGCGATGTTCGAGGTCGGGCAGACCTCGAGTGCGATCCGGTTGGTGGCGAGGTATTCCAGCAGCGCCGGGTCCTGGACCGCGGAGGTGCCGTGGCCGATACGTTCGGCGCCGAGCTCACGCAGAGCGTCCCACACGGTGTCGGGCCCGGTGGTCTCCCCGGCGTGCGGCACGCTGTGCAGCCCGGCGGCGCGTGCCCGGTCGAACGCCGGCTTGAACTGCGGTCGTGCAACGCCGACCTCCGGGCCACCCAGACCGAAGCCGACCAGCGACGCGGGGCCGTGGTCGACGGCGTACCCCGCGGTCGCCTCGGCGGCCGGGACTCCCAGCTCCCCCGGGACGTCGAAGATCCAGCGCAGCACGATCCCGCGGTCGCGTTCCACCGCGGTGCGGGCGTCCTCGATCGCTTCGACGAAGGCCTCGATAGGGATCCCGCGGACCACCGAGGTGTGTGGCGTGACGGTGAGCTCGGCGTACCGGATGTTCTGATCGGCCATCTCACTCGCGACCTCGTAGGTCAGCAGCCGCACGTCCTCAGGGGCCCGGATCAGGTCGACCACGGAGAGGTACAGCTCGATGAAGTGCGCGAAGTCGCGGAAGGTGAAGTATTCGGTCAAGGCGGTCGGGTCGGTCGGCACGGTCCCGGGATGGCGCGCGGCCAGCTCAGCGACCGCGCGCGGCGACGCGGACCCGACATGGTGCACGTGGAGCTCGGCCTTGGGCAGTCCGGCGATGAAGTCGGCGTACGGCGATGGCAGGAGAGTCGTGGACACGCGAACAGTCTGCACCAGTGCCGCCGCACCCGTGACCGGGCCCGGGCTGTTCCACAGCGCTGCCACACCGACTGGTCGGAACCGGCAGGTTTAGGCTAGCCTTACCTTCGTGATCGTCTGCCACTGCCGGGTCGTCTCCGACCGCGACGTCGATGCCGCCGTGCGAGGCGGGGCGCGGAACCTCTCCCAGGTTTGCCGCAGCACCGGAGCGGGCCAGGACTGTGGGACCTGCATCTTCTCGGTCAAGCAGCTGGTGTGCCAGCATGAGGGCTCCGCCGCCCTGTTGCTCGCGGCGTCATCCGCAGCCATGGAGGCCGATCTTGCAGCCAGTTAGCCCTCGCGTCGTCGAGCTGTTGAACGACGCGCTGACCTTCGAGCTCACTGTCACCAACACCTACTTCCTGCACGCCCGGATGCTCGACAACTGGGGCCTGCGCCGACTGGGCAAGGTCTTCTACGACCTGTCGATCGACGAGATGCGCGACGCCGACGACCTGATCAACCGGATCCTGCTCTTCGACGGTCATCCGAACCTGCAGAAGCTCGGCGCGATCAAGGTCGGCGAGAGCGCCGAGGAGATGCTGCGCCTCGCCTTCGACAGCGAGAAGCAGGCCGTCACCCGGTTCAACGCCGCCGCTCACGAGTGTCACGAGCTCGGCGACCACGGCACCGCCGCGGTGTTCGAGGAGATGGTCCGCGACGAGGAGAAGCACGCCGACTGGTTCGAGAGCCAGCTCGACGCGATCGGGCTGGTCGGCAACGCCCAGTACCTCGCCCAGCAGATCGATCCCGGCGACTCCCCCGCCTGAGCGCACCCCGCCGAGCCGGCCGCTTGTCGGTCCCGAATGCTCCCGGCCGATCGGGATACAAGGCGAGCGGCCCGGCCCTCACCGGCAGCCGCGGCCGACCCAGCGCTGGTAAGCACCCGGACGGTCCGTAATGACCGCATCCACGCCGCGCCGGTTCAGGGCCCGCCAGGTGCCCCGGTCGTTGGCCGTCCAGGCAGCCACATACAGGCCGGCGTGCTGCCACGCGCGGACCCGGCGCCCGGACGTGACGTCACTGCGTACGATCACGGCCGACCCGAGCCTGAGCAGCGTCCGACTCCGCCGAGGTCGCGTGGTGACGAGTCCGCGGTCCATGGCCGGGGCGGTCGCCCGCACCAGCGCGAGCCTCTCGGCGGCAAACGAGTCGGCGGTGGTCCTGCGCACCATGCCGGCCTTGCGGACCGTGCGCACGAACCGGCGCACTTCGGCCCGGGTGGTGTGCGGGATCTTGACCTCGAGGATCAGCCGCGCGTTGCGGCGCTTCGCCAGCCGGAGGAGCGCAGCCAGCCGAGGAACCTTGGCCCCGTGGCCGGCGTCGAGCTGCCGCACCTGACGGTAGGTCATGGCGCGCACCGCCCCGGTGCCGTCCGTCGTACGGTCGACCGTGCGGTCGTGCATGATGACGAGCACCCCGTCCGCGGTCATCCTGACGTCCGCCTCGAGCACCCTGACGCCGACGCGGAGTGCGGACCGGTAGGCGGGCATCGTCGACTCGGGCACGCCCACGGACCCGCCACGATGGGCGACAGCGGTGGGGCCGCACGGTGCCGCAGACGAGGCCGACACCGGCCCGTTGACGAACGTCGACGAGAGCGCTGCCGCGGTGACCATGCCGACGAGGGCGAGGCGGCTCACGGCCCAGAACTCTATCCCTCCACCGACACCTCAGGTGTCGTCGGGACAACTGGAGTTCGACCAGCGTGCGAAGAACCGGACCCCCGAGCCGCGCTACTCCTTTTTGAGCGTCGCCTCGATCGTGCCCAAGGTGTCGGAGACCAGCTGGTCGATGGTCGACGTCGCCTCCACGATCTTGCCGTCGACCATGACCGTGGGTGTGCCGTTGACGCCGGCCTTGGACGCCGCATCGGTGGCGTTCTCCACCCACTGCTCGAACTCCAGGTCCTGGATCGGCCGGCTGACGGCGGACTCGTCCGCTCCGGCCCGGACCGCGAGGTCGATCAGCTGCTGGTCGGACAGTCCGTCGCTGCCCTCCTCCGGCTGGTTCTCGAAGAGCAGGTCATGGAACTTCTTGGCGACCCCGGGACCCGCGTTGTCGAGCACCACACCGGCCGCGTTCATCGCACGCGTGGAGTAGTCGGTCCCGTTCGAGGCGTCATCGAGGATCGAGATCGGGTGGTACTGCACCTGCACCTCGCCCTGGCCGGCGTACTCCTCGAGCGACTTCCTGGTGGCGGCCTCGAACTCCCCGCAGAAGGGGCACATGAAGTCCTCGTAGACGCTCACCTTCACCGGTGCGTCAGCCGGACCCATCGGCAGCGCATACGTGTCCACCGCACCGTCCGGTGGGGTCGCCGCCTCGCCGGTCGTGTCGCGCCCGGATTGAACGCCCACCGCGATCGCGACCACGACGGCGATCACCGCCAGCACGGCGAGGCTGACCCACAGCGTGCGACGCCGGCGCTCCTTGGCCTCCTGCTCGCGGCGGATCGCGGCGGCCCGCTCAGCCGCACGCTGAGCATTGGCCTGCTTGGTCGCATTCGACTGCTTCTTGCTCATCTGATGATGCTTTCTGGTGGCGCTTTATGGAAGGACACGATTGTCCAACGCCCATGGTGTCCGGGGCCGCCAAACCAGCAACGCGGACAGCAAGAGGAGACCAAGGTCCCGTCCGATCTCCCACGGGTACTTGTCGCTGGCGTTCGCGGCCGGTCCGCCTCCGCCACCGAAGCAGCCGCAGTCGATCTGCAGCCCGCGAGCCCACGCGGCGGAGATCCCGACGATGAACGCCAAGAGCAGCAGGCCGGACAGGACCGCATTGACCCGGGTCAGCAGCCCGATCAGCAGGCAGGCGCCGACCAGGACCTCGAGGATCGGCAGCGCGTAACCCACCGTGGGTACGACCGACTCCGGCAACAGCTGGTAGGCGCGCACCGCCCGGACGTTCCCGGCTGGATCCGGGACCTTCAGCACACCGGCGACGAGCCACACACCACCTACGATGAGCCGGGCTGCGGCGCCCGCCCACGACCAGAGTGTGTGCCCGGCCGGCCGGGTCTGCGTTGTAACCACGGGGTGCGACCTCTTCGTGTAGGACCGTCGGGGCCAACTCTAGAGCCGCTGCGGCTACGCGGGGTGAGTAGGGTGCTAGACGTGAATGACCGACTTGTGTGGATCGACTGTGAGATGACGGGCCTCGACCTCGGCGCGGATGCGTTGATCGAGGTGGCGGCGTTGGTGACCGACTTCGAGCTCAACGTGATCGGGGAGGGCATCGACGTCGTGATCAAACCTCCGCAGGAGGCGATCGAGCAGATGGACGAGTTCGTGCGCAACATGCACACCGTCTCCGGACTGCTCACCGAGCTCGACAACGGCACGACGATGCAGGAGGCGGAGGAGCAGGTGCTCGGTTACATCCGCCAGCACTGTGCCGACGGGTCGCGTCCTCCGCTTGCCGGCAACACCGTCGCCACCGACCGGTCTTTCCTGATCCGCGACATGCCGACGCTGGAGAAGTTCCTCCACTACCGAATCGTGGACGTGTCCTCGATCAAGGAGCTGTCGCGGCGCTGGTACCCGCGCGCGTACTTCAACTCCCCGGCGAAGACGGGCAACCACCGGGCGCTCGCCGACATCCAGGAAAGCATCGAGGAGCTGCGCTACTACCGCGATGCCGTGTTCGTCCCCCGGCCAGGGCCCGACTCGGACACCGCCAAGGCACTGGCGAAGAAGTACGGCGGCTCGCTGACCGGTGCTACGCCGCAGGACCCCGGCGCGGCGGGGGTCGTACCACCGGGTCGGACTACCCCATAGGAACAGGTACACTGTTCGCGACTTCGGCTTCTCGTGACCTTCGGTCCGAGGGGCCGACGTGACTGTTCGGCAGTCACGGGCATGGTGGGCGTAGCTCAGTTGGTAGAGCACCTGGTTGTGGTCCAGGAAGTCGCGGGTTCAAGTCCCGTCGTTCACCCCAGTGCAGGCGCAGGCCGGAGCGTTCTGGCCTGCGCCTTGCTGTACCGGGACGCCGGCCTCACGGTACCCGGCGGCGCGGCGCGCATTCGGGACACGCATGAAGCGGCCCCGGTCCGCGCACGGACCGGGGCCGCCAGAGAGCGGGCTGAGATCAGACCACTAGCACGGGGTCACGGAGTCGACGGTGAAGCCCGCTCCCTTCACCGCCGGGTCGGTCACCATCTGCACCGACCCGGTGGAGGTGGGGATGCACGAGGAGTCGAACTCGCCGTTCGCCGTCCCGGTGTAGGTGTCCAGGATGGTCCCGTCGGCGTCCTTGACGTAGACGTAGTCGTAGTCCTCCTCCATGTCGAGCAGCGTGAAGTGGAAGGAGAACCCGGCAGCGCCGTTGTCGTAGGTCCAGGTGCAGTCGACGTTGTGCGAGTACGGGTGGTTGGACTCGATGGGCAGACTCGCGTCGGGAACGTCCTTGCACGCCGGCGGCGGCGGAACGGCGGGTGCGCAGCCGGCGTCCACGCCGACCGCCTCCCAACCCAGGCTGACCGCGTCCGCGTTGTCGCCGGCCGTGGAGACGGTGGCGTTACGCGCATCACAGAAGTTCGCGTACTCCGGCAGGCTTGTGAAGCCCGCGAAGTAGATCTGCGCGGCCCGGTCCACACCGAGCGCGGGAACCTCGACGTCGCAGTCCTCGGTCACCACCGCTTCGTGGTACTCCGTCGCCACACAACCGGCGTTGCTGCCGCCGTTCACGGTCAGGTAGTAGGCGTGGTTGGCGATACCGCTGTTGGTGTGTACGCCGCCCCCGTCCTCGGTGCCGGTGTACTTGTTCGACAGGTGGCTCGGGTCCCCGAACTGCTCCGGGTCACCCATGTTGCGAAAGCCCGGGGCCGCGGAGCCGGCGTTGATGACGTCCTCACCGATCAGCCAGTCGGGCTCGGCGGCGGGGTCCAGGCCGTTCTCGTCGGCGTAGAACTCGATGGTGTTGCCCATCATGTCGCTGAACGCCTCGTTGAGCGCACCGGACTCGTTCTCGTAGATCAGGTTCGAGGTGAACTCGGTGACACCGTGGGTCAGCTCGTGCCCGTCGACGTCAAGACCACCCGAGAGCGGAAGGCAGGAGTCGCCGTCACCGTCGCCGTAGGTCATGTAGGCGCCGTTCCAGAAGGCGTTGCAGTAGTTCTTGTCGAAGTGCACCACCGAGATGATCTGCATGCCGTGGTCGTCGATGCTGTCGCGCGAGAATGTGTCACCGTAGAAGTCGTCGACCACGTTCGCGTAGTAGTGCGCGTCCACGCCGGCCGGCTGGCTGGGGCTGGTGCGCTGCACGTTCACGTAGTTCCAGGCGTCATCAGCGTCGGTCATCAGCACCGGCGCCTTGTTCTTCTTGTTCCCGGCGTCGTAGGTCTTCTGCCGCAGGTCCTTCGCGAGCAGCTCGTAGCGCTGCGTGGCGAAGTTGGGCTTCGTGTCGATCGTCTTCTTGTCCCCCTTCACACCGACCCCCTCGCCGTGGGCGAGCGCGCTGAAGGCCTTGGTGACGTGACCGGTCGCGGCGTCGACCCAGCGCACCGGCCGCTGCGCGGCGCGGATGCTCTGGACCTCGTAGAACAGCTTGCCGGTCTTCGGGTCGATCCGGAGCTCGTTGCTCCAGTCGCCGCGCGCGCCGACCTGAGCCTTGGCGACCTTCTTGGCCTGGCCCTTGTTCAGCTTGACGTCGTTCTTGGGCTGCAGCCCCGGGAAGTAGGCGCCGACGACGGACGTGGCCTCGCCGGCTGCATTGCTGTTGACGGTGATCTGGCCGCCGAACACGGTCGCGTCACCGACCATCTGCTGGTAGCGCGTCTGGGTGCTGCCGTCGGCCAGGGTCGTGGTGTGCAGCTGCTTCATGTGAGCCGGCAGCACGAAGTCACGTGCCTCCTGGCCGCTGAGGGCGAACGAGCCGGAGGGTGCACCGGCCTGGCCTTGTTGTTTGACGACGGGTGGTGCGACCGCCGATGACGTACCGGCTGTGACGACGGTGGTCGTCGCAGCGAGCACGGCAGCAGCCGAGATCGCGAGGAACGAGCGAGAGCGCATCGAGTTGGGTCCCCTCAAAGGTGGTTCGCGGCCGGTCGGGCCGCGCTGTGAACTCGATCACGGTAGGAGGGTTCGCGCCGCAGAACGACATCGGGGGCTTGCATACTTGCGCGTTGCACGAACCTGCAGAAACCACTGACGCTCCGGACCCGTGGGTCCGGAGCGTCAGGAAGTCGTGCTGGCGGTGCTCAGCCGGGGACGGATCCGTCGTGGGAGACGACGTGGTCCGGGGTACCGTGCACGGCGGGGATCTGTCCCATCCGACCTGATTGGAAGTCCTCGTAGGCCTGCAGCACCTCGGCCTTGGTGTTCATCACGAACGGGCCGGCCCACGCCAGTGGCTCCCGGATCGGGCGGCCGCCGATGACCAGGACCTCCATGGCCGGCGTACGGCTGTGCTGGCGGGCGTCCGCCGCCACGGTCACGAAGTCACCGTGTCCCAGGACGGCGAGCTGGCCCGTGCCGATCGGTCGTTTCTCGCTGCCGACCGTGCCGTCGCCGGCGAGGACGTAGACCAGTGCGTTGAACGAGGGGTCCCAGGGCAGCTCGAGCTTCGCGGTCGGCGCCAGCGTCGCGTGCACCATGCTCATCGGGGTGTACGTCGAACCGGGCCCCTGGTGACCGTCGACCTCACCGGCGATGATCCGCAGCAGCGCGCCGGCGTCGGACGTGGCGACGAGACCGACCCGGCTGGACTGGAGGTCCTGGTAGCGGGGCGCGACCATCTTCTCTGCACGCGGGAGATTCACCCACAGCTGGACGCCGTGGAACAGGCCGCCCTTCGCGACCAGCCACTCCGGAGGCGCCTCGATGTGCAGCAGGCCGGAGCCGGCGGTCATCCACTGGGTGTCGCCGTTGGTGATCGAGCCGCCGCCGCCGTGGCTGTCCTGATGGTCGAAGACGCCGTCGAGCATGTAGGTCACCGTCTCGAAGCCCCGGTGCGGGTGCCACGGTGTGCCCTTCGGCTCTCCGGGGGCGTACTCCACCTCCCCCATCTGGTCCATGTGGATGAAGGGATCGAGCAGCGACAGGTCGACACCGGCGAACGCCCGTCGTACCGGGAAGCCCTCGCCCTCGTAGCCCTGCGGGGCGGTGGTCACGCTGGCCACCGGGCGTACGGTGTCTCCGAGTCCGAGCCCTTTGATGCGCGGCAGCACGGTGAGGTCGTCAACGGTGACGGCTGGCATAACGTCCACTCTCCTTCACGAAGGTCGTGGTGGCACAACGCTAGTTGAACGTTGAACATTCCGCGAGGGGTGCGTCGGCCGACCCGGCCGGCCGGTAGCGTGCAGGCGTGAACTCAGGAAGCCAGAAGACCAAGTACGACGTGGTGATCGTCGGCGGCGGCCACAACGGCCTCGTCGCCGCGACCTACCTCGCCAAGGCCGGTGTGTCCACGCTGCTGCTCGAGCGACTCCCCCACACCGGCGGCGCCGCGGTCAGCGCCCAGGCGTTCCCGGGGCTCGACGCCCGGCTGTCGCGCTACTCCTACCTGGTCAGCCTGATGCCCCAGCAGGTCATCGACGACCTCGGCCTCGACCTGCGGCTGGACACGCGCGTCACCGCGTCGTACACACCCGTGATCCGCAACGGGATGGCCACCGGGCTGCTCGTCGAGCGACCGGAGGGCACCCGCACCGCAGAGTCGTTCCGGGCCCTGACCGGGTCGGACGAGGAGTACGACGCGTGGCGGAAGTTCTACGGCGAGGTCTCGGACTTCGCTCAAATCGTCGCGCCCACGTTGCTCTCACCGCTGAAGGCCGCGCGTGACATCCGGGAACGGGCCGACCCCTCCGTCTGGGAGGCCCTGGTCGAGCAACCGCTGGGCCAGGTGATCGAGCAGCGCTTCGCCGATGACACGGTGCGCGGCGTGGTCGCGACCGACGCGCTGATCGGCACCTTCGCCGACCTGAACGACCCCTCGCTGATCCAGAACCGGTGCTTCCTCTACCACCTGATCGGCAACGGCACCGGGGAGTGGCGGGTGCCGGTCGGCGGGATGGGCGCGGTCACCGACGCGCTGGCCGGCGCCGCGCGAGCAGCCGGTGCCGAGATCGTCACCGAGGCCGGAGTCAGCCGGATCGACTCGGACGGGACGACGGCGGAGATCTCCTGGCACGACGGCGACTCCGAGCACACCGTGCAGGCCGACTGGGTGCTCTCGAACGTGGCGCCCTGGGTGTTGCAGGTGCTGCTCGGCGAGGAGCCGGGCGAACGGCCCGAAGGATCGCAGCTCAAGGTCAACTTCCTGCTCGACCGGCTTCCCCGGCTGCGATCCGGAGCGGACCCGGAGATCGCGTTCGCGGGCACCTTCCACGTCGCGGAGGACTACAGCCAGCTGCAGACCGCCTACGCCGAGGCCGCGGCCGGGAAGCTGCCGACCACCCAGCCCGGCGAGCTGTACTGCCACTCCCTCACCGACCCGTCCATCCTGGGCGACCTTGCGGCCACGGGCGTACACACGCTGACGTACTTCGGCGTGCACACCCCCGCGGCGCTCTTCGAGGGCGACGTCGAGGCGCAGCGTGACGAGGCGGTCGGCCGGGCCCTGGACGCGATCAACGTCCATCTCGAGGAACCAATCGAGGGCTGTCTGACGCTGGATGCGAACGGGAGGCCGTGCCTGGAGGCCAAGGCGCCGCAGGACATCGACGAGGCGCTCGCGATGCCGGGCGGCCACATCTTCCACGGCGACCTGGCATGGCCCTGGGCGCCGAACCGGTCCCGGATGGAGACCCCGGCGCAGCGGTGGGGCGTCGCCACGGACCTGCCCAACGTGCTGCTGTGCGGCTCGGGTGCCCGCCGCGGCGGGGCGGTCAGCGGGATCGGCGGCCACAACGCCGCCCACGCCGTGCTGGAGTCCCGCACCACCTGAGCCGCGGCGCTCCCTTGTGCCCCGTCTGCCGCAGTTTCCCCAAGGTCTGTAGTGAAGGCCGCACTTCCCACGGTGCACGGCTCGAGGGAAGTGAGGCTTCGTCGTGGGAACCGGACCGTCGTGCCACGAACTGGTCGCGGTCGAGCCGGCCGAGGGCCACATCGACGTGCACTCGAGCGACGATCTGACCGCTCCCCGCCTGGACACCGGTCGTTCATCGGTCGAGTGCCTGTCCGAGTGGCTGCTCGCGCGCCGCTCGATTTCGGGATGGGCCCGGTCCGCTGCTAAAGTTCCACTCGCTTCACGCGCCATTAGCTCAATTGGCAGAGCAGCTGACTCTTAATCAGCGGGTTCGGGGTTCGAGTCCCTGATGGCGCACAAGACATCAGCTCAGCGGCTCGCTGATCCAGATCGCACAGCGACAGGCAGATTTGCGGCTGTGGCCAACCGGCTGGGCGTGGAGGGCGGGTCATGCCTGCCGACCTGCCTGTCCGTTGACCAACGTCCGGATCTGCATCGCAACGTGAGGCGTTGCCCTGCCGATGACCGCGCGCGGTCACACAGGCAATCGCTCACCTCAGTGTTGCGTCGCCGAGTCGATGAGCCATCCGGTGAGGGTTGTCGCGAGTGCGGCTGGCTGATCGAGCTGGATCAGGTGGCCCGCGTCCGCGATCAGTCTGAGTTGCGCTCCGGGAATGAGCTCACGCAGCCGGTGCGCGCGGTCGACCGGGATCCAGGCATCCTGATCTCCCCACACAATCAGGACCGGCATGTCAAGATCTGCGTACAGATCCTCGATCTCGTCGGTGTAGGCCTGATCGGCCTGAGCGATCTGTCGGTAGAAGGCAGCCTCCCCCGAACCGTCCAACCACGGCGCGACGAGCGACTCCATGGCGGCAGGCTTGATGCCGACGTTGCTGGCGGTGGTGATGTAGGCCCGCAGGACTCCTTCGTGGATCGACGGGGGAAGGGCGCTGAAGGCGTCGGCATGGTCGCGCACGAGGCGGAAGAAGTCTGATCCCCAAGGTGCTAGGGCTACGACGTCGACCAGGGCCAATGAGGAGAATCGACGCTCGTGAAGGAGTGTCGCCCTCAGAGCCACCGCTCCGCCGTAGTCGTGGGCCACCACGTGCGGCGACTCCAACCCCCAGTGAGCGAGCAGAGCAGCGAACAGTTCGCCCTGAATATCCAGCGAAACGTCGTGGTCCGGCAGTTTGGAGGAAACCCCATAGCCAGGCATGTCCCACAGATGCACCGTGAACCGCGCAGCGAGTGCCTCGGCCATGGGTCGCCAAAGTTCAGACGACCACGGAGTGCCGTGGCAGAAGACAACGTCTGGGCCGGTCCCGAGTGCACCCCAGCGAACCGAACGTCCCCGCCACTCAAAGACCTGCGTCAGCATCGAGTTCATCTTGGCAGACCTCATCGGCCTCCGAACACCCGGATCCGCGCGCAGCCCGCCGGACAATGAACGAGTGGGTTCCGAGCGACATGGACCGGGCGTGCCAGTCTGGTCTCCCAAGGCTCCTGGAGGTGTCAGATGGCGGTGTCGTACCAGCTCGTGATCGACTGCACGCCACCCGAACCGCTCGCGAAGTTCTGGGCGGAGGCATTGCATTACGTCATCGCAGCACCGCCGTCCGGCTTCGACTCTTGGGACGACTGCTATGGGTCGATCGGTGTGCCCGAGGATGAGCTCGGCACGGGCGCCGACAGAATCGAGGATCCGAACGGGGAGGGTCCGCGCATCTGGTTCCAGATCGTCCCTGAAGAGAAGTCGATCAAGAACCGCATCCACATCGACGTGGACGCCGGCGGTGGCCGCGATGTGCCACTCGACACCAGACGCGAGCGCGTCGAGACGGAGGCGGCGCGGGTCGTGTCGCTCGGTGCCACGCGACTGCCGATGAGCATCAGCGTACCCAGGGTCATCGGACGCGGGCGCTCAGCGCATGACGTCCGCTTGCCAGCCCGGCCCGACGCATAGGTGTGCCCGGATGGGACACAGGCGAAGGGACGCGCGGAGGACGAGGCAAGGAGACGGGCATGTGGTGGTCAACTCTGACCGGCAAGCTGGAGCAGGCCGAGTCACTCGACGGCACGGTCGACGCGGTGACGAAGGCCGTGGACCTGGTGCTGCCGCGCGGCCCGGTCAAGGACGCCTTGCACGGTCGCTGGCTCACCCATCCGTTGCACCCGCTGCTGGTCGCGCTGCCGATCGGGCTCTTCACCTCGACGTCGTTGCTCGACCTCGTCGGTGGCGACCCGGCGCGGATCGCGGCACGCCGGCTGGTCGGTGCCGGGGTGCTGAGCGTCGCACCCACCGCGGCCGCCGGCCTCGCCGACTGGTCCTCGCTCGGCGCCTTCCGCCGTCCCCGCCGCGTGGGACTGGTGCACGCGGGCGCGAACGTAATGGCGACCCTGATGTACGGCGGCAGCTGGATGGCCCGGCACAACGGGCACCATGACCGAGGCCGCCGGCTCGCGCTGCTCGGGGCCACGGCACTCGCGACCGGGGGCTACCTCGGCGGTCACCTCGCCTACTCGGAGGGCGTGGGGGTCAACCGCAACGCCGACCGGCAGCAGGAACCCGCGGAGTGGACGGACGCAGTCGGCGCCGCGGAGATCGGCGAGGGGCAGCTGTCCCGGGTCGACGTCGCCGGCCAGCCGGTCCTGCTGGCCAGGCACGCCGGAGAGCTGCATGCGATCGGGGCGGTGTGCAGCCACTTCGGCGGACCGCTGGAGCAGGGCGCTTTCGAGGACTCCTGCGTAGTGTGCCCCTGGCACGGCAGCCGGTTCCACCTCACCGACGGCCGCGTAGCCGGCGGACCGGCCACCGTCCCGCAGCCGGGTTTCGAGGTGCGCACGCTCGACGGACGGGTGCAGGTGCGCGCCCGCACGTAGGTACCGCGCGGGCCGCCGCCCCGCCTCTCCCCGCCGTCGCGGACACTGGTGCCATGCCGACGTTGACAAAGCTGCGGATCGCGCCCGTCAAGGCACTGGCGACGATCTCGCCCGACCGGGTCTTCCTCGACACCGAGGGTGTCGCGGAGGACCGGCGGCTGTTCCTGGTGCACGCGGACGGCGCCGTGGTCACCCAGCGCCGGCATCCACGG
>DASSBE010000124.1:0-2102 GCA_035699065.1 Nocardioidaceae bacterium
GCGTGCACCTCCTGCGGCGGGTGGACCGGGCGCGGCATCGCGGGATGGGCCGCCTCGCGTGCGGCCAGGAAGAGGTCCGCGAGCACAGCCGCGTCGTCCGTCGTACCCGCTCGGATGCCGAGGTCGAGCTCGCCGTCGTCGACGATCGCCCCGTCGGTGCGTGCGTCCTCGGTGCGTGCGTCGGACATCGCTCAGTACTCGTCCCGCAGGGCGTCGAGGGCACGCTGCAGGTCCTCGGGGTAGGACGACTCGTAGGCGACGTAGTCACCCTCGGGGTGCTCGAAGCCGAGGCGTACGGCGTGCAGCCACTGCCGCCTGAGGCCCACGCGTTCGGCGAGCACGGGGTCCGCGCCATAGGTCAGGTCACCGACACAGGGATGCTTCAGGGCCGCCATGTGCACCCTGATCTGATGGGTGCGGCCGGTCTCGAGGTGGACCTCGAGCAGGCTCGCGAACCGGTGCGCCTCGAGCGTCTCGTAGTGCGTGACCGAGTTCTTGCCCTCGGCCATCACGGCGAACTTGTAGTCGTGGCGCGGGTGCCTGCCGATCGGGGCGTCCACGGTCCCGCGCAACGGGTCGGGGTGGCCCTGGACCAGAGCGTGGTAGGTCTTGTCGACCGTGCGGTTGCGGAAGGCGGTCTTGAGCACGGAGTAGGCGTACTCCGACTTCGCGATCACCATCACCCCCGAGGTGCCGACGTCGAGGCGTTGCACGATCCCCTGGCGTTCCGCGGCGCCGCTGGTGGCGATCCGGAAGCCCTTGCCGGCGAGGTGGCCGACCACGGTGGGGCCGGTCCAGCCGGGGCTCGGATGGACCGCGACGCCGACCGGCTTGTCGATCACCACGATCGCGTCGTCGTCGTGGATGATCTTGATGCCCTCGACCGTCTCCGGGACGACCGCGACGGGATCGGTGAGCGGGGGGATCACCACGTCGAGCAGGGCGCCGGCCGAGACCCGGTCGGACTTGGCCGCCGTACTCCCGTCCAGCGTGACGAAGCCGTCCCGCACCAGGTCGGCCGCGCGGGTGCGGGAGAAGCCGAACATCCGGGCCAGTGCGGCGTCGAGGCGCTCACCCGCGAGGCCGTCGGGAACGACCACGCTGCGCCGGTCCATGTCCCCCACGCTCACGGCTTCGCCGCTTCCTCCGGCGTGTCGTCCTCGTCCGGGTGCCGTACGCCGTCGACCCGCATGCCGCGCAGGGCCTGGATGATGATCACGGCCGCGGCGATGTTGATGCAGATGTCCGCGACGTTGAAGACCGGGAAGTTCGGGAACATGAAGAAGTCGACGACGTGGCCGCGCAGGACGCCCGGCGCGCGGAAGATCCGGTCGGTCAGGTTGCCGGCGACACCCGCGAGCAGGAAGCCGAGACCGATCGCCCAACCCAGGCTGCCGAGCCGGCGCGCCACCCAGACCACGACCAGGGCGGCCACGATCGCGATGCAGCTCAGCACCAGGGTGTAGGAGGTGCCGGTGCTGAACGCGGCGCCCGGGTTCCGCGCGAGGTACAGCGTGAAGTAGTGGCCCACGATCTCCACGGGCACTTTCCCGCTGAGGTACTCGACCGCGGCGACCTTGCTCAGGACGTCGATCACGTAGGCGATGACCGCGATCGCCGCGAACAGCGCGATGTAGCGCCGCTGGGGTCGCGTCTGTGGGTCCGGAGTGATCTGGCCGCTGGAACTCAGCGACGCTCCTCGCGCTGCTTGCATGACAGGCACAGTGTCGCACGGGGGAAGGCCATGACCCGCATCTTGCCGATCGGCTCGCCACAGCTCTCGCACACGCCGTAGGTGCCGTCCTCGATCCGCGTCAGCGCCCGTTCGGTCTGCGCGAGCATGTCGCGGGCGTTGTTCGCCAGGGTCATCTCGTGGTCGCGCTCGAACGTGCTGGAGCCGACGTCTGCCTGGTCGTTGCCCGCGCCGTCACCGGCGTCGCGCATCAGGTCGTGCAGCTCCACCTCGGCGAGGTTGAGCTCGGAGCGCAGGCGGTCACGGTCGACGTTCAGCTCGTCCTTCACCTCGGCGAGCTCCTTGGCGGTCCACGGCTTCTCGTCGGCCTTGACCGCGAGCTTGCGGGCGTGGGCGGACTTCTTGGCTG
>DASSBE010000125.1:0-12743 GCA_035699065.1 Nocardioidaceae bacterium
AGCTCTTTTCTGCACCACGGCTTCCGGGAGATGCCGGGTTGACCGTTCATACCTGACAGGTGTGCGTCGAGGACCGCGGCCACGTTCCAATGCTGAGTTCTGGTGTGCGTGCTCGGTCAGGGTCAACTCGGCCCGGGCCCAAGCGGGCGATTCCGTGCCACCTTGCGTCTCACCCACGCGGTGGCGTCCCCGCAGGCTTGATGTTCTGGTTCATCGCGAAGACGTTGTCGGGGTCCCAACGTAGCTTGAGGTCCGCCAGCCGCCGGTACTTCTCGGGCCCGAAGGTTGCCCGCACACGCGTGTCGTCGATGTCGCTCATGAAGTTGAGGGCCATCCCGGCCATGGTCCACGGGCGGAGCGCTTCCTCGGTAGCGTGCGCCCAGGCGATGTGCGGTTCGTCGTCGGGCTCGGTCCAGACGGCGTAGCAGTGGAACAGCCACTCGGCCGCCCGTCCCCCGAGGGCAGTCGCTTCCTCGGCGATGTCGCCGAACGCGCCCCCGAGCCGGCTGAGGATCAGGGTGCTGGCCGGCGAGGTCGCCTCCGCTGCGCAGGCGATGAAGGCGTCGAGCAGCTCGTCGGGAGCGTCCGGGAGCAGTTCCGAGCGCCAGTAGTTGCGGCGTCCGGGCGGATTGCCGGCGTCGGTGATCGCCTGGATGTCGAGGTACGTGGTCGGCCCCATCAGGTCCACTGGCGGGCCGCCGTACTCCTTGAACGGGGCCAGGACCGCGGCGCCCTCCTCGACGTCGCCCCAGTGGGCGGCGAGCACGGTGACGACCGGTGTCCCCTGGAGCTCGGGAGGCACGAACGGCGCGGGCGGCGCGTACATGCACAGCGCGCCACCACACACCTCCCGTGGCGCTGTCCGGAGGAAGTCGCGATAGTGGCGGAGCACCTCGGGCGCCTGGTTGCGCGGATACATCAGCAGGCCGCCGTACGCCGACGGGCCGACCGGGTGCAGCCGGAATGTGAACTCTGTGACCACCCCGAAGTTGCCACCGCCGCCTCGCAGCCCCCAGAGCAGGTCGGCGTTCTCGGTCTCGCTCACAGTCACCGCGTCACTGGTGGCGGTGACCAGCTCGGCGGCGAGCAGGTTGTCGCACGCCGAGCCGTGGAGCCGCTCGAGCCAGCCGCTGCCGCTGCCGAGGGTGAATCCCGCCACGCCGGTCGTGGTCATCCGGCCGCCGGTCGTCGCGAGCCCGTGCGCCTGCGTCGCGCGGTCCAACTCGCCCCAGGTCACGCCCGGCTGGACCCGCGCCACCCGCTCCTCGGGATCGACCTCGATGCCCTTCATCGGGCCCAGGTCGAGCAGCAGGCCACCCTCGATGGTCGAGTAGCCGGCGACCGAGTGGCCGCCGCCGCGGACGGCCAGCGTGAGGCCGGCCGCGCGGGCGAAGCCGATCGCATGGGCGACATCGGTCGCGCTGGTCGCACGGGCGATCACGGCCGGCCTGCGATCGAACATGGCGTTGAACGCGACGCGGGCGGCGTCGTACGCGTCGGCGTCAGAGGGGGTCAGGACGGTGCCGGCGAACCCGGCTCGCAGCGGGACGAGGTCGAGGTCACTGCGGGAAGCGGAAAGAGTCATAGCGACACCGTCCCTGCCGGGGCGCGTTCTGGGCAGTGTCGTGCGTCACAGGGGGTCCTGGGCCGCGGCCGTCAGCACCGCGAGGTCGTAGACGACGAAGTGCCCGTCGCTCTGGCTGATCACGCCATCGGCGACCAGCGGGGCGAGGGCGCGGTTGACGTTCTCGCGGGACGCGGCGACCAGTGCCCCGAGGGTCCGCTGTGAGAGCTCGAGCCGAATGCGGACGCCACCATCGACCGGCTCGCCGAACTCGTCGAGCAGCGCGAGCAGGGTCCGTGCCGCGCGCCGGCGGATGTCGTCGAAGGCCATGCCGGTGAAGGAGTACGCCGCACGTACGGTCAGGCCGGCGATCTGCTCGAGCATCCGCTCCATCGCGACCGGGTGGCGACTCAGGAACTGCACAAGCGGCCGGCGGGGCAGGAGCAGGCAAGTGGTCGGCTCGATCGCGGTCACATTGACCTGCCGGGTGGCACTGGGGTGAAACATCCCGATCTCGCCGGTGATGTCTACCGCGATGTTCATGTCGAGGATCACCTCGCCGCCGTCGCGGCTCAGCCGGTGCGCCTTGACGGTCCCCGCGGCCAGCACATAGAGCGCCTCGGCGGCATCACCCTCGAACCAGATCGCCTCGCCGGCGCCATACCGCCGCTCGGTAACGTATGGCAGCAGCTCCTCGACGTCTTCGCGCGTGAGGTCACAGAAGATCGGGGTCTGCAGTAGGACGCCGACACGGTCCACACAGCAACGGTAGGGCATACGGTCAGTCGCAGGCCGTTCGCCAGACGCGTCCAGTGGCACCGGGCCGGTCACAGCCTTGGTAACCGACGGAGCTGGTGCAGGGGTCTGCGCTGTCGTGCGCCTGACGGGACCCTCTCGGGCGCGCCGATGTCTCATTGCTGGACCCAGGATCCCGTCGCCCGCCCGGGGTCCCATCCATCATTTGCCGCAGCGTCTTCCGACAAGGTCCCGTCAGGCGGCCTCCTGGAAGGCGGCAACTACGGCGAGCAGCCGCTCGTCGGAGAACGGGGGCCCAATTACCTGTGCGCCGAGTGGGAGGCCGTCTTCGCTGGTGCCGACGGGGAAGGTCACCGCCGGCAGTCTGGCCTCGTTGACGGGTAGTGTCAGTCGTGACGGTGCTCCGCGGTGGACGTCGAGTTCTCCGCCGATTACGACCACAGCAGTCTCGTCGACGCGTGGTGCCGGGTAGGGCGTGGTGGGGGTCAGGAGGACGTCAAAGCTGTCGAGCGCGCGCGCGAACTGATTTCGCACGCGCTCGGCGGCCGCGCACGATGCGGCGTAGTCGAGTCCGGACATGGCGCGGCCGTGGGCGATGAGTCGGGCGACCTCAGGGCTCACCTTGTCGTTGTCCCAGAGTTCACGGTGATGGTGGGCGACGTCGGCCCAGACGTGGCGGAACCCGGCGTAGTCGTCGTCGACATCAGGCCCAGGGGCCCACTCGACCACAGCTCCCATGGCCTCGAACACCGCGCCCGCCGCCTCGACGGCTCGGCGAACGTCAGGATGGAGTAGCCCGAAGTACGGCTCGGGCATGCCGATGCGTATCCCGGCGACGCCGTAGGCAGAGCCGTCGGCTGGTCTCGGCCTACCGACACGGGTCAGCGCACCGAGGACCGTCGCGCATTCGCGGGCGGTGAGCGCCATCGGCCCAGCGGTGTCGTAGCCCGGGCTCATCGGCTGCGTACCGGCGAGGCTGATCCGTCCGGGGGTGGGTCGCAGTCCGGTGATACCGCAGAACGACGCGGGGATGCGGATCGAGCCGCCGGTGTCCGAGCCGATCGCGACCGGGACGGCTCCGGCAGCAATGACGGCCGCTGAGCCGGATGAAGAGCCTCCAGGGATCCGGTCGGGGTCGACCGGGTTCACCACCGGCCCAAACGAAGACACGAGACCGGTCGCGCCTGCACCCATCTCGTGCTGGTTGGCCTTGGCGATCACGACGGCGCCGGCGGCTCGGAGCGCTTCCACGACGTCCGAGCTCGTCTCGGCGCGTAGTCCTGCATAGGCGGCACACCCACCCGTGGTCGGCAGATCGGCCACGTCGAAGAGATCCTTCACGACGACGGGCACGCCGTGCAGCGCGCCGCGAGGACGTCCGCGGTCCCGCTTGTCGAGGAAGGTCGCCTCGTCGAGCGCTCTCTCGGCCCGAAGGGACGTCACGGCGTTGAAACGCCGCTGGGCTTCCTCGACGGCGCGAATGGCCGCCTCGATCCGTTCGCGACAGCTCACCTCGACCTGGAGCGTCACGGCCTGGCCTCGAGTACGAGGTTGAACGGCGTGGTCGTGGCGATACGCACATCGCCGAAGCCGCCGGCCTGGAGTGTGGCGATGAGCCGGGCGGGGCCCGCCTGGGCCCCCAAGGGGCGTGCGTTGGACTGGCTGAGCGCCGACGGCGTGCAGGCCAGTGTCGACGCCGCGTAGTAGGCGCGCCCGAGCAGGGTGAGGTTGTCGGTGAGTCGGTCGCCGGCGAACGGCTCGACGATCAGCGCGCTGCCGGTTGGCGCTAGGGCGTCTACCAGGCGCGCCGCGACCTGCTCGGGCTCGCCCATGTCATGGAAGGCGTCGAGAACGACGAGTAGGTCGTAGGTCCCGGTCAGCTCGGCGGCCGGGACCACATCGAATCGGACCCGGCCGCTCACACCTTCGTCGGCAGCGAGCTCGCGCGCCCGGTCGATGGAAGGAGCATGGTCGTCGATCCCGAAGAACGTTGACGCGGGGAACGCCTTGGCCATGAGAACGGTCGACAGGCCGTGGCCGCACCCGACGTCAGCGACCTTGGCCCCTTGCTCCAGGCGTTTCTCCACCCCTTCGAGGGCGGCGATCCATTCGCTCACGAGCGAGGCCTCGTAAGCCGGACGGTAGAACCGCTCCACCGCGTCGAACAGCTCGCGGTCGTGGTCACCCCATGTGCACGGCCGGTGATTCCTGATCGCATCGGCCACGGCTGGCTCGCTCCTCGTGTAGGCGGCAGCGAGCTGGAAGGCGGGGAGCATGTCGGCGCCGGCGGGGTCGGCGAACAGGGCGGTCTGTTCCGGCGTCATCCAGAAGCGCTCTTCCTGCTCGTCGTCCCCGTCGTCGCTGGAGAGCGAGACGTAACCGGCGGCGGCTTGGTTGGAGAGCCACTCGTGCACGATCGGCTCGGCGACCTTGCCGCGCTTTGCGAGCTGCGATGAGGTGCACGGGCCGGCGTCGCGGAGTTCGCGGTAGAGGCCGAGGCGGTCGCCGAGACGCACCAGGGGCAAGGTCATCGCGGCGGCGAAATCACCGAAGACGCGATCGGTGAGTTCATCCAAGAGGTGTTGATCAATGGTGGTCATGCCTTCACGATCCAATCGATGAAAGCCAATAGGCATCCGTGCTCGGCACGGATCTTCAGCACGGATGCGAGTGGGACAATCGCTGTCGTGGAAGTTCCCGCCGCACTTCAGGCGCTCGGGGTGACGGCCCGCGAGGCCGAGGTGCTCGACGCCTTGGGCGAGCGGCTGACCAATGTCGAGATCGCCGAGCGTCTGTTCATCTCCGTACGCACAGTCGAGAGCCATGTCTCAGCGCTGCTGCGGAAGTTGGATGCACCCGATCGACGGGGGTTGGCACGCACGGCTGACAGCGCCTTGGCGGGTGGGCCGGTCCCACTTCCGCGCAGCCTCCTGACTCCGCCAAAGGCCTCACCGCTCGTGGGACGAGTGCCAGAGCTCCGCAGGATAGCGGGCCTGAGCGAGGTGACGACATCGCGCGGAGTTCGTCGGCTGGCCCTGATCACTGGTGAGGCGGGTATCGGCAAGAGTCGCCTGGCCGCAGAGGCTGCACGAAGGGCCTACGACGACGGGGCTGTCGTCATCCACGGTCGATGCGCCGACGACGCTCTGATCCCGTACCAGCCGTTCGCCGAGGCGATCGGGCCGTTGCTCGGTGCCGACGATCCGATCGCCCGTCTGCTCCAGGACAAGAGGTTGGATCCTGCAACGACGCGTTCCCGACTCTTCGAGGACGTCGACCATCTGCTCGCGTCAGCGGGGTCGTCGGTGGTCTTCGTCCTCGATGACGTGCCATCGCTCGATCCCTCGGGACTTCGCCTTCTCCGTCACCTGCTCCGCCACGGGGACCGGTCTTCGCTCCTGATCTTGGCCACGGGACGGCCCGAGAGCACGGACCCTCGTCACCCGCTGGCAGCCGCCCTCGCCCAGGCAGAGTCGCACGGCATGCTGGATCTCCTGACGCTGGACGGTCTCACAGCCGGGGAAGCCGAAACCTTCGCCACCAACATCGGGTCGGTCGACGCCGTGCGATCACACCTGGTGTGGGAGCGCACCGGCGGAAACCCGTTCCTCATGGCCGAGCTCCTCCAGCACACCACGAATGGAGAGCTTCCGGCGGCGGCCCGCGATGCCATCGTCCGACGCGTTACCGGGCTCGGCACCTCGGTGTTCGACGCGTTGGCGGTGGGCGCAGTCGCCGGCGACGCGTTCGGGATCGATCTGGTGTCCGCCGGCCTGGGCGCCGACGCCTCGGCGCCACTTGAGCGTGCCTACGCTGCAGGTCTGGTGATCGAAGATCACACCAGTCACGGCACATACCGGTTCGTCCATGGGATCATCCGGGAGGCGGTGGCGGCCGTTGTCAGCCCTGGCCAGCGCTCGCGACTACATCTCAGGATTGCGAACGCCCTCGACTCGATGGGGCCAGCCATGTCCTGCGACCGCGCCCGACATCGGCATGCAGCGCTGCCGGACGGCGACCCGGCGCTCGCGCGCGATGCCGCGCTCGCCGCTCACGATGACTCGATCAACCGGCTGGCGTACGAACTGGCAATCTCGTTCGCCGACATGGCCCTCGACGCGATCGATGTGGGCGGCGGTGACGAGCACGACCGCGCTGACGTGTTGCTTCGCCGCGGCCGCGCGCACATCAAGGCTGGTGACCTGGGCCCCGGAACCACCGACTGCCTCGCCGCACTAGAACTCGTCACTCGCCACGGCGCCGATGCGTTGCGCGCGGACATCCTGATCGCTTGGGCCGAAGCTTCACCAATGTGGGGTCGGAACCCGGCCCTACGTATGGCCCTCCAGCGGTGCCTGGCCGACGGTGTGGACGACTTCGGCAGGAGGGCCCGGCTCAAGGCGAAACTGGCTCAGCTTCTCTACTTCGAGGACGACCCCGATCGACTCCGAACGATCAGCCGCGAAGCGATCGATGACGCTCGACAGAGTGCACAGCCCGATGTGCTCGCGTCAGTGCTCGCCACGACACATGCGGCAAGCTGGAATCCGCTCGAACTCACGCAACGCGTCGCGACGGCCCGCGAAATCGTCACCATCGCAGCATCGTTCCAAGCGACCGAGCTGGAACTGCAGGGTCTGGGATGGCTCGCGGTCGATCTCCTGGAGTCGGGAGACACCCATGGCGCGGACCAAGCCTTCGCCCGCCATCGGTCCTTGGCCGAACGACTCCACCAGCGCCTTCCCCTCCGAGACGTCAATCTCTGGGCCGCCATGCGCGCCCTCGTCGACGGCCGTTTCGACGACGCATCCCACCACATCGACCATGCCCGACATCTCGGAAGAGCTGCCCGCGACGAGAGCACCGCCTCGATCTACTGGGTCCAGCGCTACTGGTTCGAGATTGAGCGGGACGACCCAGCAGGGCTGGAGGAGCTAATCGAACCGCTCGACCGCATCGTCAGCCAGAACAGCGACGTGCCAGCGTGGCAGGCCGCGCTGGCGTTGCTCCACGCGCGCCGGGGCGACCATGAAGCAGCGGCGGCCGCCTTCGAACCCTTGGCCGCAGACAGTTTCCGCGCCATTCCGAGCGACGCCGTGTGGCTGAATGCGATGACGTACCTCGCCGAGACCTGCGCCTTCCTCGGTGACAGCCGCCGTGCCAGCCAGCTGATCGACGCCCTGTCGCCCTATTCAGGCCGTCTGGCCCTCATCGATCGAGCCTTGGCGTGCAAAGGGTCAGTCGACCGCTTCCTCGGCCTGCTCTCGGCTGCAGTGGGCGACGCGGACGAAGCGGGACGCCGTCTCAGACTTGCACTCGAGCAACACGAATCAATGCGTGCCGTGGTCCTCGCAGACCGGACCAGACGCGATCTCGCGGCTACCAAGCTCGCTTGATTGCGGGTTCTTCGGGGAGGTCCTGCTCGGACGCGAACGCCACGTGCCCCGCGGCTTCTCACCAGCACCAGCAAGGCCGCATCTCGGAACACATGGGCGCCGCAGAGGCACCCACCGCACACCCTCCCCCTTGGGGGACTGCCGCATGACTGGACTCTCAGGGCCCGATCGCCGGCTGCCCCGGCACACCATTGCGGCGCGGGAAGATGGGCATGCCGAGGTTGGTTGCGGTGCGCTGCATCTGGGTGAGTTTTTGCCCTGCGGCGGCGAGGCTGGTCCGGAGGCCATCGACTTCGCCGAGCCAGCCACGTTGGGTGGCCTCGGCGATCCGCTCTTCCAGACTGTCGATGATGCGCTGGAGCCGTTCGTGCTGGTGGGGGTCGGGGCGGAGCATGGGGCAACGGATGCAGGCGTGTTCGTGTTGGCAGCCGGTGCCGAAGGCACGCCCGCAGGTGCCGAGTTCAAGCTTGCGCTGGGCAAAGTGGCCGAGGAACTCGTCCCACTCGCTGTCGGTGGGCTCGCGGTACTCCTGCGATGGTCGAAGCGCCCTGCGGCGGGCGATGTAGGCGCGGTGGTGCTCGATCACATCCTGGTCGTAGACCGCGACGTAGGTCTGGGTGGTCGCGATCGAGTCGTGGCCCAGGATCTTGGCGGTGATGTGCACGGGCAGCCCGGACGCGACGGCTTCGGTGGCGAAGATCCTCCGGAAGTCGTGGGGACTGAACTTGGCCGGGGTGCCGTCGCTGTTGGTGATCTTCGCGGTGGTGACGAGCTCGTCGAGCAGCTTGACGACGTACGAGGAACTCATCGCACTCCTGCCCGTTCCGTAGGGCCGTTGAAACAGGAACGGAAGCTCTGGGCTGTGGACGCGCTCGGCGCTGTCGTAACGGCTGACCAGTGGCAGCTGCTCGTCGTCGCCGCGGACATGGGAGATGATCCCGGCGAACGCCACCGCGAGCTCGGGCCCGATCACCAAGAGCCGTTCCTTGTCGGTCTTGGACGGGGTGATCTGCAGCATCGGGATCACCTCACCGGTCGACGGCAGCCGGTAGGACACGAAGGAGCGGTGGGTGATCTCGAGGACTTCCTCGATGCGTGCCCCGGTGTGACGCAGGACCTCAACCAGCGCCCACGCCCAGAACGCTCGGTCGGCCTCAAGGCTCAGGTTCCTGCGGTTGTCCTGCCGCCGGGCGTTGGGGACGCTGCCCAGCGGACTGTCGACGTATACATTGCCACGACTCGCCTTCCTGCCGGTGCTCGCGTCGTCGCTCAGCGTCGCCCGTCGTAGTGTGCACCCAGCCTGGGTGAACGACTCGCCCGGCGTGGTCGCGGCAGCGGTGTCGAGCAGATCCTCGGCCTTGGCTCGGTTGTCGCGGGCTGCGTCGACGAGCCGTGGGAGCAGTGGCGCGAGTTCTCGGATGCGCTGGTGCGTGCGTGACTTCGACTGCTTGAGCATTTTGGTCATGCCGGCCAGGTCGCGGGAATCGACCGGCGAGGGTGCGGCCCATGCAGCCCACCGGGAGGGGTCCTCCAGCGCCCAGTGGGACAGGTCGGCGTAGAAGGCGCGGACGGCCATGAGGATCGTGTAGGGGTCCTCGCGCTTCTTCCCGACGCGGTTGGTGCCGTAGAGCACGGGGCCGCTGAGTCTCGTCTTCCAGCGGCGGGCGACCTCGTCGGTCAGGTGGAGGGAGTCGATGCCGGGCTCGTGGATCTCCAGGTCGCGCCAGAACAGCAGCACGAGCTTGGCTGCCAGGTAGCGGATGGAGTTGTAGTCCATCGCGGCCCGGCGTTCGTAGAGGTAGGCGACGAACAGGTCCCGGATCGGGCGGCAGACGACGTCGTAGCGGTCGACCATCTCCTCGATGGTCAGCTGGCCCCGCCGGGACGCAGCGAAGATGGTGGGCGGGCTGTCCGCTGGAAGGATCGCGGCTTCCCGGAGCAGCGTGTACCAGCGCGGGTGGGACCGGCCACGGTAGCCATCCTGTGCGCGGTGGGCCTCGACGCAGTCCGGCAGAGTGACGTCGGCCAACGCGCCGCCGTTGTGGACCAGCATCCTGGTGAGCTGGTTGAGCGCTTGGCGCCGGTCGCTCGGCAGCATCCGCGCGTCGGCGTCGCACAGGCGTTCGATGGTGGCGAACCCCGTGGGATCACGCAGCGTCCGCAGCCGTTCGTAGAGTCTGGGGGTGGCGTGCGTGGCGTAGAGCCAGGAGTAGTCGGGACGGATCACGTCCAGGAGCAGGAGCCTGCCCGCCGCGGCGACGAGGTGGCCGTGCTTGTCGGGCTCGGCGGTTAGGGTGGTCCAGTCGTTCCCGGCCGCGTTGGCTCCCGAGGCGTGCCAACGTTGCTGCCATGACTCCCCGGGGAACCTCAGCAGGTATCCGAGCAGGGTTTCCGCGAACAGCACCTGGGTGCGGACCTGCTTCGGCGAGGGGGTGCCGTTCGCGGACTCCAGCGTGCGGACCGCGTCGAGCACCTCCTCGTAGCTCATCTGGGAGGCGGCCCACACGGTCGGTCGGGCGATCGGCGGTGTCGGCAACGCTGGGGTCTGTGCCTTGGGGCGTAGGCCGCCGTTGCTGGCGGGGACGTGGCGCGAGGGACGCGCAGCCCGCTGCAGATGGGCGACCGCGTCGATGTGGTCACTCATGACCGCGACCCCCCGAACAGCACCGCCAGCACCTCGGCGGAGTAGCCCGCCGTGTCCACCAGTGACGGTAGTGGCGTGGTTGGACGTTCGGCGCGGTCGCGGTGATGCGCGAGCACCCGGGTGACGACTTCTTCCTCCCGCGGACGCAGGTAGATCTGGGTGGTGGTGATGTGGGCATGCCCCAGCACCCACTGCACGTCACTCAGTGACATGCTCGGATCATCGACCATCCGTTGCGCGGCGGTGTGCCGCAGGTCGTGCAGAGTCCAAGCGGTGCCCAGCGACTCGTTCGCGCGCTGCAGCATCCGCCGCGCCGCGGAGTAGGTCAGCGGGCGCACCGGGCGGCGCCGAGTCAGCCACAACGCCTGCTCGCCGTCCGGGCGCCGCGTCTGCTGCTCGTAAAGTCGTAGCCACACGAACGCGTCCGCTGAGGCCGGGAGCCACTGCAACCGACCTGAGCCCTTTCGGTGGACTCCTATGCGCTGGTCACCGACGTTCACGAGGTCCACGGTGACGCCGAGCAGCTCCGAGGCCCGGGCGCCGGTCGAGACATAGAACGCCAGCAGTGCCCGATCCCGGTCCGAGCGCAGGGACGCGAACAACTCATCGAAGAGCCGGTCAGGTAGGTGGCGCGGGATCCGCTCGGGCACCTTCTGCCGGAACGGTGCCCGCGGCCCCGGAGCAAAGGGCTGCATCGGGTTGTGGTGTGCCTGCGACCTTCGTCCGGCTCGGTGATCCGCGGCGGGAACCGGGTTGATCAGCGGCCCGTCGCCGGTCCTGATCCGGTCGGCGTAGAACATCCTCACCACGGCGAGCGCGTGGTTGATGGTCGCAGGCGCGTAACCGCCCGGCCGCCCTGCTGGGCCGACCAGTCGCATCCACAACACGAAGTCGCGAGCCTCAATGCGACTGGCGCGCTGCCAGGGCATGCCGATCGCAGCAAGGAACCGCCACCACCGCAGCAGCGCCAAGCCGTAGGAACGCAACGAACTGAAGCTCGCGCCACAGGCCAACATCGTGGCGAAGAATTCGCTGACCTCCTCGACCGGCTCACCCGTGGCATCCAGCAGCACCGTGCCCGGCGCTGCCTCGATGTGCGCCACGGCACCGATGGCCGGGACGACCAAGCCTTTCACATCACGCTCCATCCATTCGTCCTTCCGCTCCTCGTTCGTTGTGACGAAGGGCAGCACGCACAAGCTCCGGACGCGTGGAGATCTGGATCCAGCGGCGCGTCGTCGTGCACAGCGCAGCCGGGGATCGCTCAGGACGATCCAGTTGGTGCGGTCAATAGCTCGTGGGCGAGCGTCTTCACCTGGGCCGCTTCGTCCATGTCCATGCGGACCGAGACCTCGCGGGAGAGGAAGTCGGTCAGGCCGTTGGCGCCGCCGATCGCCGCCGCCGAGGAGACGAGACGGAGCTCGAAGCTGGCGGCGGTGATCTGGTCGGCGAGTCCGTCCCAGAGTCCGGCCGGTGCTTGGCCTTGGAGCAGGGAGGGGCGGGGGAGTTCGGGCACGGGGTCGCCTGTGGTCTGCGAGATGTCCCAGACGTAGGTCGGCTTGACGCCGATCATGCGGGTTCGGGCGTACTCGCCGGACATCGGCTTCTCGTTGCGCGCCAGGCGTCGCCAGGAGTTCGGGTCGTCGGGCGTGAACGAGGCGAACCGGCCGGTGACGGGGGCGAGGATCCCATAGCCGTGCTGGCCCTTCGTGACGCTGCGTCCGAGCGAGAGCCACTGGTGGAAGCCGGCGACATACGTTGGCGCCGGCTCGGGCACCCTGCCCTCCCTGTACGCCGCCAAGTGCTGCGCCGCGATCAGCATCGAGTTCCCGAAGCTGCGCCCGCGGAACTGCGCGGCGAAGGTCAGGGCGCGCTTCCAGTCCTCACCGGTCACCAACGCAGCGACGGACTCGGACAACTGCTCCTGGAGCGCCTCGAGCTTTGCTTCGCGGGCCGCTCGACCGCGAACCTGAGTGGTCATGACGCTGCTCCTGTCATGCGTCCGGTGGTGTCGAATAGGTCGAGCTCGGCGGGGTGCATCTGGTGCTGGACGACGAAGGAGCGGTTCTTGATCCGCCACAGCCCCTGGCCGGTGCCGAGCGTGGGGATCAGTGACTGCTCGGTGCCAGTGAGCCCCAGTGCCGCCGACGTTGCGCCGAGCTGGTCAGCTTCCTGGCGATAGACGATGCGGGTCTCGGCGTTGGCGAGGAGCGACGAGGCGAGCGCGCGCATGGCGGAGCCGGAGTCGCCGACGTTGTCGAGGTCGGTGAGCTTGTGGAAGATCAGCATGTTCGCCATGCCGTAGTGCCGCGCGAGCCGCCAGTGGGCGTCCATCCGCCGCAGGAGTGCGGGGTGGGACATGAGCCTCCAGGCCTCGTCGTAC
>DASSBE010000126.1:0-5618 GCA_035699065.1 Nocardioidaceae bacterium
TTCCACAGTGCGGCGCTGGGCTACTGGGTGGACGGGGACGAGCTGAACAAGGGACTCGCCAGCGCCGCGGTGGCGTTCGCGTGCGACCGGGCACGCGAGCTCGGTCTGCACCGCCTCGAGGCCGGAACCCTGGTGCACAACACCGCGTCGCAGCGGGTGCTGCGCAACAACGGCTTCGTCCACTTCGGCACGGCACCGGACTATCTGTTCATCGACGGTGCGTGGCAGGAGCACAACCTCTACCAGCGGATCCTGCGCACAGATCCGTTGCATCTGCCCTGATCGCCACTCGGTACGACGGACGCGCGACTGCCGTCCGGTGGGCGGGCTGCCACCATGGCCGACATGGCACTCCCCCACGACCTGGCGACCCCCACGTTGGTGGTCGACCTGGACATCCTGGACCGCAACCTGCGCACGATGGCCGACCACGCGGCCACGATGGGCGTCGCGCTGCGGCCCCACGCGAAGACCCACAAGTGCGTCGAGGTCGCCCGGCGCCAGCTGCGAGCCGGGGCCACCGGGCTCACGGTCGCCACCGTTGCCGAGGCGGAGATCTTCGCCGCCGCCGGCTTCGACGACCTGTTCATCGCCTACCCGCTGTGGGTCGACCATGCGAAGGGCCGGCGACTGCGCGAGCTCGCTGGAACCGTGAGTCTGACGATCGGGATCGACTCTCCCGACGGTGCACGCGCCCTGGCCGCGCAGCTCGGCGAGGACCTGGACCGGGTCGGTGTGCTGGTCGAGGTGGACAGTGGTCAGCACCGCACCGGGGTCCCGCCGGAGGAGGCCGGCACCGTCGCGGACCAGGCCCGCCACGCCGGGCTCGACGTCCGCGGCGTGTTCACCTTTCCCGGACACAGCTACTCCCCCGGCCGGCCGGAGGCGGTCGCGACCGAGGAGGCCTCTGCGCTCGAGGACGCCGCCGGAGCACTCCGGGCCGCAGGCATCGAGCCACACGTGGTCAGCGGCGGGTCCACGCCGAGTGCCCGGTTCACCGGCGGCGGCGCGCTCACCGAGATCCGCCCCGGGGTCTACCCGTTCGGTGACGCGCAACAGGTCGAGCTCGGCACCTGCACGTTCGACCAGGTCGCGCTGTCCGCCCTGGCCACCGTGGTCAGCCATGCCGGCGGAGCCGTGGTGCTCGACGCCGGCAGCAAGGCGCTCGGGGCCGACCGGCCCGGGTGGACGACGGGGTTCGGCCGGCTGCTGGACCATCCCGATGCCCGAGTCGCCGCGCTCTCCGAGCACCACTCCACCGTCACCTGGGCCGGCTCGCCACTCCCAGAGCTCGGTGAGAAGGTCCGTGTGGTGCCCAACCACGTCTGCAACGCGGTGAACCTCGCCGACGAGCTGGTGGTCGCCCAGGACGGCCACGTCGTCGACCAGTGGCCGGTCGACGCCCGTGGCGCGAACTCGTGACCGGCTCAGACCTCTCTGCGGTAGATCCGCGACTCCCACGGCGCGAGGTGCAGTGACGGATCCTCGTGCTGCTCCTGCGGCACGTTGGTCAGCAGCAGCTCACCGGCCCGCCAGGCGTCCACGTCGGGGACCTCGACCTTCTGCTGGTCGCCCGAGAAGTTGCCGAGCACGAGGAGCTCGACGTCACCGAGCCGGCGGGTGAACGCGAACAGGTACGGATGGTCCTCGAGCAGCAGCGTGTAGTCGCCGTGCACCACCACCGGCTCCTGGTGCCGGAGCTCGACGAGGCGCTGGTAGTGCCGCAGCACGGAGTCCGGGTCCACCGCCTGCGCGGCAGCGTTGATCTCTTTGTAGTTGGGGTTCACCCCGATCCACGGCTGACCGGTGGTGAAGCCGGCGTTCTCCGTGTCGTCCCACTGCATCGGCGTGCGGCCGTTGTCGCGCGACATGAACCGCAGTGAGTCGAGCACCTCCGCCGGGTCCTCTCCGAGCGCGGTGGCATCCTTGTACTCGTTGATCGACTCGATGTCGCGGAAGTCGTCGATGTCGTGGAAGTCGCCGTTGGTCATCCCCAGCTCCTCACCCTGGTAGATGTACGGCGTGCCGCGGTGCATGTGCAGGATGGTGCCGAGGAGCTTCGCGGAACGGATCCGGAACTGGCCGTCGTCGCCGAAGCGGGAGACCACCCGTGGCTGGTCGTGGTTGTTCCAGTACAGGCTGTTCCAGCCCTTGTCGGCAAGGCCCCGCTGCCAGTGGGCCAGCGATGCCTTGAGCAGCGGCAGGGCGAACGGCTGGATGTCCCACTTGTCGTGGCCCCGGTCCACCTGCATGTGCTCGAACTGGAACACCATGTTCACCTCCTCGCGCTCGGGCGTGGTGAACAACACGGCCTCCTCCACCGTCACGCCCGGCATCTCGCCGACGGTCAGCAGCTCCGGTTCGTGCGACGCGAAGACCTGCTCGTACATCTCGTGCAGGAACTCGTGGATCCTCGGTCCCGAGAAGACGTAGGGCGTGCCGTCGCCGTACTCCTCTCCCGGTTTCACCACGCCGTCTGGGAGGGAGGGCACCTTGGAGATGAAGTTGATGACGTCCATCCGGAACCCGTCGACGCCGCGGTCGAGCCACCAGCGCATCATCTCGTAGACGTGCTCGCGGACCTCGGGATTCTCCCAGTTGAGGTCCGGCTGCTTCTTGGAGAACAGGTGCAGGTAGTACTCCTGCGTCTGCTCGTCGTAGACCCAGGCCGATCCGGAGAAGAAGGAGCCCCAGTTGTTCGGCTCGGAGCCGGGCTCGCCGGGCACCGTGCCGGGGCGGGCCGGCCGCCACCAGTACCAGTCGCGTCTCGGGTTGTCCGTGCTCGAACGTGACTCGACGAACCACGGGTGCTCGTCGGAGGTGTGGTTCACGACCAGGTCCATCAGGAGCCGGATGCCGCGCTCATGCATCTTCGCGATCAACTCGTCGAGATCGGCGAGCGTGCCGAACAGCGGGTCGACGTCCTGGTAGTCGCTGATGTCGTAGCCGTTGTCGTCCATCGGCGACGGGTAGACCGGCGAGAGCCACACGACGTCGACTCCCAGCGCCTCGATGTGGTCGAGCCGGTCGATGATGCCCCGTAGGTCGCCCGTGCCGTCGGCGTTGGAGTCCGCGAAGCTGCGGGGGTAGACCTGGTACACCACGGCGTTCTTCCACCAGGGCTGGCTCATCGATGCTGGCTCCTTCCGGGAGGCTGCTGCGGCCCCGTCCACCTAACCAGGTTTCGGCGCGCATGGCAGGCGGGGCGGTGGGCACCTCGCCTCATGCCGAGGACGGGACGAGACGTACGACGGGCGCGCGCGACCGCCGCCGAGGTGTTCGGGCACACCGACCTGTTGCCCGGACAGGAGGAGGCCATGCGTGCGCTGATGGACGGGCACGACGTGCTCCTCGTCTCCCCCACCGGTTCTGGGAAGTCGTTGACCTACCAGGTCCCCGGGGTGCTGCTCGACGGCTGCACGATCGTGGTCTCCCCGTTGCTGGCCCTGCAACGGGACCAGATCGAGGGCCTCGCCGAGGGCGACGACGAACGCACCCGCGGCGTACGGATCAGCTCCGCCGAGACCGAGCACCAGCGTGCCGAAGCGATGGCGAAGGTGGCTGCCGGGGAGACCGAGTTCTTGTTCCTCTCCCCCGAGCAGCTCGCGAACCACGAGGTGCGCCGGGAGGTGGCCGCGCTGCAGCCCAGCCTGGTCGCCGTCGACGAGGCGCACTGCGTCTCGGCCTGGGGCCACGTCTTCCGGCCCGACTACTTCCGGATGGGCGACTTCATCGACGACCTGGGCCGGCCGCGGGTGATCGCGCTGACCGCGACCGCCGCTCCCCCGGTGCGCGAGGACATCGTCGACCGGCTCGGCCTGAAGAAGGCCCGGACGATCGTGACCGGTTTCGACCGTCCCAATCTCAGCCTCAGTGTTCGACGTACGGCCACCGCCGACGACCAACGCGCCGACGTCGTGGAAGCGGTGACGGAGACGAGCGGACCGGGCATCGTCTACTGCCGCACCCGCCGAGCGGCCGAGGAGTACGCAGCCGACCTCGAGGACGCGGGCGTGGAGGCGTTGGTCTACCACGCCGGCCTGCGCAAGAAGGTTCGTGAGGAGGCCCAGCGGCGGTTCATGGACGGCGACGTGGGTGTGGTGGTCGCGACGTCCGCGTTCGGCATGGGGATCGACAAGGCCGATATCGGCTTCGTGTTCCACGCCCAGGTCCCGGAGTCGCCCGACACCTACTACCAGGAGATCGGCCGCGCCGGCCGGGACGGTGAGCCGGCGTCCGCGGTCCTGTTCTACCGGCCCGAGGACCTGTCCCTGGGACGGTTCTTCACCGGCGCCGTCCCCAAGCGCAAGGACGTGGAAGCCGTGGTCGGCTCCGTGGCGGCCGAGGACAACACCAGCCGCGACGACGTACGCCGCGACACCGGACTCGGCCCGCGAAAGCTGGGCCGGATCCTGAACCTCGTCGACGAGGTCACCGAGACCTCCACCGAGCCGTTCCCGGACCGGGCGGCACTGGTGGATGCCGTGCTGGCGCAGGCGAAGTCGCACCGGCAGCTCGAGCGGTCCCGGGTGGAGATGATGCGTGGCTACGCGGAGACCGACCGGTGCCGCTGGCAGTTCCTGCTCGGGTACTTCGGCGAGGAGTCCGACCGGCGGTGCGGGCACTGCGACAGCTGTGAGAACGGCACGTCGGAAGCCGGTACGACGGACGCCGACGAGCCGTTCCCGCTGCAGTCCCCGGTGGACCACCCGGAGTTCGGCCGGGGAACGGTGATGGACATCGAGGAGGACAGGATCACGATCCTGTTCGAGGAGGTCGGCTACCGGACCCTTGACGCCGGGATCGTCGAGGCGGAAGGCCTGCTGACGCGCGGCGAGTGAGGGAGCTGCCGCGGTCACTGTGCTGATGGACCCAGGACACGGCACGCGCTCGCCTGGAGTCTGTTGCGGCCCGAAGGCATTGGACCGGAACCATTGAATGAGAGTCCTTTACCTTCGCGTCGCACCGGCCTAATGTCTTTCCTGTGCCGGTCCAGAAGCTGGCCGGTCGGGTTCTCGGCGAGGAGCCGGCTCATGAGAGCGAGTGCATTCGACCCCGTACGCGTCCTGGGGTGCAGCGCGGACGAAGCGGAGCAGCTGCTGCGCGGCAAGCGCGTCACGCCCGGCGAGGTCGAGTCCGTCGCGCTCCACCACTACCCGTGGCGTCGACACCTCCACGACCCGACGTCGTACTGGGTCACCGCCAGCCAGGCGGCCATGATCCTGAGGATGTCGCCCCAGCAGGTCAAGCACCTGCTCGACGAGGACCGGCTCGCGCATGTCGTGCATGCGAGCGGCGTACGCCTGATGCGCCGCGAACAGATCGAGAACCTGCGTGACCGGAGCCTGGCCGACAGCGGTTCCGCCGGGCACAGGTCCAGCGGTCACAGCTCCAGCGGGCGCCCACGTCCGCACGCATAGCAGCGGTTCCCCCCGGGTACGGGTGGACATGACAACAGACCAGGCGAGCACGCGGGACATCTCGTTACCGGCCCAGCGTGTGGTGGTCACCGGCGGCGCCGGCTTCGTCGGATCCTGGATGTGCCAACGGTTGCTGGACCTCGGCGCCGACGTGGTCTGCATCGACAACTTCCTCACCGGGACACCGGCCAACCTGCG
>DASSBE010000127.1:0-7794 GCA_035699065.1 Nocardioidaceae bacterium
GCAGGGCGTGGCCGGGGACAAGTTCCGGCTCGGGCCGATCCTCGAGCACGGGACCCTGCTCTTCGGGCGCCGCACCTGGGAGCACTTCAGTACCCTGTGGCCGACCCGCGACGACCCGTTCTCCCAGGCGATGAATGCCGCCACCAAGGCGGTAGCCACCCACCGTGAGATCGGTCCCGACGCCTGGACCAACTCCCGGGCCATCGACAAGGCGCTCACCACCTGGCTCAGCGACACCCTGCCCGCCACCGACGTCGTCGTCATCGGCAGCGGGTCGGTCGTCGAGGCCCTCGCTGATCAAGGCCTCGTTGACGAGTACAGGCTGCTCATCTTCCCCACCACCACCGGCTCCGGAAGGCGGCTCTTCCCCACCGGGCACCGTCTCGAACTCGCCAGCGTCGAGCAGGTCGGGCCGGCAGCCCTTTGCGTTCTCACGCCGGAACGTGCCTGACGCCATGGTCAGGTTTCTCCTCACCTACCACCGTCCGGCTTTACCCCGGACATGAGGATCGGCCTGCGGCACCGTGGCCATGCCGACGGCTGTCCGCGCCTACGCGGCTGGGTCATCGACAGTCAGGCTCAGTCTCCGGTCGGTACCACACATAGGGCCGCGCCTCTCCGTGGAGCGGCACACTGGTCTGTCGCAGCCCTAGTCGATCGAGCGCGCGGCACGAAGAACGCTCGGCCGGCAGGACTCGAAACAGGTGCATGGCCAGCGGCCAAGTCTCGACAAGCCAGTGATTGACGGCGTTCAGGAGGTCGTCCGCCAAATCCGTCCCCTGCTGATCCTGGCGAAGCCAGAATGTAACCATCGCGGACGCGGCGGGAACGGTCTCAAGGAATTCGGGATCCGCTCCGGCTCGTAGGAGGTACTCGCGGAGTGGATTCACGTACAGACAGCCGAGCGCTTCGGTCCGAGTCGGATCAAGGAGAACGAAAGCGAAAGCGCGGCGACTTTCGTGGTCGGACTGATGCGCGGCGACCAACTCCAGGTCCTCGGCCAGGGTGAACCCGTCGACGGGCCATCGACCATCGCTGTGGACCCTGATGACCTCCGGGCTTGCCATGTATGACGCGTAGTCCAACGCGGCGACGTCAGTGGTCAGAGGCGTCGCAACGAACCGCTCATGTACCAGCTCCTCTGGAATCGGCACATCGGCATCGAACACAACCGCCAGTCAACCAGCGCGTCTGGGAGAACCGAAGTTGGCACACAACAGCACCCCGCATTCCGGCTCTTCCCAGATGAAGGTGTCCCTTGGGGGATCGTTCACCGGACGGTCTGTCTCGCTCCCTCGAATCAGGCGTGCTGGCCAACCTGCGGCCGCCACGGCACGTGCTCGTGCGAAAGCCAGACCTCCGCAGGGTCGAGCGCGCGGACCAGCCGCTGACCTTCGGTGCGCGGCTCGTCTAGCTCGGCGAAGAAGACCGCCATGTCGCCGCCGACGACGACTGAACGCCCGCCCGTCTCAACGACGACCACCTGCGAGCCTCGCGTGTGGCCTGGCGCCGGGACGAGCCGGAGCCCCGGCAGCAACTCGAGCGCGCCGTCGACCGGTACGTACTGCACGCCGGGGGCCTCGACCCACTCCCGGATCGTGTAGTCGTCCTCGCTGCGCGCGTCGTCGAGCTCTCGGCGCTGGACGTAGATCGGCCTGCCGGTGAAGAGGTGGTTGCCGCCGCAGTGGTCGAAGTGGAGGTGCGTATTGATGACGACGTCAATGCTGGACAGGTCGAAGCCGGCCTGCGCGCTCAGTGGAATCAGGCGTGGATCCATGTCGGCCACCGCCGGGTGCAGCTGCGTCATGCCGGTGTCGACAAGCACGCGCGCGTCGGGATGGTCGATGACGTGCACGTAGACCGGCATCCGCTCACCCTCGGCGAGCAACTCGGCCACGAGAACCGGGGTGACGGTCGGCGGCGAGACCTCGCTTCCCGCTCCCTCACCCTTCCGGGATTGTGGATCACGCATCGCGGACAGCTCGTGCAGTTGCTTTGAACCCGGCGCGGTCGCCGTAACCGATGGTCATGAACGTAGCCATGCTTGCTCGTTTCCCTTGATGTTCGTGCGCCGCTGGGCGCGGTTGCTAGCACTACGACTTCGTAGCTGCACAGAAGTCATCGGTCGGGGAGGGCCGGCGTCGTCCGGTAAAACAATCCCCTATCGTGACGCCTCAGGCCACGCAGCACACCCCATCTGACCTGCGGTTTCGCCGGATCTCAATGCCAGCCGACGACGGCCGTCAGGCCACGGAACGCCCTGTCACGGCGGAGGCCGCGGGTTCGAGTCCCGTCGGGGTCGCCGAGGATCGCCCTGGAGCAGCCGCTCCAGGGCGATCGGTGTTTCCAGCCTGGTCTCCAGCCGTACGACGGGCAGGGTCGGCGTGACCGGGGACACGGCCGAGACCCGGAATGTTGAATCGTCAACTACCGTTGTGACCGGACATGACCGACATTCTCGAACTGTCCCCCGACGCCCAGAACCTCCTCTTCCGCGAGGCCCGCACCGCGAACACGTTCACCGACGAGCCGGTGACCGACGAACAGATCGCCGCGATCTACGACCTGGTGAAGTACGCGCCCACCGCGATGAACGTCCAGCCGCTGCGGATCGTGCTGGTCCGCGACGGTGAGCCGCGCGAGCGCCTGCTCAAGCACATGGCCGACGGCAACCGCGACAAGACCGCGAACGCGCCGCTGGTGGCGATCCTGGCCGCGGACACCGAGTTCCACGAGCACCTGCCGCGCACCTTCCCGCACTTCGCCGGCGCGAAGGACGCCTTCGCCGACGACGCGGCGCGCGAGCAGGCCGCGAAGTTCAACGCCACCCTGCAGACCGGCTACTTCTTCCTCGGCGTCCGCGCGGCCGGCCTCGCCGCAGGCCCGATGGGCGGCTTTGACGCCGAGGGCATCGACCGGGACTTCTTCGAGGGCAAGAACCTCAAGTCGCTGGTCGTGGTCAACCTCGGCAGGCCGGGCGAGAACGCCTGGTTCGACCGGCTCCCCCGCCTCGAGCACCACGAGGCGGTCCTCGAGGCCTGAGCCCGCCTTCGTCGGGACCCCGTCGGCGGTCTACTCGAACCGCGACGGGTCTCCCGAGCCCCGGCGTACCACCTCGGCCACCCCGGAGGAGAAGTCCACCACCGTGGTCGGCACCGCACCGCACTCCCCCGAGTCGATCACCGCGTCCACCTGGTGGTCCAGGGCCTCCTTGATCTCCCAGCCTTGGGTCATCGGGTCCTCGTCGTCGGGCAGCAGCAGCGTGCTGGACAGCATCGGCTCGCCGAGCTCGCTCAGCAGCGCCCGGGCGACGGGGTGCGCCGGGATCCGGACGCCGACCGTCCGTTTCTTCGGGTGCAGCAGCCGGCGGGGCACCTCCGGGGTCGCCGGGAGGATGAACGTGTAGCAGCCGGGGGTCGCCGCCTTGACCGCCCGGAAGACGCCCTTGTCGATGTGCACGAACTGGCCGAGCTGCGCGAATTCGCGGCACACCAGCGTGAAGTGGTGCTTGTCGTCCAGCTTCCGGATCTGCTTGATCCGCTCCTTGCCCTCCGCGTTCCCCAGCGCGCAGCCGAGGGCGAAGCACGAGTCGGTCGGGTAGGCGATCAGCCCGCCGGAGCGGATGATCTCCACGGCCTTCCCGATCGAGCGCGGCTGGGGGTCGGAGGGGTGCACGTCGAAGTACGTCGCCATACCCCCGAGCCTAGCCAGGGGGCGGCCCGGCGACGCTGTCCGCGCCGGCCGGTTCGGCCTGTCCCCGCTGCCGCAGCGGGATCTCCTTGATGAACAGCGCCACCACCAGCGCGATCAGCACCACCGGGAGCGCGGACAGGAAGACGTCGTGCAGTGACAGCGCGAACGCGTCGAGGATCTTGTGGTAGACCTCCGGGGCGGTCTCCCGGAGCTGTTTGATCGCAGCGACGTTCCCGGTGACGTCGCCCGCGGCCGCCGCGGAGGAGGACTGGCCGGGGAACTCCGCCGCCATGTGCACCGCGAGCCGGCTGGTCAGGATCGCACCGAAGACGGCGGCGCCGAAGGTTCCGCCCATCTGCCGGAAGAACATCACCGAGCTGGTCGCGGTGCCCATGTGCGTGCGGTCCACCGAGTTCTGGACGGCGGTCACGATGGTCTGCATGGTCAGGCCGAGTCCGGCACCGAAGAGGAACATGAAGATCGCCACGTGCCAGTACGGGCTGTTCACGTCCAGGCGGGAGAGCAGGTACAGCGCCACTGCGATGGTGGCCGCACCGGTGACCGGGAAGATCTTGTAGCGCCCGGTGCGGCTCATCGCGATCCCGGACGAGATCGACGTGCTGAAGATGCCCACCACCATCGGCAGCAGCGCGAGTCCGGACTTCGTCGGGCTCATGTTGTCGACGACCTGCAGGTAGACCGGCATGAAGACGATCACGCCGAACATCGCGAACCCGATGATCACGCCGAAGATGTTGCTGATGCTGAAGATCGAGTTGCGGAACAGCACCATCGGGATGATCGGCTCGACCGCCCTCAGCTCGATGAACACGAAGGCGACGGCGAACACGATGCCCGCTCCGAGCAGGCTGAGCGCCAGCGGCGACCCCCAGCCGTGGTCCGGTCCGGCCCAGCTGGTGAACAGGAGGAACAAGGTCACCGCGGCCACGATGCTGGTGGCGCCCAGGTAGTCGATGCTGTGCGGCCGGCGTACGTGGTGGATGCGGAGCGCGACCGTGGTGACGACCAGGGCTGCGGCGCCGATCGGGATGTTGATGTAGAAGATCCAGCGCCATCCCGGGCCGTCGGCGAAGAACCCGCCGAGCACCGGGCCGAGCACGCTGGAGGTGCCGAAGACGGCGCCGAAGTAGCCGCCGTACTTCCCGCGCTCACGCGGCGGGACGACGTCGCCCATGGTCGCCATGGCGAGCGCGAACAGGCCACCTCCGCCGACGCCCTGGACGGCCCGGAACACGATCAGCTGGCCGATGTCCTGGGACAGCCCGGACAGCAGGGACCCGAGCAGGAAGATCACGATCGCGGCCTGGAAGATCAGCCGGCGCCCGTACAGGTCGGAGATCTTGCCCCACAGCGGCGTCACGGCGGTGGCGGTGACCATGTAGGCGGTCACCACCCAGGACAGCTTGTCCAGGCCGCCGAGCTCACTGGTGATGGTGGGCAACGCGGTCGCCACGATCGACTGGTCCAGGGCACCCAGGAACATGCCGGCCATCAGGCCACCCATGACGACCAGGATCTGTCTGTGCGACAGGTAGCCTTCGGAGTCGGCGGTGTGCGCGTTGGCGGGCGGGGACTTCGGCATCAATGACTCCGTGACTCTTCGTGCTCGTGTGACTCGCGCAGGTCTGCCGCGAGCCGGGTGACCAGTCGTTGCAGCTCGGCGCGGTCGTGGTCGGACCACGGCTCGAGGGCGTGGGTGATCCGCTGGAAGCGGCGCTGGAAGGCGGCCTGCATGACGGCTCGGCCGTCGTCGCTGATCCGGATCAGGCTCGCGCGGCCGTCGGCGGGGTCGTCCGTGCGCTCGACGATCCCCTTGTCCTCCAGGGTCCTGACCTGCCGGCTCACGGTCGAGGCGTCCAGGTGGACCATCGCTGCCAGGTCGGAGACGCGGATCGCGTCGTGGAACATCAGGTGCTTGGCCAGCGGGAAGCAGGAGGGTTCGACCTGGTCCTCGGGGTGACGTGTGCGCAGCCTGCGACCCGCCTGCATCAGCAGACCGATCACCGCCTCCTCGGGCGACGTCGGGTCGTCGAACCGCTCACTGCCCTCCGACTGCGGCGTTGATTGCATGGGGCAAGCATATGCCTATCGTCGATTTGGCCAAGCCCGACCGAGATGGCGACAAAAGCCAGCGGTTGCCGCCAGGCACACATGGATATCCGATCCAAGGGCCACCGGGCCTGAAGTCCCCTACTCCTGCGCGGTTGAGCGCGCTCTGTCAGGACGCCAGGCCGGTGGGATGAGTAAGCGAGGCCGCGCGAAGAGCACCTCGGTCAGCCACAGCAGTACGAGCAGAAGGACGGCCCCAAGAACGGCGTCAGCAGCGGTCCTGCTGATCCGACTCAGCAATGTCGCGAGTGCCGCTAGTCCGAGCATCGGCAAGCTGACCGACAGGCCGTAGGCCAAGCGACGCCACAGTTGAGGCGGAAGCGTCCACCCCAGGGGAGGGTCCTCCGGGCCAAGCAGTGAGCTGCCACGCCACCATCCGGGCAGCGCTACGACGCCCACGGCAACAACCAACGCAAGCAGCAACACCGCGCAGACCAGGACCGGGACTGGCGCCTCACTCAACATGACTCCTCCGTCAGAACCATTCGCGACCGATCCAACCACCGACTGAGGCGACGCGAGGAGCTAACCGGTTTTGCGGGGACAAGTCCCAGGTCAATCCAAGACGGGGCCGCTCACCCTCAAGGCACAGGCGTAGTCCGAGGACGTGCCTGGTTCCGCCTGTGCGTAGTGCTGTTTCCCCGACGGTTTCCCACGCACGAGGCGACCTCGGATGTCACACGCCGATACAACACAGCACAGATACCCCATGTATGCTCGTACCCGCTCGATCGAGTTCACGACCGCATTTCGTGCAGGTCAGGTGGCTCGCCGAGTGCTTGTGAGGGCAGGTAGCTCAGTTGGTACGAGCGTCCGCCTGAAAAGTGGAAGGTCGGCGGTTCGACCCCGCCCCTGCCCACAAGCAAAGCCGCAGGTCGGGCCACGTGCCCGGCCTGCGGCTTTTCCGTCCCCGCGGGTGGCCGCCTCTCCAGAGTGGTGAGGCCGCTCAGACCAGCTCGCCACGCTTCCTGCTCAGGTCGGCGCGCTCGGCGGAGTTCCGGGTGGCGGCGATGGCGGCGTCGTACGCCTCCTTCGCTTCGACGGTCCGGCCGAGCCTGCGGAGCAGGTCGGCGCGGGCGACGTGCCACGCGTGGTAGCCCGTGAGCGGCAGCCGGTCGACCAGGGCGAGGGCGACCTTCGGGCCGTCCAGCTCCGCGACCGCGACCGCGCGGTTCAGTGCGACGATCGGCGACGGGTCGAGCCGGGTCAGCTGGTCGTACAGGGCGACCACCTGCGACCAGTCCGTGTCCGACACGGTGGGGGCGTCGGTGTGCACGGCGTTGATCGCGGCGAGTATCTGATAACGGCCGGGTCGGTTGATCGCGAGACACTCGCGGACCAGGTCGTGTCCCTCGGCGATCAGCCCGCGGTCCCAGCCGGCGCGATCCTGCTCGCCGAGCGGGACCAGCTGCCCCTCGCGCACGCGAGCCTCACGCCGGGCCTCGGTGAGCAGCAGGAGCCCGAGCACGCCGGCCACCTCCGGCTCCTCGGGGAGCAGCCGGCGAAGCGCCCGGGTCAGCCGGATGGCCTCGCCCGTGAGCTCGGCGCGCACCGGGTCGCCGTCACCGGTGGCGAGGTAGCCCTCGTTGAAGACCAGGAACAGGACCGTGAGCACGCCGCCGAGCCGCTCGGGAAGATCGGCGGCCTCGGGCACCCGGTAGGGCACCTTCGCCGCCGCGATCTTCTTCTTCGCCCGCGTGATCCGCTGCCCCATCGTGGTCTCGGGCACGAGGAACGCCTGCGCGATCTCGGCCACAGTCAGTCCACCGAGCAGGCGGAGCGTCAGTGCGATCCGCGCCTCCGGTGCAAGCGCCGGGTGGCAGCAGGTGCAGATGAGTCTGAGGCGGTCGTCCTCGACCGGTCCGGTGTGCTCGTGGGGCATGTCGTCGTGGTGCATGAGGGCCGCCTGGTGCTTGGCGTCGCGCTGCTTCTCGCGGCGGATCCGGTCGATCGCGCGGTTGCCCGCGGTGG
>DASSBE010000128.1:0-4358 GCA_035699065.1 Nocardioidaceae bacterium
CCCGTCGGACCCGTCGCGTCCGGCGCCACCGTCCGCGGCGTGCCGGTGTAGCCGGCGGCGGCGACCGCGGTGGCGAGCTGGTCGGGCCGGACCGCCCCGGGGTCGTAGCTGACGGTGGCCGTCTCCGCGGCCAGGTTGACCTGTGCCGCGGAGACGCCGTCGACCTTGGTCAGCGCCTTCTCGACGCGACCCACGCAGGACGCGCAGGTCATCCCGCCGATGTCGAGGGTGCACTCGGCGGGTGCCGACGTGGTCTGGGTCATCGCGTGCTCCTGGGTCGTTCCGGTTCGGGTGGTTGAGGGTGCTTCAGACGAGCTGGTATCCGGCCTCGTCGACCGCGGCGTCTACGGCGCTGCGCTCGATCGGGCCGCTGCTGGTGACGGTGACCGTGCCGGTGGGGAGGTCGACCTCGACGCCCTGGACGCCGGAGATCGCGCCCACCTCGGTGCTGACGGCATTCACGCAGTGGCCGCAGGACATGCCGCGGACCTCGAACCGGGTGGTGACCGGCGTGGTGGTGTTGCTCATGACAGTGCTCCTTCAGGGAGGGGGTAATGGCTCAGCTGAGGACGCGTCGGGCCCTGCTCGGTCCGGGCGAAGTCGCCGGCGTAGTAGCCGTTGTGCGGGTGCCGGTACGTCGTGCAGGTGCCGGACTCCTCTTCGATCCAGATCGACGACGCCATCACGGCCTCCTGAGTCGGTGTTCTCTGATGGCTCCACCCTCGTGCCGGAGGGCACCTGGTCGCGCCGGTGGAATCACCAGGTTTCCCGCCAGGTAGGCGACCCGGCGAGGTACTCTCCCCCGGTGTCGATCGTGGGCCGGGACAAGGAACGCGCCGCGATCGCGGCGTTGTTGGACGGTGCCCGGACCGGCCTGGGCGGTGCCCTGGTGGTCCGCGGCGAGCCGGGCGCCGGGAAGTCGGTGCTTCTCAACGACGCCGCGGCGAATGCGGACGGGATGCGGGTGCTGCGCACCCAGGGCATCGAGTCCGAGACCGCGCTGCCGTTCGCGGCCCTGCACCGGTTGCTGCTGCCGGTGATGAGCCTGGCCGACCAGCTCCCCGAGCCGCAGGCCCGCGCGTTGCGTGTCGCGTTCGGTGAGGTCGCGGGTGCGGAGAGTGACCGTTTCCTGTTGTTCTTGGGTGCTTTGAGCCTGGTGGCGGAAGCGGCGGAGGAACAGCCACTGCTCGCCGTGGTCGATGACGCGCACTGGCTCGACGACGCGTCCGCGGCCGCCCTGCAGTTCGTCGCCCGGCGGCTGCAGGTCGAGCCGGTCGCGATGCTGTTCGGCGCCCGGGACGGTGATGTCCGGGTCTTCGAGAGCGGTGACTTGCCGGCGCTGCCCCTCCGTGGCCTCGACCGGGCCGCGGTGACCGAGCTGCTCGGCCAGCGTGCCAGTGCCCCGGTCTCCGCGGAGGTCGGTGCGCAGCTGCTGGTGAGCACCGGAGGAAACCCGCTCGCGCTCGTCGAGCTGCCCGGGCTGCTGTCGGCCGACCAGCTGACCGGCCGGGCGCCGCTACCGCGCCGGATCCCGGTGACCGGTGCCGTCGAGCGGGCGTTCCGCGAACGGGCAGGACGGTTGAGCGGACCGGCGCAGCAGGCCCTGCTCCTGGCCGCCGCGGCGGACGACTCCGCGCGACTGAGCACCGTGGAGCAGGCGGCCCGGTCGCTGGGCGCGGATCCCGAGGCGATGGACGAGGTGGAGCAGTCCGGGTTGGTCGAGGTCGTCGACGGCCGGATCCACCTCCGGCACCCGCTGGTCCGCTCGGCGGTCTACAACGGGGCGACCAGCGTGCAGCGGCGACAGGCGCACGAGGCGCTGGCCGGGGCGATGGTCTACGAGGAGGACGCGGACCGGCGGGCATGGCACCGCGCGGCCGCGGTGACGGAACCGGACGAGGCGGTCGTCGCGGAGCTCGACCTGGCCGCGGAACGAGCCCATCACCGGGGTGGTCACGAGGCGGCCGCGGCCGCCTTCGAGCGGGCTGCGGAGCTGACGTTGGACACCGAGGGGCGGGCCCGACGGCAGTACGCCGCCGCACGCTGCGCGTGGCTCACCGGCCAGCCGACCCGGGCCAAGGCGCTGTCCGAGCTGGCGAAGGCCAACGCCACCGACCCCGGGGTCAGGGCCGACGTCGCCCGGTTGCGGGCACGGATCGAGTGGAACACCGGCTCGGTGCAGGTCGCGCACCGGATGATCATGCAGGCCGCCCAGGAGGTCGCCCCCACGGACCCGCGGCGGGCCCGCGAGATGGCGATGTTCGGCGCGGCCTTGGCCGCCTTCGGCGGTGACTCGGGGGTCGGCATCGACCCGCGGCACTTCGCCGCGGTGCCCGGTGAGGGCGCGCTCCCCCGGGAGCGTTGCTTCGGGCAGCTGATCGTCGGCCTCCAGCACGTCACCGCGGGCGAATGGGTCGAGGCGGCGGCCGTCCTGAGCTCGGTGTTCGAGACCGCGGAGATGCTCGACGACGACGACCAGGACCTGCTGCCGAACCTCGGCATCGCAGCCCTACACCTCGGCGACGACGCCGCCGCCTATGCCTACCACGGCCGACTGTTGGCGCGGGCCCGCGACACCGGCGCGATGGTCATGGTGCTCTACTCGCTGACCCGGCTGGCGCTGACCGACGTGGCCTCCGGCCAGTGGGCCGCGGCAGCGGCCCGGTCGCAGGAGGCGTTGGGCCTCGGTGAGGAGACCGGCCAGACCGTGCTCGTGGAGATGCCCCGCGCCTGGACCTTGTTGTTGTGCGCGCTGCGCGACGAGGACGGCTTCGAGGCGCTGCTCGCACAGATCGAGCAGGCCATCGCCACCCAGCCGATGGGGATCCTGGACGTGCTCCTGCGCGACGTCACCCGGTGGGCCAAGGCGGTCAAGGCCGCCGACCGCCCGGCCGCGGCCTTCCACCAGCTGGCCCAGATCTCGCACGACATCGTCAAGCGGATGGCGGCGGTCGACCGGGTGGAGGCCGCCGTGCGCGCGGACCAGTCGGAGACCGCGGCACTGTGGGTCGCGGACCTCGAGGCGTTCGCCGACGCGACCGGCCAGCCCTGGGCCGGCGCCGTCGCCGCTCACGGCCGGGCCCTGCTCAGCGACGGCGCCGAGGCGGAGCGACACTTCGAGCGGGCCCTGGGACTGCACGCCGACTCGTCACGGACCTTCGACCGAGCACGCACACAGCTGGCCTACGGCGAGTTCCTGCGCCGCTCCCGGCGCCGGGTCGATGCGCGGGACCAGCTGCGCGCCGCCCTGGCCACCTTCGAGGACCTCGACGCACGGCCGTGGGCCGAGAAGGCGACCCAGGAGCTGCGCGCCTCCGGGGAGACCGCCCGCAAACGGGACCCGTCCACCGCCTCCACCCTGACAGCGCAGGAGGTCCAGGTCGCCGGCCTCGTGAAGCAAGGCCTGTCGAACCGGGAGGTCGCGGCGCAGCTGTTCCTGAGCCCGCGCACGATCGACTTCCACCTGCGCAACGTGTTCACAAAGACCGGGATCACCTCGCGCACCGAGCTGGTCGGGCTGCCGCTGGACTGAGCCCGGCCCAGAACCGGTCCCGCGAACCCGGTGGTTTCGCCGGTGCGACCCGGTGCCGGTGCTCCCTAGCGTTCGGGATACCCGCCGACCACGCCGGTCGGCCCTCCCACGCCTTGGAGCACGCCATGCAGATCGCCATCCTCCTCTTCGAGCAGGTCACCGCACTCGATGCAGTCGGACCCTACGAGGTGCTCAGCCGGATGCCCGGCGCCCGCGCCGTGTTCGTCGGCGAGCGCGTCGGGCCGGTGCGCACCGACCTCGGCACGCTGGCTCTCCACGCCGACGCGACGCTGGAGGACGTCACCCGGCCCGATCTGGTCGTGGTCCCGGGCGGAATCGGCCAGCAGGGGCACATGTTGGACGGCGTGGTGCACGACTGGCTGCGCACCGTCGACCGCGCGTCGATGTACACCACCGCCGTGTGCACCGGCTCCCTGATCCTCGCCGCAGCCGGCCTGCTCGAGGGACGCCGCGCCACCAGCCACTGGGTCCGCCGCGACGACCTCGCGCAGCACGGGGCGATCCCGACCGAGGGACGGGTGGTGTTCGACGGGAAGTACGTCACCGCTGCCGGAGTCTCCGCCGGGATCGACATGGGGTTGACGCTGGCCGGCCGGATCGCCGGGGACGAGCGGGCGCACGCGATCCAGTGCGGCATCGAGTACGACCCGCAGCCGCCGTACGACGCCGGCTCCCCCGACAAGGTCGACCCACGGATCGTCGAGGAGCTGCTCAGCTACAAGGACCTGGTGTTCTGATGCTGACTCCCCCGTCCACCGACTGCCTCGACGTCGTCGTGATCGGCGCCGGCCAGGCCGGCCTCGCC
>DASSBE010000129.1:0-9625 GCA_035699065.1 Nocardioidaceae bacterium
AGGGCGGACTCCACCGCGTCGGCGACGGCTTGCTCGTTGCCGCTGACCGACTCGATGTCGACCAGGTGCTCGGTCAGCGTGACGGTGTCGAGGCGCAGGTCGAGCTGCGTGGACAGGTCAGAGGTCATGCGCCCATCGAACCACGCGCCTCGAAGACGCAGAACTCGTTGCCCTCCGGGTCGGCCATCACGGTCCAGCCGATCTCGTCGTCCTGCTCGCGCAGCACACGCGCGCCGGCGGCTTCCATGTCGGCGACGTCGGCGTAGAGGTCCCAGTGGATCCGGTTCTTCACGGTCTTCGGCTCGGGCACCTGCCCGAACGTCAGCCGCTCGAACGGCATGTCGGGCACGTCGCGCATCCCCCACCAGTCGGGCGTGCTGTGGCTGGTCGCCTCGGTGCCGAGCACGCCGGCCCACCAGCGGGCGATCTCCTCGGCGTTCTCCGCGTCGACCACGAGCTGGAAGAACCGGTAGTCGGGCACGTCGTCGCGCAGGAACGCGCAGAACTCGCCGCCCTCCGGGTCACGCAGCACCGTCCACGGGAAACCGGACTCCTCCGCCGGCAGTACGACGGACGCACCCTTGTCGACCAGCTCCTGGACAGACCCGGCGTGCACGTCGATGTGCACCCGTTGCTTCACGGTCTTGTCCTCGGGCACCTTGCACATCGCGATGCCCTTGCCCTCGACATCACCCACGACATCGCCGACCACGTCGTCGGAGGGCGCGAACTCGAGGCCGAGGACGTCGGCCCAGAACCGGCCGAGGGCGTCATCGCCGGAGGTGTCCATGCAGAGCTCTTTCCAGCGGGCTCTGGCCGTCATGTCCTTCTCCTTTCCCCGGTTGGATAGCGTTGCACCCGTGACCGACACCGACCAGCAGGCAGCCACAGATCTCCCGACGCGGGCGTGGGCCTACGGGCTCGCGACGCTCGGAGGCACCGGCGACGGCGCACAGGGGGCCGTGCTCGACACCTGGTACCCGTCGCCCCGCCTCGGAAACACCACCGACGGCGACGACACCGACGAGGCCCTGAAGAAGCAGCTCCTCGAGCTCGAGGGCACCGACGAGCTGCGCCGGGTGCGCCGCACCGTGGTGCACACGGTGGTCGAGGACCTGCAGTCCGCGCCCACCGACGCGCACGATGCGTGGCTGCGGCTGCACCTGCTCAGCACGCGGCTGGTCAGCCCGCACAGCATCAACCTGGACGGCCTGTTCGGCGTGCTCACCAACGTGGTGTGGACCAACGCCGGGCCGTGCGCCGTGGACGGCTTCGAGGAGACCCGGCTGCGGCTGCGTGCGGCCGGGCGGCCGGTGAACGTGCTCGGCGTGGACAAGTTCCCGCGGATGACCGACTACGTGCTGCCCACCGGGGTCAGGATCGCCGACGCGGACCGGGTCCGGCTCGGCGCACACCTGGCCAGCGGCACCACCGTCATGCACGAGGGCTTCGTGAACTTCAACGCCGGCACCCTCGGCGCCTCGATGGTGGAGGGCCGGATCAGCTCCGGCGTGGTCGTCGGCGACGGCTCCGACATCGGCGGCGGCGCGTCGATCATGGGCACCCTGTCCGGCGGCGGCAAGCAGGTGATCTCGGTCGGCGAGCGGTGCCTGGTCGGCGCCAACGCCGGCATCGGGATCTCGCTCGGTGACGACTGCGTGGTCGAGGCCGGCTGCTACGTCACGGCCGGCACCAAGGTGACCATCGCGGACATTGACAAGAAGCCGAAGCTGATCAAGGCCGGCCAGCTCTCCGGCGAGAACAACATCCTGTTCCGCCGGAACTCGGTCACCGGCGCGATCGAGGCGGTGCCCTGGAAGGGCGAGGGCATCGCGCTCAACGTCGACCTCCATGCGAACGACTGAACCTGGCGCGGCCCGGTTGCTGCTGGTCGGGGTGGTCCTCCTTGCCCTGGTGGCGGCCGTCGGCGTGATGATCTACCGCGGCACCGGTCCGCTCCCCGACCCGGAGGGCTGCCGGGCCGAGGTGGGTGGCGTGGTCGTCGACCTGTCCCTGGAGCAGGCGGAGAACGCGGCGACGATCGCGGCCATCGGTGTGCGACGGGGCCTGCCGGCCCGTGCGGTCTCGATCGCCCTGGCCACGGCGTACCAGGAGAGCAAGATCCACAACCTCGACCACGGGGACCGCGACTCGGTCGGAATCTTCCAGCAGCGGCCGTCCCAGGGCTGGGGCACCGAGGCGCAGCTGCAGGACCCCTACTACGCCACGAACAAGTTCTACGACGAGCTGGAGAAGGTCGACGGCTACGAGGAGATGCGGATCACCGAGGCGGCACAGCAGGTGCAGCGGTCCGGGTTCCCGGAGGCCTACGAGGACCATGCCGAGGACGCGCGTGCGCTGGCCTCGGCGCTCACCGGCTACAGCCCCGATGGCCGGTTCAGCTGTGTGGTCAAGGACGCGGAGGACGAGCCGGAGCACGAGGACATGCGCCGCGACGGGCTGACCCCGCGGGCCGACGCGGTCCGCCGGGACCTGGCGCGGGCGTTCGGTGACCTTGCGCTGGGCGGCTTCGCCCCGGGTGGGGTGTCGACCGGGCACATGGAGGGCTCGGCGCACTACGACGGCCGCGCACTCGACATCTTCGTCCGCCCCGTGAGCGAGCGGAACCAGCGCCACGGCTGGGCGATCGCGCAGTACCTGGTCGCGCACGCCGACCGGCTGCTCATCGAGCACGTGATCTTCGACGACAAGATCTGGACCGCCGGTCCGCGGTCCGAGGCGGGCTGGCGCGACTACGACCCCGGCTCCGGCCCCGGTGACCGTGCCATCCTCGAGCACCGCGACCACGTGCACGTCGACGTCGCGTAGCGCCCGAACCACCATTCACTAGTGCACATGGGTCATTGACGTCGCCATCCGGCTGTATGACCATGAAGAGGATTAAACGAACCCGGGGGGGATCGCAATCATGAGCAGCGAATCGACGCTCTACACCATCGGGACGGCGCTGAACCGTGCCCGCGACAACGAGATCCCGGTGCAGATCCTGGTCGCCGGCGAGTGGATTCCCGGCCAGGTCGTGGCGGTGGACGGGTTCGGGGTCGTGCTCAGCTCGCAGGAGCTCGAGCACTCGGTGATCCGGATCGAAGCCGTCTCGGCGGTCAAGATCGGGTCGACGGCGCCGATCCGGGCGCCGATGCTGGCCCAGGCCATGGCAATGCCCGCCCCGCGGCAGGCTTCGAACTAGGCGAGCCGCGCGACTGCCTCGCCGACACGTTCGTCGGTCGCGGTGAACGCGATCCGCACGTGCTCGGCTCCGGCACGGCCGTAGAACTCTCCGGGCGCGACGAGGACCCCGCGGTCGGCCAGCCAGGACACCGTGTCCCAGCAGGGCTCCCCGCGCGTCGCCCAGAGGTACAGCGAGGCCTCGGAGTGGTCGATGCGGAAGCCGGCCGCCTCGAACGCCGTCCTCAAGGCCGTACGGCGGGCCTCGTAGCGCGCGTGCTGCTCCGCGACGTGCAGGTCGTCGTCGAGCGCGGCCCGTGTCGCAGCCTGCTGCGGACCGGGCATCATCAGGCCGAGGTTCTTGCGGACCGCGAGCAGCTCGCCGATGACGCCGGGATCTCCGACCGCGAAGGCCGACCGGTAGCCGGCCATGTTCGAGCGCTTCGAGAGCGAGTGCACGGCGACGATCCCGGTGTGGTCGCCGTCGCAGACGTCGGGATGGAGCACCGAGACGGGCCGGTGGCCGGCATCGGTCTCCCAGCTCAGCTCGATGTAGCACTCGTCGGAGACCAGCAGCGCTCCGCGCTCACGGCACCAGGCCACCACCTTGCGCAGGTGGTCGACCGGAAGCACCCTGCCGGTGGGGTTCGACGGTGAGTTGATCCAGACCAGGGACACCCGCTCGGGGCCGACGGCGGTCAGGGCGTCGGTGGCGAAGGTGCGGGCTCCGGCCAGCCGCGCACCGACCTCGTAGGTCGGGTAGGCGAGCGCCGGGTAGACGACCAGGTCACCCGCGCCGAGACCGAGGTGGCTCGGCATCGAGGCGATCAGCTCCTTGGAGCCGATCACGGGAAGCACCGAGTCCAGCTCCAGCCCGGTCACGCCGAAGCGGCGGGCGAGCCAGTCGATGCAGGCCTGGCGGGTGTCGACCCGTCCGAGCGTCGTCGGGTAGCCGGGCGAGTCCGCGGCGCCGCGCAGGGCGGCCTGGGCGACCTGCGGGGTGGGGTCGACCGGGGTCCCGATCGACAGGTCGACGATGCCGGCCGGATGCGTGCGGGCGCGTGCGCCGTACTCCCGGAGCTGGTCCCAGGGGAAGTCCGGGAGGATGCCGGAGACCGGCCCGGGGCTCACTCCTGGTTCTGCGGCGGCAGCGCGGCGATCATCGGGTGGTCCTTCTCGATCACGCCGAGCTTGGCCGCGCCGCCCGGCGAACCGAGGTCGTCGAAGAAGTCGACGTTCGCGGTGTAGTACTCCTTCCACTGCTCCGGCGTGTCGTCCTCGTAGAAGATCGCCTCAACCGGGCAGACCGGCTCGCAGGCACCGCAGTCGACGCACTCGTCGGGGTGGATGTAGAGCATCCGGGAACCTTCGTAGATGCAGTCGACTGGGCACTCGTCGACGCAGGCCCTGTCCTTCAGATCCACACACGGCTGCGCGATGACGTACGTCACCTTGTTCCTCCTCGATGAAAGCTCCGGATCACGTCCGCCGGACGTGTACAGCCTAGTATCTCGTCCTGGGTCCGCCGACCCGAACTCAGGTCCACCTACTGAAAGACCCTGCCGTGACCACGCCTCCCGGGCTCGGACCGCACTGCGTCGGGCAACGCGTCGTGGTGCGCAGGATCGTGCACGGTGAGACCGGCCCCACCGGCGGCCCGGCGATGACCGACCTGCTGGGCGTGATGGAGTCCTGGGCGGAGGGGACGACGACCGTGCGCGACGAGTCCGGTGCGGTGGCCGCGATCGCGATCGCCGACATCGTCTCCGGCAAGCCGGTCCCGCCACGCCCCTCGGTGCGGCACCGGGTCTCCGCCGAGGCCGCCGAGCGGCGGGCCGTGCAGGGCTGGCCGCCACTCGTCTCGCGGCGGCTGGGCGAGTGGGTGCTGCGGGCGTCGGGCGGCTACAGCTCGCGGGCCAACTCGGTGCTCGCGGTCGGCTCCGCGGCGATGGCGTTTCCGGAGGCGCTGTCCGCGGTCGTGGAGTTCTACACCGGGCAGGGGCTGCCGCCGCAGGCCCAGGTGGTCGTCGGCTCCGAGGTGCACCACGCCTTCGAGGACGCCGGCTGGGTCTCAGCACGGCCCGGCGAGGCGGACACCCGGTTCCAGCTCGGCTCGGTCGCCCAGGCACTGCGGGCGGTACGCCGGACAGGGCCGGTCGCCGCGCCCTCCGTGACGGTCGAGCCGACCGCGGGGCCGGCCTGGCTCGCCGACGACGAACGCGCCCGGTCCTACGGCGCGGCGGCGTTGCGGGTCCTCGAGGGCCCGGACCAGGTCGGTTTTGCCTCGATGGTCGTCGCGGGCGAGGTCGTCGCGAAGGGCCGGGTCGCCTACGCCGACGACTGGGCCGGGATCAGCAACGTGTGGGTCTCCCCGGCCCGACGTCGCCAGGGGCTCGCGGTCGTGGTGATGGGCGCCTTGCTCGAGTGGGGCGCCGAACGTGGTGCGACCACGGTGTACCTGCAGACCCGGGGCGACAACCCGGCGGCGCTCACGCTCTACGACAGGCTCGGCTTCGTGACCCACCACGAGTACCGCTACCTCACCCTGTCCCAGGCCGAAAGACCCTGGTCGCCAAGCGCGCGGACATGAATAATTCCTAGTAACTTGTAGATACGCTTCTAGGGAGCAGCCATGGCACGCCGCGAGTCCACACCGGTATCGGAGAGCCTCGTGGACGAGATCGACAACGCGCTGGCCGCGGTCGACGCGGCGCGCGGCGAGATGGAGGCGGCGGTTCTCGAGCGGCAGCCGATGCTGGTGCGCCGTGAGGCCCATGCCCGGCTCGGCGCCGCCTTCGACGAGGCGGACCGGCTGCTCAGGCAGGCGACCCGGGCGGCCCGCGACCACTCGCACCAGCGCGGGTTCTACCGCACCTGGTCGCACTGGCGACACCGACTGTCCCGCCTCGACGCGGCCCGGCAGCAGCACCTGTTCCTGCAGGCCGACGACCAGGTGCTGGGTCTGGGCAGCATCCGCGCGGTCGACACCGGCCTGTCCGGTCCGGCGATCGGCGACCTGGTGCACGGCGAGGCCAGCGAACCCGGCGCCTCCCCCCGCTACGGCCTGGACCTCGATGCCGTGCTCAGCCGGGCGAGCAAGGGCTTACCGGGTGGCTGGCCGGCACCAGGTGCCGGGAGGGCACCCGCGAACACGCTGCCCGACAGTGAACCCGTCAGCCGGCGAGCAGCGCGGCCTGCTCCGCCTTCTGCGCCACCACGTGCAGCGTGACGTAGTGGCCGGTGTGGCTGTGCCGGGTGGCGGCCTGAAGCTCGACGTGGTCGTCCTCGACGAGCACCGCGGAGGCGTCCCAGTAGGTGTAGCGGATCCGCTCGCGCCACGTGGCGGCCACCAGGTCGGCGATGCCACGTTCGTCGTACTCCGCCTTGAAGGTGCACAGCGCGATCACCAGGCGGTCCGGGTCGTCGGTGTGCTCGACCTCGACGTCCTCGAAGGCACCGCTGGCCCGCAGCACGTCCCGGAAGCTGTTCTCCACGGCGTTCAGCTCGAAGCGTGACCCGGGGTGGGCGTTCGCCTGCAGGCCGGAACGGAGCTTCTGGAAGTCGATGAGGTTCATGATTCAAGCATCGTCCGGGGCACGCCACAGCCCTCCAACAGCGCAGCAACGCCCCGGCAACAGTTGGTTCACAAACAGCCGATGGCCGCTCGCGGGTCCGCCGGACCGTCCCGGTCGAACGCGTCCAGCACCCACCGGATCGCCTGCGGGTCCAGCGGGATGGTCAGGTGCTCGGCGGCGTCGAGGCGGCAGTGGTCCTGGAGCGTGATGTTCGTGCTCTGCGGGCTGTCGGCCAGGAACGCGGAGCTGTAGGGAACCACGACCTCGTCGTACCGGGTGGACACCTGCGTGTAGTCCACGTCCCCCGGCGTCTCGTCGCCGCTGTTGAGCTCGGCCAGGAACGCGGAGTCGGCCGCCTGCTGCGTGCACGAGTAGCAGAACGTCTCCGTCGGCGCGAGCAGCTGCGCGCTGTACGTGCCGTGGTTCGACGGTGAGAGCCCGACCAGGTCCTCGACGAACGGTGCGCCGCCCAGGTTCTTGATGTAGTAGCGCGGCATCATCCCGCCCTGCGAGTGGCCGACGATCTGCACCTTCGCCGCGCCGGTCGCGTCGCGGACCTTGTCCACGAACTGCTTCAGCTCCGCCGCTGACTCCTCGACCGGCCCGGTCGCCCGGTTGCCGTAGTCGAGCGCGAACACGCAGTAGCCGTCCCGCTTCAGGGAGAACGACAGGTTGTCCAGCAGCGACTTCTGGTCCCCGAAGGTGCCGTGCACGATCACCGCGGGGTACGGCCGCTCCCGGGTCGGCGCACAGCTCCAGTCGTTGGCGCCGGCCGGCGGCCACCCCAGCGTCGGATACGGGTACGACGGGCCCGCCGCCGCGGCCGCGGTGACCGGGACGGCGAGCAGCGCGACGACAAGGGCGAGAAGCGGGACCAGCAGGGTGCGCACCCGGACACGGTTCATGCACCCTCAACGACGCGGGACCCGCCAGGTTACGAGCAGACCACCGTGTCCGAGGGCGTGTAGGTGGTGTGCATGGTCTCCTTGCGCACGACCTGCTTGTCGCCGGGCTTGTGGAAGAAGCGGTAGACGTCGATGTCGAAGCCGCCGTACCCGTCGTTGGGAACGCACTCGTCGCCGTCGAGGTGCCGGGTGTCGGGCTGGGTGAAGTCGTAGCGCTGCGAGGTGCTGGTGGAGATGTCCCAGTGCTTGGTCGACCACATCTTCACCGTCATCTGTCCCGAGGTCGACGGACTGCTCGGCCTGATCCCCGCCTGGATCAGGATGCCGTAGGGGGTGTCGTTCTTGAACTTCAGGTCGACGGCCCCCCAGGCGACGGTGGCCTCGCGGCCGATCGGGTAGCGGTCGATGTAGAACGAGTGCGGCTTGTGCTCGACATCCTCGAGGCCGGCGAAGAAGGCGGCGTTGAAGGTGGTCGTCGCGACCTGCGAGACCCCGCCGCCGTAGTCCTCCTTGTAGACGCCGTCGCTGATGATGAAGCCCTTGGTGAAGCCGTTCGCGGCGGTGCGCTCACCGACGGTGTCGTTCAGGCTGAACGTCTCCCCCGGCTTCAGCACGGTGCCGTTGATCAGCTGTGCCGCCCGGCCGAGGTTGGTGTTGCGGTAGTCCGCGTGCGGGTAGCTGGTCGTGAACGAGGACACGACCTGCTTGACGCCGAGCTTCCGCGCCTCGGCCGTGGTGAAGTCGGGGTGGTCGACGATGCCCCGCAGCCGCAGGGTGCGTCCCTGGTCGTGCTTGACCAGCAGGCCCAGGAACCGGTCGGTGATGACCTTGGGCCTGAAGGTGACGCCGTCCTTGGCCGGCACCACCCGGGGGCGGCCCCTGACCAGGCGCACGCTCGCGTCGCGGGGTGCGAGCGCGACCTTCTTCATCGCCGGCCCGACCGCTTTCAGCAGCGCCTTGTCGTCCAGGGTCGGGGTGAGCGTGCCGTCGACGTTCTGCAGCGAGATCGCCTTGGAGTAGGCCTCCGGGCGGAGCACCACGTTCTCCCCGCGGATCTGGAGGATCACCGGCGCGGACATCGCCGGGTTCGCGAACTCCTCCATCGCGGCACGCACCTCGGCGGCGGTGATCTCAGGCTCGAGGGTGCGGACCGTGAGGGCGACCACCTCGTCGGCGGACGGGTAGGCCGCGCGCACGGCCGACGCCGCCGCAGGGATGTCGACCGCGCTGCCGGTCTGCGGCAGGTGTGCGGACGCCCGGCCCTTCACGATCGTGACGCTGCCTTCCTTCGCCGGCCGGTCGACCTGCTTCGCGAACGACTCCACCGCGGCGGCGAGCTTCGGCTCGTCCACGTGGACGACGGGGTCGAGGTCGTCACCGCCGGCGAAGAAGTCCCACATCCGGGCGGGGTCCCAGCTGCGGCCGGCACCGGCCTGCTCCACGGACGCCGCCACGTCGACGGACAGCCCCGCCGAGCCCGGGTCGATCCGGTGCCGCTTGCCCGATGCGCTGACCACGATCGGCCGCTGGGTGTCGAGCTCGTCGGCGAGGGTCCGCCGGGCGGCCTGAGGCTTGAGGCCTCCGATGTCGATCCCGGCGACCGTCGTACCCCTGGGCACCTTGTCGCTGGTGAAGAAGTAGCCGGCGGCGTAGACGCCTCCGAACAGCAGCAGGAGGCCGAGCGCGAGCGCGACGGCTACCCGTCGGTCTCGGTTCGGGGGGCGGAACGGCTGGTCAGTCACAACGCGCATCCTAGGTGGCGCCACCGCCGGTCCGGACCCGGCGCGGCGACAGCGCGGTGATGCCGATCACGAGCACGACGAGGGCGCCCAGCACGAGCCCGTAGCCACGCAGGTCGCTGGCCACGGCGTAGTCGCCCTCGGCGCGGCCGCTGAGCACGAAGCCGAAGGGGACCAGCCAGCCGGCCGCGTAGGACGTGGCGAGGGCCGGCAGCATGTC
>DASSBE010000130.1:0-13124 GCA_035699065.1 Nocardioidaceae bacterium
CGCGCTGCTGCTCGAGTGGTACGGCGCACGTGAGGTTGACGAGCCGATCGACGTACTCCGAGGCGCCGACGAGATCTTCCTGGTCTCCACGACGCGCGACGTGCAAGCGGTACGGCGCTGTGACGACCGTGACCTGGAGGCGCCCGGACCGCTGACCCGTGAGGCGATGTCGGTGTGGAAGCAGAGGGAGGCCGAGGATCCGGACCCGTAGCCGCCGGTGCGGCCTCAGACGCCGGCGGCGCGCTGGCGTTCGCGGTAGGCCGCTACGTGCAGCCGGTTCCCGCAGGTCCGCGCGTCGCAGTAGCGCTTGGACCGGTTCCGGGACAGGTCGACGAGGACCTGCGAGCAGTCCGGGGCCTCACACACCCGCAACCGCTCCACCTCACCGGCGGAGACCACGTGGGCCACGGCCATGCCACAGTCGACGGCGAGGTGGTCGGCGAGCGCGGCGCCGGGGGCGAAGTAGTGCATGTGCCAGTGGTAGCCGTCGTGATCGGTGAGCCGCGGCGTCACCGGCGCCTGCGAGACGAGCGAGTTGATGATCCTGGCGGTCCGGGACTCGTCGTTGGCGCCGAAGACCGGACGGATCTCGGCGCGAAGCTCGTGCACGGCGCGCAGGTCGGCACGGGTGAGCTGGCTGACCTCGCTGACGGCGTGCCTGGCGACGAAGTCTCCGAGTGCGTCGAGGTCCGGGAGCAGCTCCTCGGTGCCGTCGGAGGGCGCCGAGTTCACCAGGTCGACGACGCACGCCAAGGAGTGCTCGGTGTCGTGGCTGAACAGCATCGGCTCTCCGGTTCGTCGCTGGCTCGGGCTCCGGTCCAGAAGCACAGGGTAACGAACCGGTCGCTCAGGCGACTTCCGCGTCGAGAATCGAGGCGATGGTGGCGTCGACGTCGAGGTGGTCGGACTCGGAGCCTGCCGGCACCGCCTTCGTCATCCGGTCCACGAAGCTGCGCAGGTCACCGGTCTTGGCCTGGACCAGCGCCTCGCCGTCAGGTGAGCACAGCTCGATGATCACGACGGCGTGACCGTCGGCGTCGAGGCAGGGCCACACGTGCACGTCGCCGTCGCCGGACGGCTCGTAGAGCCCCTGGGCCAGTAGCTCGCGTCCGAACGTCCAACAGACCTGGCTGTGCCCGGTCATGAAGACCGTGGTCACGGCGTAGGGGTCCCTCGGGTCGTAGTGCAGCTCGGCCTCGATCGGTGTCGAGGCGCCCGTAGCGTCGATCAGTTCGAGGGACACCGGCTGTGTCACTGCCAGCGGCGTGGTGTTCGTCGAGTAGTCCATAGTGCTCGCCTTTCCTCCCAGAGCGTTTCATTGGGGAGACGTTGAATGGTTGGCGCTATGACGAGAAAAACTCGTCGGTCGGCCACTTATTTTTCCGGGAGCCGCTCACCATGGGCGGAGTGTCCGGATTTGGCCGGATCTGCGCTCGGAAATTGTCTCGACACGGCGGCTAGTCTCGACCCATCTGGCCATCCCGGACACAGCGAAGGCGACGTGAGCGACAACACGACCGATGCCCCGTCGGACATCGAACCGGCGCAAGAAGGGCGTGTGCGGGGGAAGCTGCACCAGCGGATGCACTCACATCCGGCTCTCGCCCTGACCACCAAGGTCGTGGTCACCACCATCGGCGTGCTGGTCATGGGTGCCGGGGCGGTGATGATGGTGACCCCGGGCCCGGGCATCGTCGGGATCGCGCTCGGGCTGGGCATCCTCGCCACGGAGTGGGAGTGGGCCGACCGATGGCTGAAAGCCGCGAAGCGGAAGGCAAAGGAGGCCAAGGAGAAGGCGGAGGCGATGGATCCCAGGATCCGCCGGCGACGTCTGGTGCTGACCGGCGTGCTGTTCCTGGTGGTCGTCGCCGCGGTGGCAGCGTATGTCGCGGTCTACGACTGGCCCTCCCCGGCCATCGACGGCTGGGACTGGGTGCAGGGCCTCGCCGGCTGGGTTCCCGATCTACCCGGGATGTGAGCGACCCGGGGATCATGCGCTAATCTTTCCGGCGCACGGACAACAGGGGCGATTGGCGCAGTGGTAGCGCGCTTCGTTCACACCGAAGAGGTCACTGGTTCGAACCCAGTATCGCCCACCCACCTTGACGTAGGTCCCCGCGGACCTTTTCGCCCGTTCTGCCCCGGAAGGGCCATCCACAACCCTCCTCCGGGGCATGGTGCGTGAGCCGCCCGACTGCCACTATCGGAGCATGCAACCGCAGGGTCGGCCGGGCAGCTCGTTGCCGGGCCAGACCGACCCCTCGCACCTGGAAACCCTCCCGCTCGCCGCGGTCGCCGTGGACTGGGGCGGTGTCGTCGTCTACGCCAACCCGGCCGCGACCGGGCTGTACGGCGGTCCGCCCGAGGAGCTGGTCGGCACGCCGCTGCTGCAGGTCGCGTTCGGGGACCAGGAGCGCGGCGCGGCCGAGGAGGTCCTCGCGCAGGTGCTGGCCGGTGAGGGGTGGTCGGGCGACCTCATGGCGCTGTCGCCCGCTGACGAGGAGCGACCGGTCCAGGTCAGCGGCACGCCGCTACGACGCGACGGCGTGGTCGTGGGCGCACTGCTGATCGCTCAGGACGGAGCGCCCGGGCGCGCGAAGCCCCGCCAGACGGCGCGGTTCGGCGAACGGCTCGCCCGACTGGCCCGGGTGGCGGCCGAGCTGGTGATGGCCGACCATGTCGAGGCGGTCACCAAGATCGTGATCAGCCATGCCGCCGACGCCGCCGGTGCGACCATCGCCTCGCTGTCCCTGCTTGCCGACAAGGACACGGACACGCTCGTGCTCCAGGGCCTGCGCGGCGGGCTCGACGGCGCCGCGTCACGGTGGGCGACATACCCGGTGCACGCGAACACCCCGGTCAGCGAGGCGGTGCGGACAGGCCATCAGGTGCTGCTGATCGGCAACGCCCAGATCAGGGAACGCTATCCCGACCTCGAGTCGGCCGCGACCGGCGAGCGCACGATGATCTGCCTTCCGCTCAAGGTCACCACCCGGACGATCGGCGCGATCTCGCTGTCCTTCCCCGGGCTGCGGCACCTCGACGCCGCCGAGCTGGAGTTCCTCGGGATCCTCGCCGACATCTGCGCCCAGGCGCTGGACCGGATCAAGGCCGTCGCCGAGGCGGCCGACCAGAGACTCAGGCTCGAGTTCCTGGCCCATGCCTCCGCCGAGCTCGCGTCGAGCCTGGACTACGAGGCGACGCTGAGCAAGGTCGCAAAGCTGGCGGTGCCTACCTTCGCCGACTGGTGCGCGATCGCCGTCGCCGAGGACGGAGAGCTGCACACGCTGGCGGTTGCGCACGTGGATCCGGCAAAAGTGGCGCTCGCCGAGGAGCTCCAGCGACGCTATCCGTCCGACCCGGACACCTCACAGGGCACGTACCACGTGCTGCGCACCGGCGTCAGCGAGCTGCTCCCTGAGATCACCGACGAGATGCTCGTCGCCGGGACGCAGGACGAGGAACACCTGCGGCTCGCCCGGGACCTGAACCTGCGCAGCGCCCTGGTGGTCCCTCTGGTTGCTCGCGGAAAGGTGCTCGGCGTGATCACCTGGGTCTCGGGAGAGGGCGGACGCCGCTTCGACCGGGGCGACGTCGCGTTCGCCGAGGACCTCGCCCGCCGTGCCGCGACCGCGATCGACAACGCCCAGCTGCACAGCGAGACCTATCAGGCCGCCGCACGGCTGCAGCAGGCGGTGCTGCCGGAGACGCTGCCCGCGATATCCGGCTGGGACCTCGCGGTGCACTACAGCCCTTCGGGGCGCACGGAGGTGGGCGGCGACTTCTACGACGTGGTCCCCCTCGCCGACGGTGCGGTCGCCCTGTTCGTCGGCGACGTGGAGGGTCGCGGTGTCACCGCGGCCGCCGCGATGAGCCAGGTGCGCTCAGCGGTGCGGGCCTACCTCGCGATCGACCCGCACCCGAGCTCGGTGATCGGCAAGCTCGACGTGATGTTCGCGACCTACGACCTCACCCGGCTGGTCACTCTGGTGTACGCCGTCGCCTACCCCGACCGCGACGAGCTCTGGACGGTCAACGCCGGTCACCCCCCGCCGGTCCTCGTCCGCGCGGACGGAAGCGTCGAGCAGCTGCCGTTGGGCGACCACGGGCCGCTGGGGTTCGCGACCACGTCGCGCAACCCGGTGGTGCGGGCACTGCATCCAGGCGACGCCGTCCTCGCGTTCACCGACGGGCTGATCGAGCGCCGCACCGAGGACATCGATGAGGGTCAGCGCCGGGTCGTGGAGAGCTGCCATCTGCTCGCCTCGGCCGACCTCGCCAGAGCGTTGGACGACCTCGTCGAGTCGGTGCGCGACCACACCCGGGAGGACGACATCGCAGCCCTCGTCGCCCGTCGTACCGGCTGAACCGGACGCCGGACGCGCTACTCACTCCGCCAGGCACACCGAGGGCAGGTCGAACCAGCGCAGCTGCTCGAAGTCGGCCGTGACCGGCGAGGGCGCCATGGTCTGGTCCGGCGGGCGGGCCGCGGCGAGGATCGCGGCACCCTCCTCCAAGTACGCCTTGAGCTCGGTCTCGGGGGCCACGTCGTCATGCCGGGGATAGCGCATCGATCCGTCGTTCCCATAGCCGACGTCGGTCAGCCGCAGCGGCGGCTCGACCGGGCCACTGAGGTGCCGCCAGCGTCCGCGCGCGGCGTCGAAGCGGTACTCCCCCATCAGCCGCCAGCCGTCCCGGGCGACCAGCCGGACGGCGTCGACGATGTAGCTGAAGACGGTCTCGGAGATGAAGTAGTTGAAGTTCACGCGCACCCAGCCCGGCTTGATCCCGTCACAGCCGTGCGCGATCTGCCGCCCGAACGCCCGTGAACGCTCGATGTCGATGTCCAGCAGCCGGTGCCCGTAGGGACCGGCGCAGGAGCATCCGCCGCGGGACTGGATGCCGAACAGGTCGTTGAGCAGAGCCACCACGTAGTTGTGGTGCAGGTACCGGCCGGTGGGAGCGCGGACGACGAACGAGACGATCGAGAGCCGTTCGGCCTCGAGGTTGCCGAGCACCTGGATCGCCGGCTCCTGCTGCCACGCGGCCATCGCCCGGCGCAGGTAGTGCTCCTCGTGGGAACGGATCACGTCGATGCCGACGGCCTGCTTGAGCTGGAAGACCAGTCCGGCGCGGATCGAGTCGACGATGGCCGGTGTGCCGCCCTCCTCACGCTGGGCCGGGTCGTCGAGGTACCGGTGCTCGGAGGCGTTGACGTACGCGACCGTCCCGCCGCCGGGCACGTCCGGAACCCGGTTGGACAGCAGCTCACGGCGTACGACGAGGACGCCCGGTGTGCTGGGGCCGCCGATGAACTTGTGCGGGCTGAGGAAGATGGCGTCCTTGTAGCCACGTCCGCCCTGTCCGTCGTACATCTCGACATCGACGTAGGGCGCTGCCGCGGCGAAGTCCCAGAACGACAGCGCACCGTGCTCGTGGAGCAGCGACGCGATTCGGACCGTGTCGCTGAGGATGCCGGTGACGTTGCTGGCCGCCGAGAACGAGCCGATCTTCAGCGGCCGAGTGGCGTGCGCGACGAGCTCACGCTCGAGCTGTGCCAGGTCGATGTGCCCGTCGGCGTCGGCGGAGATGGGGACCACGTCGGCGACCGACTCCCGCCAGGGCAGCTCGTTGGAGTGGTGCTCGTAAGGGCCGATAAAGACCACCGGGCGTTCCTCGGCGGGTATCACCGCACTGAGGTGGTAACGGTCCTCGAGCGTGCACGGCACCCGCAGGCCGAGGATGCCGATCAGCTTGGCGATGGCGCCGGTGGATCCGGAGCCGGCGAAGATCACCACCGTGTCGTCGTCGCCGCCGACGGCGTCGCGAATGATCCGACGGGCGTCCTCACGCAGCCGGGTCGTCTGCAGCCCGGTGCCGCTGGACTCGGTGTGCGTGTTGGCATAACGCGGCAGGACCTCGTGCCGGATGAAGTCCTCGAGGAAGCCCAGCGCCCTGCCCGACGCGGTGTAGTCGGCGTAGGTCACCCGCCGCGGACCGAACGGTCCGGCCATCACCTGGTCGTCGCCGATCACGGATTCCCTGATCCGCCCGAGCAGAGGCGTCTCGTCAGGCCCCATGTCCTCGACGATAGGCCCGATCCCGCCGCAGCGGCATCACCCGTACGACCTATCCCTCACTCCTCGTCGACCGTGGCGTCCTCCCCGTGCGTGCCGGGTCGCGGCGCCCACGGCAGCTCCTCGGCCGGGCGTACGACGATCAGCCGGTCGCCTCGAGCGAGCTGGGTCACCACCGGGTCGAAGTACCGGTGCACCTGGCCGTCACGCACCACGGCGATCACCTGGTCGGGAAGGGACTGCGGCGGCTTCCCGACCTCCGGCACCAGCAGGTCGCGCTCGGCCACCTCCAGCCCGTGCCCGTAGGTCAGCAGGTCCTCCATCACCGACCCGAGCGTCGGGCTCAACGAGGACAGCCCGAGCAGCCGGCCGACCGCGTCGGAGGACGTGATCACCGAGTCCGCGCCGCTCTGCCGCACCAGTGGGACGTTGTCCGCCTCGCGGACCGCGGCCACGATGTAGCTGTCCGGGTTCAGCTGCCGCACGGTCAGCGTGGCCAGCACTGTCGAGTCGTCGCGGTCGGTGGTGATGAGCACGTGGCTCGCCTCGGCCACCCCCGCACGGCGCAGCACCTCCCGGCGAGTGGCGTCGCCCGTCAGCACGGCAAGCCCGTCGGCGTGCGCGTCACCGAGCGCGGCGTTGCTCGGGTCGACGACGATGATGGACTTCTTGTCCCACCCGTTGTTGAGCAACGTCTCCACGGCGCTGCGGCCCTTGGTGCCGTAGCCGATGACGACGACATGGTCGTTCATGTTCTTCCTCCAGCGGGCGGTGCGGAAGCTCTCACGGCCCTGGGTCGCGAGCACTTCGATGGTGGTCCCGATCAGCAGGACCAGGAACCCGATCCGCAACGGCGTGACCAGGAACGCGTTCACCAGCCGGGCCGACTCCGAGGAGGGCGTGATGTCGCCGTACCCGGTCGTGCTCAAGGTGACGGTGGTGTAGTACAGGGCGTCGATCAGGTCGACCTCCCCGCTGCGGTCGTTGTTGTCGACGTACCCGTCGCGGTCGAAGTAGACCAGCGCGACGGTGAACACCAGGATCGCCACGGCGAGCAGCAACCGCCTGCCGAGCTCCCACCAGGGGGACCGGTTGATCGCCGGTAGCCGCAGCCGACCGATCGCGCTCTCCGAGCTCTTCTCCTGGGACACGCTCAGAATCTACGGGACGAGTCGGCCCGAACCGCGCACCTACTTGACGACGTCGCCGTAGATCACGGTCACCGGTCCGCCACCGGACTCTCCCTTGCGCGAGGCGTCGGCGACCATGGACACGAAGCGGAACCGGTCACCGGGCTGCGGGAACGTGCTGCCTTCGCTGCGCCGCCAGGTGCCGCAGAGGGTCTCCTCCTCGGTCTTGCCCTCCTGGTCGTCGACGGTGTCACCGGTCAGGCAGAGCCGGCCGCTGCCCGGGTCGTAGCTCTCGACGGTGGCGGTGGTGCGGCTCGGGGTGTCCGGTCCGGAGACCCAGCCGAGGAGGTAGCCACCGAGGATGCAGAGCGCGACCGCGGCGAGCGCGACCGGCGTGGGCAGGTTGACGTTTCCCATCACGACCCTTCGTCTCGACATGAGGTCGTCGCTGAGCATTCCATGCGAGACCGTCGGCAAACCTACGCCGTGGCGGACACGAACCTGAGGTCACGCTCCATCGTTGGCAGCTCGCCCGGACGAAGCCGAGGCGGTCTCCTGCACGTCGGTGGGCGCCTCGGGCCGCACGCGGATCGACGTCATGGGCGGCTTCGTCCTGACTCCCTGGTCGCCTGTTTCCACTTGGTGCGCCGCTCCGCTCGCAACCGCGCGTCCTTGCGGGAGGCCATCCACTCCATCTCGCGCTGGAGCTTCTGCCAGCTCTCGAACCTGCGGTGCGGCAGTGCTCCCGTGGCAACCGCGTCCGCCACGGCACAGCCAGGCTCCCCTGCGTGGGAGCAGTCGGCGAAGCGGCACCGGGCGACCAGCGCGTCGACGTCGGCGAAGGTCTGGGCGAGCCCCTCCTCCGCATCGACCATCCCGATCCCACGCAGGCCGGGCGTGTCGATGACCGCACCTCCACCGGGCAGCAGCACCAGCTCCCGGCGGACCGACGTGTGCCGGCCCCGTCCGTCCTCCCGGATGTCCTTGGTGCTCAGCACCTCGGTGCCGACCAGGGCGTTGGTGAGCGTGGACTTGCCGTGTCCGGACGACCCCAGCAGGGCGACCGTGTTCCGTCCGTCGACGAGCTCGCGGATCCGGGCCAGGCCGGCCCCGGTCACCGTGCTCGTGCAGACGACCTCCACGCCCGGAGCGGCCGCCGCCACATCCTCGGCGACGTGGTCGGCGTCCCGGACGAGGTCCGCCTTGGTCAGGACGACCAGGGGCTGGGCACCGCTGTCCCAGGCAAGGGTCAGCAACCGCTCCACACGGGACAGCACCGGTTCCGGGTGCAACGAGACCACCACCGCGGCGTACTCGATGTTCGTGCACAGCACCTGGCCGTGCGACTGTTCGCCGGCGGTGGCCCGGACGAGCGCCGTGCGCCGCGGCAGCACGCTCTCCAGGGTGCTGCGGCGATCAGGCCAGGCGCGCAGCACGCACCAGTCCCCGGTGCAGGGAACCGCCTCGGGCTCGGCGGCGATCTTGGCCAGGAGCGCGCCACCGTACCCGGCGCGCACCAGCCCGTGCTCGGTCAGCACGCCGGCGACCCCCCGGTCCACACGCACGACCCGGCCGATCGTGGCATCCGCGGCCTCAGCGCACCGGGCCATCTCCGGGTCGTAGCCGATCTTCTCCAACACACCCGGAATGTACGTCCCGGGTGTCCCCGGTCGCACTCCATTAATTGCCTGCGGTGGTCAATTCTCGCTATTGCCACCTGACCGGGAGTGGCACAGGCTCGGACAGGGGATCGAGGAGGGGACGATGACCGATCTGTTCGAACGGCCCACGGCCATGGCCGGGTTCAAGGGCCAGGTGCTGATGACGGGTGACCCCGGGTACGACGAGGCGCGCCGTGTCTTCAACGGGATGTTCGACCGCCGGCCGGAGCGGATCATGCGGTGCAGCGACACGTTCGACGTGATCGCCGCGGTCAACACCGCCCGCCAGCTCGGGCTGCCGCTGTCGGTCTACGGCGGCGGTCACGGCGTGACCGGGTCCGCGGTGGTGGACGGCGGAATCTGCATCGACCTGCGCCGTCTCGACCAGATCTCGGTCGACCCGGAGGCGCGGACCGTCAAGGTCGCCGCCGGAGCGACCTGGGGGGCGGTGGACGCGGCGACCCAGGAGCACGGGCTCGCGGTCACCGGCGGCCGGGTGTCCAGCACAGGCGTCGGTGGTCTCGCCCTGGGCAGCGGGAGCGGGTGGCTCGAGCGGAAGCTCGGGTTCACCTGCGACAACCTGGTCTCCGCCAAGGTGGTGACCGCGGCCGGCAAGCTGGTGCTGGCCGACAAGCGCGTGAACCCGGACCTGTTCTGGGGGCTGCGCGGCGGTGGCGGCAACTTCGGCATCGTCACCGAGTTCACCTTCTCCCTGCATGAGGTGGGGCCGATCGTCCTCGGTGGGATGCTGATGTATCCGGCGTGGGCGGCACGCGACCTGGTCCGGTTCTGGCGCGACTTCATGACCACCGCCCCCGACGAGGTCGGCTCCGCCGTCGCGTTCATCACCGCCCCGCCCATCGACGCCGTTCCGGAGCCTGTGCGTGGTCAGCCGGTGGTCGGCGTCATCGTCTGCTACGCGGGCCCCGTCGAGGAGGGACGCGAGGTGCTCGCGCCGCTGCTCGAGTTCGGGCCACCGGCGGTGAACCTGGTGCAACCCATGCCGTACGTCGCGGTGCAGCAGCTGATCGACGACGGCAACCCCAAAGGAATGCGGAACTACTGGAACGCCGACTTCCTGGCCGACCTGCCGGACGAGGCCATCGACACGCTGGTGGCGCACGGGACCCGTCCGGTCTCCCCGCTGTCCCAGGTGATCCTGGTGGCCGGCGGCGGCGCTCTCGCACGGGTGCCGGAGGAAGCCACCGCGTTCGGGCAGCGGACCGCGCCGTGGAACCTGCACATGCTGTCGATGTGGCCGGACCCGGCCGCCGACGAGGCGAACATCGCGCACACCCGCGCGATGTCGGCGGCGATGAGGCCCTGGGCCACGGGCCGGGTCTACCTGAACTTCATCGGTGACGAAGGGCCGGGGCGGGTCGAGGCCGCCTACGGACCGGAGAAGTACTCGCAGCTGCAGCAGCTCAAGCAGGTGTGGGATCCCGACAACGTGTTCTGCCACAACCAGAACGTCGCGCCGCGGGGGATCCCGGTGCAGCCCGGGCCCTAGCCGGTCCGGCCGCGGCGGGAGCGGGCCACCGGGGCGGGATCCGCCGGGGGCACCTGGTCGTCGTACTGCTCGAGCTCGACGGTCTCGGCGCCCGCGTCGGGAAACCGCTCCTGCTCCTCGTCGTCGCGGCGCAGCCGTGGCAGCATCGACTTCAGCCGCAGCCGCCGGACCAGCTCCATCCGGGCGTGCGCGGTCTCCGACTCGGGCCAGACCCGGTCGAACGCGGCGTTCACGGCGGCGCCGATGAGCACCGCGATCGAGAGCAGGTAGAGCCACAGCAGGACCACGATCGGCGCCGCGAGCGGACCGTAGATCGAGGTCGACTCGCCCGCCGTGGTGGTGAGCACCCAGCGCAGCAGGTAGGACCCGAAGATCCAGAACAGCAGCGTCAGCGTGGCGCCGGGCAGGTTGTAGCGCCACGAGGTCCGCACCGGGACCGAGACGTGGTAGAGCGTGGCGAGGAAGCAGATGCACAGCACCACGACCACGGGCCAGTACAGGACGCTGAGGAAGCCAACCCGTTCCGGGATCAGCCGGTCGACCAGCGTGGGGCCGGCGAGCACGAGCGGGATGGTCACGACGCCGGTCAGCAGCCCCATCACGTAGAGCGAGAACGAGAGCACCCGCGTCTTCACGATCCCGCGATGACCTCCAAGGCCGTACATGATCGTGATCGTGTCCACGAAGACGTTCAGCGCCCGCGACCCGGACCACAGCGCGAGCACGAACCCGATCGAGATCACGTCGTAGCGGCCGCCCTTGAACACGTCGTCGAGGGTCGGCTCGATGATGCTGGCCACCGTGTCGTCGGTCAGCGCCTTCGAGGCGTACTCGACGACCGATGCCCGGATCTCCTCGAGCTGCGCCTCGTTGAACCGGCTGAACACGTAGCCGATGGAGCCGGCGAGCGCGAAGATCAGCGGTGGGAGGGACAGCAGCGCGAAGAAGGCGGCCTCCGCGGCCAGTCCGGTCACCCGGTTGCGCATGCAGGTGCCGACCGTGGAGACGACCAGCCGCCAGGTCGTGTCCCGGATCGTCTCCCAGCGGGAAAGCTCGGGAGCGGGTTCGCTCCTCGTTTCCCCGGCCATGGAACTACCGTAGCCACATGGCGACCGATAACCGGGTAGCAACGAACCAGGCCCCTCCCCTTGTCGACCACAACACGGTGCTCTCGGACCGGGCACTCGTCGAGGCGGTGCGACGGCACGCGTCCGACGCGGTGGTCGAGGACCTGACCGGGCTGGGAGCCGTCGCGAGCAGCGCCGAGGCCCAGGAGCACGGGATGCTCGCGAACCAGAACGCACCGGTGCTCACCGCGTTCGATCGTTACGGCAACCGGATCGACGAGGTCCGCTTCCACCCGTCGTGGCACTGGCTGATGGATCGGGCGGTCGGCTACGGGTTGCAGGCGGCGCCGTGGACCTCCGAGGCTGCGCACCCGCACGTACGACGGGCGGCCGGTTTCTTCGCGTGGTCGCAGACCGAACCCGGCCACGCGTGCCCGATCTCGATGACCTACGCCGCGGTCCCGGCGCTCCGGGCGGACCCGAACTACGCGGTGCTCGCCAAGGAGTGGACTCCCGCCCTGGCGTCGACGTCCTACGACTTCGGCCTTCGCCCCGTCGCGGAGAAGGCCGGTGCGCTGGCCGGGATGGGGATGACCGAGAAGCAGGGCGGCTCCGACGTCCGGGCCAACGTCACGGTCGCCTCCCCCACCGCGGTGGACGGCGAGTACACCCTGCACGGCCACAAGTGGTTCACCTCCGCGCCGATGAACGACGTGTTCCTGGTGCTGGCCCAGACCGATGCCGGGCTCACCTGCTTCCTGGTGCCGCGGGTGCTTCCCGACGGGACGCGCAACCCGTTGTCCGTCGTACGGCTGAAGGACAAGCTCGGAAACAGGTCTAACGCCTCCTCGGAGCTGGAGCTCGACGGGACCTGGGCGCAGCGGCTCGGGGACGAGGGCCGGGGCGTGCGCACGATCATCGAGATGGTCGCCGCGACCCGGCTGGACTGCGTGATCGGGTCCGCCTCGCTGATGCGCCGCGCGGTCGCGGAGGCGTCCTGGCACGTGGCGCACCGTTCCGCGTTCGGCGGGCTGCTGGCCGACAAGCCGCTGATGCAGAACGTGATCGCCGACCTCGCGGTCGAGTCCGAGGCGGCCACGGCGCTGGCCATCCGGCTGGCCGCGGCGGTGGACGCGGCCGGTGACCCGCACGAGGACGCGCTGCGCCGGATCGCTCTACCGCTGGCGAAGTTCTGGGTCTGCAAGCGCACGCCGATGCTGGCGGCCGAAGCGCTCGAGTGCCTGGGAGGCAACGGGTACGTCGAGGACTCCGGGATGCCGCTGCTGTTCCGCGAGTCGCCGTTGAACTCGGTGTGGGAGGGCTCGGGAAACGTGAACGCGCTCGACGTGCTGCGGGCGCTCTCGCGGGAGCCAGAGGCGCTGAACGCGTGGATCGTCGAGGTCGGCAAGGCGCGCGGCGAGGACCCGCGGCTGGACCGCGCGATCGAACATGTCCTGGAGTCGCTGGCCGACGTCTCGGCGCTCGAGGTCGGAGCACGTCGGCTCGCCGGGACCATGGCTGCGTGCCTGCAGGGCGCACTGCTCGTCCAGCACGCGCCGGCCGAGGTGGCCGACGCGTTCTGCGGCTCGAGGCTGGGGCAGGAGTACGGCGGCACGTTCGGGACCCTGCCGCGCGGGACGGACCTCGCCTCGATCGTCGCCCGCACCACCCCGACGGCC
>DASSBE010000131.1:0-15679 GCA_035699065.1 Nocardioidaceae bacterium
GGCGACGGGATGGTGCAGGTCTCGTTCACGCTGCCGATGGCGCACTCGAAGGTCGCCGAGGGCGCCGCGGCGCAGCTCGCGAACAAGATGGGCATCGACCCGGCGATGGTGGTGCACGCCAAGCCGATGGGCCCGGACTTCACCTTCTTCGTCGTCTACGGCCGGGTCAACCACCTCGTCGACACCTCCCAGGTCCAGGTGGTCGAGCGCGACTACCCGCTGCTGTCGCCGAAGGAGGTGAACCTCGCGATCCGCAAGGGACTTCGCCGCCGGCTGGTCGTGGTGGGTGGCTGCATCGGCACCGACGCGCACACGGTCGGGATCGACGCGATCCTGAACATCAAGGGCTTCGCGGGGGAGAAGGGGCTCGAGTACTACCGCGAGATCAAGGTGGTCAACCTCGGCGCGCAGGTGTCCGTGCCCCAGCTGGTCGCCCGGTCCCGCGAGGAGAAGGCCGACGCCATCCTGGTCTCCCAGGTCGTCACCCAGCGCGACGCGCACATCTTCAACACCAAGGAGATGTCGGCCGCATTCCGGGAGTCCTACCCGGACGCACGGCGGCCGTTGATGATCGTCGGTGGCCCCCGCTTCGACGAGTCGATGTCCGCCGAGCTCGGCGTGGACCGGGTGTTCGCCCGGGGGACCACGCCCGGGGAGGTGGCCAGCTACCTCGTCGAGGAGCTGGTGCACCGGCGGACCAAGCAGAAGGCGAAGGCGTCATGACCCAGCAGAGCGAACCCGCCGGCGGGCCGTTGGGGCTCACGGTGGTGCACCGCAGGTACGTGCCCTACTCCCACGCCCACTACGCCGGCAATCTCGTCGACGGCGCCTACTCGCTCGGGCTGTTCGGCGACGTCGCCACCGAGGTGTGCATCCGCACCGACGGCGACGAGGGCCTGTTCGCGTCGTACTCCGACGTGCAGTTCCGGGCCCCGGTCCGCGCCGGTGACCTCCTCGAGGTGAGCGCGGAGGTGGTCCGGGTCGGCAGCCGCTCGCGCACCCTCGACTTCGTCGCGCGCGTCGTGGCCCGCGGCCGTGCCGACGTGTCCGACTCGGCGGCGACGATGCTCGACGAGCCGATCGTCGCCACCACGGCGACCGGCACCGTCGTCGTCCCGCCGCGAGGCTGAGAACCCTGCAAAACAAGGGATCGGCGTGTCGACATACGACACGCCGCGTCTCGGCAAAAAGTCGGCCCGGGCGGTGCCCGGGCGAACCGCCGCTGACCTGCGGCTTTACCTAAAACCGCAGGTCACGTGCCGGTTGACAGGAGGGGTCGTCACTCGCCAATCTTCCCTGGTCCCACCAAGCAGGCCGCTTCCGCGTGCTGGCGTCCAGGTGGCCGCGTGACGAGGTCGGGTACCACGAACCTCGGGAACGCGGTTCCCGGAGGTCGGCGCTGCTGAAGCGGGGTAGGACACGAGAAGGGTCCGGCGCCCAGTAGACAACGGGTCTGCCTCTCACCGCCAGCGGGAGCAGGTCCGGTCCGAAGGGTCCGGGCTCTTCTCGGTTGTCTGCCGAAGGTAGGTTGTCCGTGGTCGCGGGGCAGTGGGCCGGCGTCGGCGAGATAGGGCAACGGCATGGTCAGGAGGGCGTGGGCGGTGTCGTGGGCCGCCCGCCTGGTGGTGGCAGGCCTTGCCGGTGCCGTCGCCGGAGTCTCCTTCGAGCCGTACCACCTCGTCTACCTGCTTCCGGTCGCGGTCGCGATCCTCACGCTCACCTGCGTCGGCACGTCGCCCCGTCGCGGGTTCCTGGTCGGCACCACGTTCGGCATCGTGTTCATGCTGGTGCTGCTGCCCTGGCTGCAGGTGATCGGCGGGCCCGCATGGATCGCGCTCTCGGTCCTCGAGGGGCTGTTCTACGGGCTCGCCGGGCTGGCCACGGCCGTGGTGACCCGGCTGCCCTGGTGGCCGTTGTGGGCCGCCGCTACGTGGGTCGGGGTCGAGCTGCTCCGCGGCAGCGTGCCGTTCGGCGGCTTCCCGTGGGGACGGCTCGCCTTCGGCACGGTGGACACTCCGGTCGCGCCGCTGTTCGCGTACACCGGGCCCGCCGGTGCCACCCTGGCGGTCGCCCTGGTGGGCACCGTGCTGGCCTGGGCCTTGCTCCGGGTACGACGGGCGCCGGCCCGTGCCGTGGGCGGGCTCGTGCTGACCTGCCTGGTCGTCTCGGCCGGCTCCGCGTTCCCGGTCGACGGCCCCTCGCCGGAGCAGGACTCGGACTCGGTGAACGTGGCCGCGGTGCAGGGCGACGTGCCCGGCAAGGGCCTGGAGGCGTTCGCGGAGCGGCGCGTCGTGCTCGAGAACCACGTCGCCGCCACCCACGACCTCGCGGAGCGGGTCCGGCGTGGTGAGACGGTCCGGCCCGACCTGGTGGTGTGGCCGGAGAACTCCTCCGACATCGACCCCTACGCCGACCCCACCGCGCGCGCCGCGATCGCCGACGCGGTCCGCGACGTGCAGGCGCCGCTGCTGATGGGCTCGGTGGTGGGGGACCGGGCCGGTGACGGCTGGCACAACCGGGCGATCGTCTGGTCCGATGCCGGCCGGCCGGTGGCCTACTACGACAAGATCCACCCGGTGCCCTTCGGCGAGTACATTCCCTTCCGGCCACTGCTGGCCCCGCACATCTCCGCACTCGACCAGATCCCCAGCGACATGATCCCCGGCACGAAGACCGGGGTGCTCCAGGTCGGACCGGCACGGCTGGGCGTCCTGATGTGCTTCGAGGTGGCCTACGACGGGCTCGTCCGAGACCTCGTCGACGGTGGCGCACAGATGGTCGTCGTACCGACCAACAACGCGACCTACACCGGCACCGGCCAGATCGAGCAGCAGTTCGCGATGTCACGGCTGCGCGCGATCGAGACCGGGCGGACCGTGGTGGTCGCCTCGACCAACGGCATCTCTGGCATCATCGCGCCGGACGGCCACGTCGTCGCCCGCTCACCGGTCCAGACCCGCGACGTCCTCCAGGAACAGGTCATCCTGGCGACGGGCATCACGCCGGGGGTTCGGTTCGGGTTCTGGATCGAGTGGTTCCTCACCTTGGTCGCCGCGGTTTCGGTGTCAGTGGGGCTCGCGGTGAACTATCGTCGTCGCCGGCGTGCGGCCCCGCAGGAGCGGCCGGCGGAACCTGTGCAGTCGACGCTGGGAGGCACATGAGCACGGCAGCACGGGTCGTGATCGTGATTCCCACCTACAACGAGGTCGACAACCTCGCGTGGATCGTGGGTCGGGTGCGCACAGCGGTCCCGGCGGCCGACGTACTCGTTGTCGACGACGGGTCCCCGGACGGCACCGGGCGGCTCGCGGACCGGCTGGCGGCCGACGACGCCCAGGTGCAGGTGGTGCACCGGTCCACGAAGGCGGGCCTGGGTGCGGCCTACCTGCAGGGTTTCGAGGTCGCGCTGGCGCGCGGCTACGACGTGGTCGGGGAGATGGACGCGGACGGGTCGCACCAGCCCGAACAGCTGCCCCGGCTGCTGGAGGCGCTCGGCACCGCCGACCTGGTGCTGGGCTCGCGCTGGGTCCCCGGTGGGTCGGTGGTGAACTGGCCGCTCACGCGACGGGCCCTTTCCCGGGGCGGAAACCTCTACACGCGGGTGATGCTCGGAATCCCGGTGCGCGACGTGACCGGCGGCTACCGGCTGTTCCGCCGCAACGCGCTGGAGGCGATCGAGCTCGAGACCGTGCGGTCGGTCGGCTACTGCTTCCAGGCGGACCTCGCCTGGCGCGCGGTCCAGGCGGGCCTGCGGGTGCGCGAGGTGCCGATCGAGTTCGTGGAGCGGGTCCGCGGTGAGTCGAAGATGAGCCCGCAGGTGGCCGTGGAGTCCCTGGGCCGGATCACCCGGTGGGGCCTGCGCGAACGCGGCGGCCAGCTGCGCGACGTATTCTCGAGGAGAACGACGCAGCTGTCCGACGAGAGGTGACACAGATGAGGCGCAGGATCCCCTGGGGTGTGCTCGTCGTCCTGTTCGTGGTCGTCCCGCTGGTCGAGATCTACATCCTGATCCAGATCGGCCAGGAGATCGGCGTCTGGTGGACGATCGCGCTGCTGATCGCGGACAGCATCCTGGGCAGCTACCTGATCAAGCGTGAGGGTTCGCGGGCGTGGCAGGCATTGCGGGAGGCGCTGCAGTCGCACCGGATGCCGGCCAAGGAGCTCGCCGACGGCGCGTTGATCCTGGTCGGCGGCACGTTGCTGCTGACCCCCGGCTTCGTCTCGGACGTGTTCGGGTTCTTCTGCATCCTGCCGTTCACCCGGCCGGTGGCCCGCCGGATCCTCACCGAGTTCATCACCCGCAAGTTCCTCGGCGGTCCCCGGTCCCGGACACGACCTCGCCCCGGACCTGATTCGGTGGTCCGGGGCGAGGTCGTGGACTGAGGATCGCTCAGCGCGTCCTCAGGCCGACTTCTTGGCCTTCTTCTTGCTGGGCCGGTGCAGGTGCGCCGGGCCGATCTCCCCGCCGCGCAGCAGCTCGAGCCGCTCGGTCAGGATGTCCTCGAGCTCCTTGATCGAACGGCGCTCCAGCAGCATGTCCCAGTGGGTTCGCACCGGCTTCTCGTTCTTTGCCTCCGGCAGACTGCCGTCGGCGGCCAGCGCCTCCGCGCCGCAGCGCGGGCACTCCCAGACCGCCGGCACGTCGGCCTCGGCCGACATCGGGATCTCGAACTCGTGGCCCTGCGGGCACACGTAGCCGACGTTCTGACGTGCCGCGAACTCGATGCCGCGTTCGTCCTCGAAACTCTGGCCCCCGAGGCGGGCGCCACGCAGTGTCCGCTCTCCCATGAGCCACCTCCTGATGTTGGTTTCCCCGTGTACAGATCAAGACGGGCAACTGTCCACGATATGACGGCAGGGCCCTGTCCTCCAAAAGTCACAACGGCCCGGCGGACGCAGAGATTCCCGCTCGCCCGGGTGCCGGTTGTGTCCCATCACACGTCTTACCCGTCGCCCCGGTGTTTCACACCCCGGGTCCAGGCCTGGCTACACCACCACCGGAGCAGTGTTTCCCGCCTCGGCGATGCCGCGCTCCGGATCGACCCGGGCCAGCAGCACGGCGCCGACCACGAAGAACAGGATGAGCGCGAAGATCGCCGGCCGGTAGGAGTCGGTGAGCTGGTGCACCAGCCCGAACACCAGCGTCCCCAGCCAGCTGGTGCCGCGTTCGCAGGCTTGGTAGAGGCTGAAGTACTCCGCCTCCCGACCGCGCGGGATCAACAGGCTGAAGAAGGACCGGGACAGCGCCTGGGTGCCGCCCATCACCAGTCCGATCCCGACGGCCAGGGCCAGGAACAGGCCGATCTGCTTCTCCGGGATGAAGTAGCCCACGGTGACCACGAGCATCCAGACGAACAGGCCGCCGAGGATCACCTTGCGGCTGCCGAAGCGCTCCGCGATCTTGCCGAACAGCAGTGCACCGCCGAAGGCGACGAACTGGACGAGCAGGATCGTGGCGATCAGCGTGGAGGTGCCGAAGCCGAGCTGCTTCTCTCCGTAGACCGACGCGGACGCGATCACGGTCTGGATGCCGTCGTTGTAGAACAGGTAGGCCACCAGGAACGTGAGCGTCATCGGGTAGTTGCGCATGTCCCGCAGGGTCGCGAACAGCTGCCCGAACGACTGCCGGACCAGCGATCCGTGCTCCGGCACGACCGCCTGTGGCTCCCGGTTCCGGATCCCGAGGTAGGGGATGAACGTGAAGCCCGCCCACCACGCGGCCGCGGACAGCAGGCTGATCCGCACCGCCATACCGGTGGAGAGCCCCAGCGTGTCGTGCAGGGTGACGACGGCCAGGTTCACCGCGAGCAGGAGACCCCCGCCCAGGTAGCCGAGGGCCCATCCCCGCGAGGAGACCCGGTCCCGCTCGTCGGGGGTGGCCAGCTCGCACAAGATCGCGTCGTACACCACCAGCGAGGAGCCGAGGCAGATGTTCGCCCCGAACAGCAGCAGCGCGCCGAGCTCCCAGTTGGACCCGGTGACGAAGAACATCCCCGCCGCGCAAGCGCTGCCCGCCCAGGCGAAGGTCGCCATGATCTGCTTCTTCTTCGCCGACCGGTCGGCCGCGGCCCCGACGACCGGCAGGATCAGCGCGGACATGATGGTGGCCAGGGTGACCACGTAGAACACCAGCGAGCCGGGGGAGACGCTGAGGAAACCGAGCACGGTCAGGTTCACCTTGCACGGGTCGTCGACCGTGCCCGCCTGCCCGCAGGACGCCGTCTCGGCGATCGAGGTCAGGTAGGGCGCGAACAGCACCGTCGCGACGGTCGTGACGTAGGCGGAGTTCGCCCAGTCGTACCAGTACCAGGCACGTTGCTCGCGGCGGCGGGCCAGCGGCGACAGGTCCGCGATGCCCACCGGGCCACCGGCCGAGCCGTGCGTCATCGGGTTGCTCCGCTCCACTGACCGCGCTCGACGAGCACCTCGCGCAGCAGGTCGGTCCGGTCGGTCATCAGGCCGTCGACGCCGAGGTCGAGAAGATGCCGCATCTCCGCGGGGTCGTCGACGGTCCAGACGTGGACGGGCTTGCCGAGCTCGTGCGCCCGTGCGATGAGCTTCGGGGTGACGATGGTGAGCCCCCGGTGTCGGTGCGGGACCTGCAGTGCGGCCCGGTCGCGGGTGAGTACGTCGACCAGGCGGGTCGTCGGCAGGAACCGGAACGCCACCACGTCGAGCGGCGCGGCGGCGGTGGCGACCCGATCGCCGGCCAGGGAGCGGAAGCGGTTGGTCCGTCGCCGCGAGAACGAGCCGACGCAGACCCGGTCCTGCGCGCCGAACGACGCCACGAGATCGGCCAGCGGTGCCACCGCCGCGTCCGACTTCAGGTCGATGTTGAACCGGGCGTCGGGGAACCGCTCGAACAACGCCGACATGGTCGGAATCTGCTCACGGCCGCCGATCAGGGCCTCGGCGACGTCGCTGTAGCGGAGATCCGCGATCGCGCCCTTGTGCCGGGTGACCCGGTCCAGCACGGCGTCGTGGAAGGCCAGCAGCGCGCCGTCGCGGGTGACGTGCACGTCGGTCTCGAGATACTCGAAACCGAGGTCGACCGCATGCTCGAAGGCGGCCATCGTGTTCTCCAGGCCCTCGATCTCGGGGTGGAAGGCGCCGCCGCGGTGGGCGAACGCCAGCACGGAACCGGGCTGGTCGAGGCCGTGGTCCAGGAACGGGAATCCGGTGCGGGGGCGCGTCACCCTCGAAGTATCCCTCCGCCCGGGGGACACCCCCGGGAACCCCCGCAAGACACGCCGCCCGGGGGAGAGGAGCTGTGACATGGGGCTAAGCGTGACGCGCCCGAGCGAGCCGCACATCCGCGTTCGTACTCAGTGCTCCGGGGCCAGCGGCCGGACAGGCGCGTTGCTCCTCGCGAAACCGTGACGGCGGAGTATCTTCGGGGGCATGGACGAGATGACCTGCCCCAAGTGTCAGTCGACGATGAGCCCGCGGACCCTCGGAGACGTGACGGTCGGCCGCTGCTCGTCCTGCGACGGCGTCTTCCTCGACCGTGCGGACCTCGGGAACCTGATCGAGGCCGAGAACGACTGGCACGTCAACAGCGGGCCGAAGACCGAGCCGTTGCCACGGATCACCGCAGACATGACCGCGCCGCCTCCCAGTCGGCCGACGACCCGCGCCTACATCGAGACGCTCTTCAGCTGACGAGACGGCACCTGGGCGGCCCCATGACTCCCAGCTGACCCAGTTTCCCCAAGGGCTGTAGGGAAAGTCGCACTTCCCATGGTGAGCTCAGCGAGGGAAGTGCGGGTGCGTCCTGGGAAGTGCGCCGCGAGCAGCCGCCTCAGATGTCGCGGAACGTCTCGATCCGGGCACCGAGCGAGTTGAGCCGCGTGGCCAGGTCCTCGTAGCCGCGGTTGATCACGTAGACCGAGCGCAGCATGGACGTGCCCTTGCACGCCAGCATCGCGAGCAGGATCACCACGGCGGGACGCAGCGCCGGGGGGCACACGATCTCCGCGCCACGCCAGCGGGTCGGCCCCTCGATCATCACCCGGTGCGGGTCGAGCAGCTTGACCTGGGCGCCCAGCTTGGTGAGCTCGGTGAGGTAGATCGCCCGGTTCTCGTAGACCCAGTCGTGCAACAGCGTCTGGCCCTCCGCGACCGCCGCGATCACCGCGAAGAACGGCAGGTTGTCGATGTTGAGGCCCGGGAACGGCATCGGGTGGATCTTGTCGATGGGGGAGTGCAGCCGCGAAACCTTCGTGGTGATGTCGACGAGCCGGGTCTGGCCGTTGGCCGCGACGTACTCCTCGCTTCGGTGGTAGCAGAACCCCATCTCCTCGAGCAGCGCGAGCTCGATCTCGAGGAACTCGATCGGCACCCGCTCGATGGTGATCTCGGACTCGGTCACGATCGCGGCCGCGAGCAGCGACATCGCCTCGATCGGGTCCTCCGACGGCGCGTAGTCGACGTCGGTGTCGATGTCCTTCTGGCCGTGGACGGTGAGCGTGGTGGTGCCGACGCCGTCGATCTGCACGCCGAGCTTCTGCAGGAAGAAGCAGAGGTCCTGGACCATGTAGTTCGGGCTGGCGTTGCGGATCACGGTGACGCCGTCGTGACGGGCGGCGGCGAGCAGCGCGTTCTCGGTGACGGTGTCGCCACGCTCGGTGAGCACGATCGGACGGATCGGCGTGATCGCCCGGTTCACCGTGGCGTGGTAGCTGCCCTCGGTGGCCTTGACCTCGAGACCGAACGGGCGCAGCGCGGCCATGTGCGGCTCGACGGTGCGGGTCCCGAGGTCACAGCCGCCGGCGTACGGCAGCTCGAAGCTGTCCTCGCGGTGCATCAGCGGCCCGAGGAACATGATGATGGAGCGGGTACGACGGGCGGCGTCGGCGTCGATCTTCGCGAGGTCGAGGTCGGCCGGCGGGACGATCTCGAGGTCGTTGTCCGAGTTCAGCCACCGGGTCTGCACGCCGAGGCTGTTGAGGACCTCGAGCAGCCGGTTCACCTCCTCGATCCTGGCGACCCGGCGCAGCGTGGTCCGGCCGCGGTTCAGCAGCGAGGCGCAGAGCAGGGCGACACCGGCGTTCTTGGACGACTTCACCGCGATCCGCCCCGACAGCGTGGTCGGGCCGGTCACCCGCAGGTGCGTCGGTCCCGCTCCCAGTGAGACGATCTCGGAGTCGAGGGCCTCGCCGATGCGGGCGAGCATCTCCAGGCTCAGGTTCTGGTGGCCGCGCTCGATCCGGTTCACGGCGCTCTGGCTGGTGGCCAGCACGTCCGCGAGCTGCTGCTGGGTCCAGCCGCGGTGCTTGCGCGCGTCCCGGATGAGGTTGCCGATCCGGCTCAGGTAGTCCTCAGTCATGGGCGCCACCATATCTCAGATATGAGATACAGCAAGCCGACGCTCCGACGTCCTCGCCGGCACGAAACGGCGGCCGTGGATAATGCCGACCATGCGCGTAGCCACGATTCACGGGCCTGGTGACATCCGCCTCGAGCAGCGTCCGGCACCGACGATCGAGAGTCCTGCCGAGGCGATCGTGAAGGTGGTGGCGAGCTGTGTGTGCGGCTCGGACCTGTGGTCCTACCGCGGTGAGAACCCGATCCATCCGGGCAGCCCGATCGGGCACGAGATGATCGGCGTGGTCGAGGAGGTGGGCGCTGAGGTCGGTTCGTTCCGGCCGGGTGACTTCGTGATCGCGCCATTCGTGCACTGCGACAACACCTGTCCGCACTGTCGCGCCGGCATCACCTCGGCCTGCCGGAACCAGGGCTTCACGGTCGGTGGACAGGCGGACTACGCGACCGTGCATCAGGCCGACGGGAGCCTGGTCAAGACCGACGGGATACCCGACCCCCAGCTGATCCCGTCGCTGTTGACGCTCTCGGACGTGATGGCCACCGGCTGGCACGCCGCTGTTTCGGCCGGTGTCCGGCCCGGATGCACCGCAGTGGTGGTCGGAGACGGTGCGGTCGGGCTGTGCGGCGTACTGGCGGCGGCCCAGCTCGGCGCCGAGCGGGTCGTGGCGATGTCGCGGCACGAGCCCCGGCAGAAGATCGCGACCGAGTTCGGCGCCACCGACATCGTCCCCGAGCGAGGGGAGGAGGGCGAGCAGAGGATCCTGGACATGACGGACGGCGTCGGCGCGGACGCGGTGCTCGAGTGTGTCGGCAACGATGCTGCGGTCACGACCGCGTTCAACATCGCCCGGCCCGGATCGACGGTCGGCTTCGTCGGTGTGCCGCACGGCGTGGAGCTGCCGGTACGCCGGATGTTCCAGAAGAACATCGGTCTCGCCGGCGGGATGGCACCGGTGCGGACGTACCTGCCGGACCTCTTGGAGCGGACGCTGGACGGCCGGATCAACCCGGGCGTGGTGTTCGACATGGAGCTGCCGCTCGACGAGGTCGCCGAGGGGTACCGGGCCATGGACGAGCGCCGCGCGATCAAGGTGCTGCTCCAGCCCTAGGCCGGAGCTCGCCGCTTCTGGATGTCGCTAGGCAAAGGTCGCGCGGACATGGCAGCATCTCGCAGGTGACCAACACTCCGGACGAGACTCAGCGCCTGCGCGACCTCGCGCGACTGCGGCGCGTCCGCGACCGGATCGACCGGGAGTATGCGCAGCCGCTCGACGTCGAGGCGCTCGCCCGCGGCGTGCACATGTCGGGCGGTCATCTCAGCCGCCAGTTCCGGCTCGCGTACGGCGAGTCGCCGTACGCCTATCTGATGACGCGGCGCATCGAGCGCGCGATGGCGCTGCTGCGTCGTGGCGACCTCAGCGTCACCGAGGTCTGCTTCGAGGTCGGCTGCTCGTCGCTGGGCACCTTCAGCACCCGCTTCACGGAGCTTGTCGGTGTGCCGCCCAGCGTCTATCGGCGCGAGTCGGCGAGCGCGACTGCCGGGATGCCGTCCTGCGTGGCGAAACAAGTCACCAGACCGGTCAGGAATCGAGAAGCGCAAGTCACGGAGCCGCAGCTAGCGTGAGCGTCATGGACATCACCATTCACTCCACCTTCCTGCCGCACGACGACCCGGATGCGGCCCTGACCTTCTATCGCGACATCCTCGGCTTCGAGGTGCGCAACGACGTCGGCTACCAGGGGATGCGCTGGGTCACGGTCGGCCCCGTGGGTCAGCCCGGCACCTCCGTCGTCCTGTACCCGCCGACGGCCACCCCCGGGATCACCGACGACGAGCGCCGCACGATCGCAGAGATGATGGCCAAGGGCACCTTCGCCAGCATTCTCCTGGCCACCAAGGATCTCGAGGGCACCTTCGAGAAGGTGCAGACCAGCGACGCCGAGGTCGTCCAGGAGCCCACGGAGCAGCCGTACGGCGTTCGCGACTGCGCCTTCCGTGACCCCGCGGGCAACATGGTCCGCATTCAGGAGGTGCGCTGACATGGCCGCCCTCGACTCCGTCACGCTGGAGGTGCCCGACCCGGTGGGCGCGGAAGCGTTCTACGCTGCCGCTTTCGGCCTGGGTGACAAGGTGCACTTTCGTCCCGCGGACGCACCGACGACCGGCTTTCGGGGTTTCACCATGTCGCTCCTGGTGTCCCAGCCGAGCACCGTCGACAGTCTCTTCGGTGCCGCCATCGACGCCGGCGCCATGCCGCTGAAGCCGGTCGCCAAGAGCTTCTGGGGTTACGGCGGTGTCGTGCAGGCTCCGGACGGGGCGATCTGGAAGGTCGCGACCTCGTCGAAGAAGGACTCCGGCCCGGCGACCCGGGAGGTTGACGACGTCGTGCTGTTGCTGGGCGTGGCCGACGTCAAGGCCAGCAAGCGGTTCTACGTCGACCGCGGACTGGCCGTGAAGAGAAGCTTCGGTGGCAAGTACGTCGAGTTCGACACCCCAGGTTCGCGCGTCAAGCTGGCGCTCTACGGGCGTCGTGCCCTTGCCAAGGACGCCGGCATCTCACCGGACGGGGACGGTTCGCACCGGATCGTCATCGCCGGCGACGCGCCGTCCTTCACCGACCCGGACGGGTTCGCGTGGGAGACCGTGCCCCGCTGAGGGGCGATCCGGTAGACAGGATGACCGTAGCCGCCGCGGCGGCCGAGCAGAGGGAAAAGGACCAGCATGGCCTCGAACGGCAAGGCGTCTCCGGCAGCACATGCCGCGGACAGCCACGACCTCATCCGCGTCCAGGGCGCGCGCGAGAACAACCTGAAGGACGTGAGCGTCGAGCTCCCGAAGCGCAGGCTGACCGTGTTCACCGGCGTCTCCGGCTCGGGCAAGAGCTCGCTGGTGTTCGCCACGATCGCCGCGGAGTCGCAGCGGATGATCAACGAGACCTACAGCGCTTTCGTGCAGGGCTTCATGCCGACGCTGGCGCGGCCGGAGGTCGACTTCCTGGACGGCCTGACCACGGCGATCATCGTCGACCAGGAGCGGATGGGCGCGAACCCTCGTTCCACCGTCGGTACGGCGACCGACGCGAACGCGATGCTGCGCATCCTGTTCAGCAGGCTCGGCAAGCCGCACATCGGCCCGCCCACGGCCTTCTCGTTCAACGTCCCGACGCGCAGGGCGAGCGGGGTGATGAGCACCGAGAAGAGCGGGCGGGTCGAGAAGAACATCGTGCGCGAGGCGGTCTACCTCGGCGGGATGTGCCCTCGGTGTGAGGGCATGGGCAATGTCAGCGACATCGACCTGACCGCGCTCTACGACGATTCGAAGTCGCTCAACGAAGGTGCCCTGATGGTGCCTGGCTACTCGATGGACGGCTGGTACGGGCGACTGTTCGAGGGCATCGGCCTTCCGATGGACAAGCCGATCGCGAGGTTCACCAAGAAACAGCTCGAGACGATGTTGTACGCCGAGCCCACCAAGATCAAGGTCGAAGGCGTCAACCTGACCTTCGACGGCATCATCCCGAAGATCCAGAAGTCGATGCTCTCGAAGGACCCCGAGGCGATGCAGCCGCATGTGCGACGCTTCGTCGAACGGGCGGTGACCTTCCAGACCTGCCCGGAGTGCGAGGGGACCCGGCTCAGCCAGGAGGCCCGGTTGTCGAAGATCAAGGGCAAGAACATCGCCGACGTCTGCGCCATGCAGATCAGCGACTTGGCCGACTGGGTCCGGATCCTCGACGAGCCATCGGTGACCCCGCTGCTCACCGGCCTGCAGCACCTCCTCGACGCCTTCACGGAGATCGGGTTGGGCTACCTCTCACTGGACCGGCCGTCGGGCACGCTGTCCGGGGGAGAGGCGCAGCGCACCAAGATGATCCGCCACCTCGGCTCGTCGTTGACCGACGTCACCTACGTCTTCGACGAGCCCACCATCGGCCTGCACCCGCACGACATCGAGCGGATGAACCAACTGTTGCTGCAGCTGCGCGACAAGGGCAACACCGTCCTGGTCGTGGAGCACAAGCCCGAGACGATCGCGATCGCCGACCATGTCGTCGACCTCGGCCCCGGTGCCGGTACGGCGGGCGGCAGCGTCTGTTTCGAGGGCACCGTGGAGGAACTGCGGGGCACTGACACCATCACCGGCCGCCATCTCGACGACCGGGCGACTCTCAAGGAGTCCGTGCGTCCGGGATCCGGCGCCCTGGAGGTCCGTGGTGCGACGACGCACAACCTGCAGGACGTGGACGTCGACATCCCGCTCGGGGTGCTGTGTGTCGTCACGGGCGTCGCCGGGTCCGGCAAGAGCTCGCTGATCCAGGGCTCGGTCGCCGGCCGGGACGGCGTGGTGGTGATCGACCAGGGAGCGATCAAGGGCTCCCGCCGGAGCAACCCGGCGACGTACACCGGGCTCCTGGAACCGATCCGCAAGGCATTCGCGAAGGCCAACGGCGTCAAGCCGGCGTTGTTCAGCTCCAACTCCGAGGGCGCCTGTCCCACCTGCAACGGTGCAGGTGTCATCTACACCGAGCTGGGTGTGATGGCCACCGTCGAGTCCACCTGCGAGGACTGTGAAGGCAGGCGGTTCCAGGCTTCGGTACTCGAGTACACGCTGGCCGGCAGGAACATCGCCGACGTGCTCGCCATGTCGGTGACCGAGGCCGAGGAGTTCTTCGGCGACGGCCAGGCGCGCATTCCGGCCGCCCACAAGATCCTGGAGCGGCTCGCCGACGTCGGGCTCGGCTACCTCAGCCTCGGACAGCCGCTCACCACGCTGTCCGGCGGTGAGCGGCAGCGACTCAAGCTCGCCACCCATCTGGGTGAGAAGGGTGGCGTCTACGTCCTCGACGAGCCGACCACCGGCCTGCACCTCGCCGACGTCGAACAGCTGCTCGGCCTGCTCGACCGGCTGGTTGACTCCGGCAAGTCGGTCATCGTGATCGAGCACCACCAGGCCGTCATGGCGCACGCCGACTGGATCATCGACCTCGGACCCGGCGCCGGCCACGACGGCGGCCGGGTCGTCTTCGAAGGCACACCGGCCGACCTCGTCGCCGCTCGTTCGACACTCACCGGCGAACACCTCGCGGCCTACGTCGGGATGTGACTCGGTAAGTCGCCGATAAGCGACATTATGTCAACTACTGGCGAGGCCGGCACCGGTCGCGCACCCCGTGACCATCCGTAGGCGGCAAGGACCCTCGCCTTAGTCTCCCCCTCCCGTGGCATGATTGTGGCATGTCTCGCATACGCTTGAGCACCACGGTTGATGCAGATCTCCTCGAGGGAGCCCGCAAAGTGTCCGGGAAGACAGACTCAGCGCTCGTGGACGAAGCACTGGCCGCCTTGCTGGCTCGCCACCGCTCCGCCGAAGTGGATGCAAGTTACGCCGCCTATGGCGAGCACCCCCTCGACGAGCCAGACGAATGGGGAGACCTGGCCTCGTTCCGACGGGCGGTTGCCACCTCGTGACCGCCCTCCCCCGTCGTGGGGAAATCTGGTGGTGTGAGACGGCCCAGATCGGCCGTCGGCCCGTCGTCGTCCTGTCCCGCGACGCCGTCATCCCACGGCATCGCCGCGCACTCGTGGCCCCCTGCACGACGACCGTCCGAGGGCTCGCCAGCGAAGTGGTCCTCGAACCTGGTGACGACCCGGTGCCGCTTCGCTCGGCGGTCAACCTCGACTCGATCGAAAGCGTCTCGATCGCGATCCTCGTCGAACGCCTGGGACGGGTCGGCGAGCCTCGCATGCGCGAGATCTGTGTCGCCCTCGCAGTCGCGGTCGAATGCTCCGGCTGAGCCTTCGAGCGAGTGCCACTGGAGGTCCGGCTTGCGGCGGTAGGCACCAGAGACGGCCTGACGCGGCCAGCCAAGCCCGACCCGGCGCACGCGGAGCGCGGCCGTGCGGGGATGCGCACGCGGAGCGTGCTGGTGGCGGATCGGCTACCGGGGCACGACAGTGATTGGGCAGCGAACGCCGGGGGCGCGGCTGATCCGAGCATCGGCGGTCACCAGGGAGCAGCCGAGGGATTCCGCGAGGGCGACGTACCCTGCGTCGTACGCAGAGAGGTCTGCGCGAAGGTCCCACACACGTTCGAGCAGCCCATGTATGGCATAACGGGTCAGTCCCAGGCGGCGCCACGTATCCAGCGCAGCCCACCCGTCGCCGGCCGCGATGCGTTGCGAAGCGACATGGCGGCGAAGTCCGCTGGCGACCTCGGAATCGACGAGGTGCGGTGCGTGCAATTGTTCACCAGCCATTGACTCTCGCGCGGGCCCAATGTTCAGCAGCCCGGACAGAGCGGCCGAGGCGTCGAGCACGATCACCGGTTCGCGCGCTCCTGTTCGACGCTTTC
>DASSBE010000132.1:0-12667 GCA_035699065.1 Nocardioidaceae bacterium
GTGCTGACGACGCCACGGCGTCGACGTCCAGGCGCTCGATCGCAGCGGCCACCTTGGCCAGCAGGATTACGAGCTGCTCGCGCTCGGCGTCGTCGAGGACCGAGAACTCCGCTGCATGAAGCGCAGTGACCTCCGGGAGGAAGGAGTCAACGGTGGTCCTACCCTCAGTAGTCAGCCCGACCAAGACGATGCGACGGTCGGTCTTGTCACGCGTACGGGTGACAAGACCGCGCTTCTCCAAGGTGTCGACCATCGATGTGACGCTCGCCCCGGTGACAAGGAGTCGATCCCCGATCGCCGAATGGGACAACGGCTCGGCCGAGCCCTCGAGCGTTGCGAGAAGGATGCGGGCGGGAATCGACAAGCCGTGGCGGCGCAGGCCTCGTGCATCGGCGTCCATGAACAGTTGCGCTGTGCGCATGAGGTTCTGCGCGCACTCGGTCGCGGTCGCCTCCCCCGAAGGAAACTCTCGTCCGAAGGCGCGGCGGTCGACACGCCTCGGGACTGGCTTCAGTTCCTCGTCGCCGAAAAGCTCACGCCAACCTCCACCGCTCGTGCCTGCGCTCAATACGAGAGCGCCTCGACCTCGTCGGCGAAGGTGATCGCCGGTGCCCCGACCGCCCCGGCCTTGGACATCGCCTCACGCAAGTCTGGATCCTCAGCAAATCCCGTCGCCGAGTCGCGGTCGGGGAAGTCGATCAAGATCGTGACGTTGTTGCCATCGCGCAGTACCCGGTGCTGAGTTGCGCCATGCCGCCGTCGGGAGTCCTGGTGGCCGTCGAAGACTGGCTTCCATTCCGCGAAGTCCTGGACGGTGTGCTGGACGATCAAAGTGGTCATCGTGTGCTCCTTTCCATCAGCCCAAACGGTTCGGGCTCTAATGGTTAGAATTCTAACTAACACCCGCTGCCGATCAGAGTCAAGGCCTCCGCGGCCGATACCCGGCGATCAGCGACGCCTGAGCTCGGGCGGATCCCCTCCTCCCGCAGCACGTGCGAGGCTGACGTCTGCCCCAACGAATCGGCATCACGCGGCGAGCACCAATCGCCGCGATACTCCGTGAGTTCAATCATCCGACGTCGCCGGCAAGCTCCGCCGGCTGACCGGAGGAGTGCCGGTCGCCGGAAGCGACCGGTGACAGTTGTCACGGACAGGTCGTGACGGACGTGTGGGGTACGACGGACGCCCCGGCGCCAGGCTGGACCCATGACAGCAACCTCCACCTCAGCAGCCGCATCGGTCGACCCGGCCACCACCGCGGCGATCAGCCTGCGCGGGGTCACCAAGGCCTTCGGGACCGTGCATGCCGTGCGCGGTGTCGACCTCGAGATCCGGCCCGGCGAGATCGTCGCGTTCCTCGGCCCCAACGGCGCCGGCAAGACCACCACGATCGACATGGTCCTCGGGCTGTCCCGCCCGACCACGGGCGACGTCGAGGTCTTCGGCACCGACCCGCACACCGCGATCCGCAAGGGCCTGGTCGCCGCCGTGATGCAGACCGGCGGCCTGCTCAAGGACCTGACGGTCACCGAGACGATCGCGTACACCGCCAGCCTGTTCGCGCACACCGCCGAGATCCGCGACGTGATCGATCGCGCCGGGCTCACCGAGATCGCGGAGCGGATGGTCGGCAAGTGCTCGGGCGGTGAGCAGCAGCGTGTCCGGTTCGCGATGGCGCTCGTTTCTGACCCGGCGCTGCTGCTCCTCGACGAGCCCACCACCGGCCTGGATGTGGAGGGTCGCCGCGCCTTCTGGTCGGCCATCCGCGCCGACGCCCGACGGGGCCGGACGGTGCTGTTCGCCACCCACTACCTCGAGGAGGCAGACGCCTACGCCGACCGGATCGTGCTGGTCAGCCACGGCAGGATCGTCGCCGACGGCACGGCTGCGGAGGTCAAGGCACTCACCGCCGGCCGCACCGTGCGCGCCACCCTGCCCGGCGCGGACACCGAGGCGCTGCGGAGGCTGCCGAGCGTGGACACGGTCGAGCTGCGCGGCGACACCGTGCTGATCCACGCCCGCGACACCGACGACGTGGCCCGCCACCTCTTGAACCACACCCACGCCAAGAACCTCGAGATCACTGCACGCGGCCTCGAGGACGCGTTCCTGTCTCTGACCGGGAACGACGACACCAGCCGAGGAGCAACCCGATGAGCACACCGATGACGACCCGCGCCGAGCTCCGCCGCGCACCCGTGCTCGGCGGTCTCAACCGCACCGTCCTCGGCCTCGAGCTGCGCCGGATGCTGCGCAACCGCCGTACGGTGATCTTCACGCTGATCATGCCGATCGCCCTGTTCCTCTTGATCGGCACCAACGAGTCCTACGTCCACGAGGACGCCGGCAACGGCAACGTGTCGGCTTACATCATGATCAGCATGGCGGTCTACGGCGCCGTGCTCGCCACCACCAGCGGCGGCGCCATGGTCTCCATCGAGCGTGCGCTCGGGTGGAGCCGCCAGCTGCGGCTCACCCCCCTGGCACCGGCGGCCTACATCGCGACCAAGATGATGATCGCGTTGGTCCTCGGGCTCGGGTCCGTGCTCGCCGTTTACATGGTCGGGATGGCCACCGGCAAGCCGTCGATGCCGGTGCACGTCTGGATTCTGACCGCCCTGATCGGCTGGGTCGGCTCCCTGGTCTTCGCCGCCTTCGGTCTGTTCATGGGTTATGTGCTGCCCGGCGAGAACGTGATGCAGGTGCTCGGACCGCTGATGGCGGTGTTCGCGTTCGTGGGCGGCCTGTTCGTCCCGCTCGAGGACGGATCGACCTTGCAGACCGTGGCTCAGTTCACGCCGATGTACGGCCTGGCCGAGCTCGCTCGGTCCCCGTTGACCGGTGAGACGGTGCAGGTGTCCTGGGTGCTCAACATCGTGGTCTGGCTGGTGATCTTCGCCGGCGGCGCGGCATGGCGGTTCCGGCGCGACACCGCCCGGGTCTGAACCCCGACGAGCACCCCCGGGTCGCTACCGTGAGCCTTATGACCCAGACAGGGGGCTGGACCTTCCAGGACGGACGTGCCGGACGTTTCGGTGTCCTGTTCGCGGCCGTGTGGCTGATCTTCCTCGCTGACCCGCTCCAGGCCGCCTGGGCGCTCAACGACGAGCCACGTGGCTGGGTGGGCCTGCTCGCGACAGTCGCGTTCGGGGCGGCGTACCTGTTGAGCTTCTGGTGGCTGCGCCGGGAGCGGATGCGGCTGCAGACCGACGTGGGTCCCCGCCGGTCGGTTCCGACGATCGGTGCCCTGGTCGTCCTCGCGCTGGTGATGTGCGTGGCGATCGGCCAGCCGGGGACCGCGACCGCCGTCTACATCGCCGTGGTCGCGGTGATGTACCTCCCGACGACCGTCGCGGCCGTGTTCGTCCTTGTCCTCGCCATTGGGGTCGACGTCGCCGCGGCGCTGGTCCCGGGCTGGGAGCGCGGCTTCGCACTGTCGTTCGCGGTCTGCGCGGCGGCGATCGCGATGTGGGGCATCCAGCAGATGATGCTGCGCAACGTCGCGTTGGTGCGGGCACGGGAGGAGAACGCCCGTCTCCTCGTGGCGGAGGAGCGGAACCGTTTCGGTCGCGACCTGCACGACATCCTCGGCCATTCCTTGACGGTGATCACGGTCAAGGCCGAGCTGGCGGCACGTCTGTTCGACGCCGACCACGAGCGTGCGCGCGCGGAGCTGAGGGACCTGGAGCGACTGAGCCGCGACGCGCTGGCCGACGTACGCCGTGCTGTCGAGGGGTACCGCGAGATCAGCCTGCCCGGCGAGCTGGCCCGGGCCCGCGAGGCATTGCGTGCCGCGGGCATCACCCCGGACCTACCGAGCTCCACCGACGACGTGCCGACCGAGCTGCGTGACCTATTCGCCTGGACCGTGCGGGAAGGGGTCACCAACGTGATCCGGCACAGCGGTGCCACCAGCTGCACGGTGCGGCTCACTGCCCGCCAGGTCGAGGTCCGCGACGACGGCCACGGCTCCGGCGAGATGTCCCGCGGCGGCCACGGACTGGCGGGCATCCGGGAACGAGCGGAGGCCATGGGCGCCGTCCTGGTCACCCGGCCGGCCGAACCGAACGGGTTCAGCCTGGAAGTCGCCGCACGATGAGCATCCGGCTGCTGCTCGCCGACGACCAGGCCCTCGTCCGCGGAGCGCTCGCGGCGCTGCTCGCGCTCGAGCCGGACCTGGAAGTCGTGGCCGAGGTCGGCAGCGGCGACGAGGTGGTGCCCGCGTGCCAGGAGCATCACCCGGACGTGGCGCTGCTCGACGTGGAGATGCCCGGGATGGACGGGATCGCGGCCGCGCGGGCGCTCAAGCAGGCAATGCCCGCGACCCGGGTGCTGATCGTGACCACCTTCGGGCGGCCGGGGTTCCTGCGGCGCGCGTTGCAGGCCGGTGCGGACGGGTTCGTGGTCAAGGACACCCCCGCCCGGCAACTGGCCGACGCGGTACGACGGGTGCATGCGGGACTGCGCGTGGTGGACCCCGACCTCGCCGCCGACAGTCTCGTCACGGGGGAGTCGCCGCTGACCGCGCGGGAGACCGACGTGCTGCGGGCCGCACGCGCCGGGTCCTCTGTCGCCGCGATCGCCGCCACCCTGTTCCTGTCAGATGGGACGGTGCGCAACCATCTCTCCTCGGCGATCGGGAAGACCGGCGCCGGAAACCGTGCCGAGGCGGTCCGCATCGCCGACGCCAACGGATGGCTGTAGCGCCGTCGCCGCACCGGGACCGTCCCCGCTGGGCAGTACGCTCAGCAGCGATGGGGTCGATCTCGAGCAGCTACGACGCGGCTGCGTGCGCCCGCTGGGTGGACGAGCCGCCGAAGCGTGCCGGGCGCACGCCGTTCGAGCGCGACCGCGCCCGGCTGGTGCACTCCGCGGCGCTGCGCCGGCTCGCCGCGAAGACCCAGGTGGTGGGCCCGCAGACCGACGACTTCGTGCGCAACCGGCTCACCCACACCCTCGAGGTCGCGCAGGTGGCCCGGGACCTGGCGAAGACGCTGGGCTGTGACCCGGACATCGTGGAGACGGCCGCCCTCGCGCACGACCTCGGCCACCCGCCGTTCGGGCACAACGGGGAGCGGATGCTCGACGAGGTCAGCCAGGAGTGCGGTGGCTTCGAGGGCAACGCCCAGACCCTGCGGATCCTGACCCGGCTGGAGGCCAAGTCCGCCGACGCCGCCGGACGGTCCGTCGGGCTGAACCTGACCCGGGCCACGCTCGACGCGAGCACCAAGTACCCCTGGCCACGGCAGGGCTCGGTGGAACCGCACGGCAACCACACCGACGGCACGCCGCGGTCGGTGCGCAAGTTCGGGGTGTACGACGACGACCTGCCGGTCTTCACCTGGATGCGCGCAGGAGCCGGGGGCACGCAACGCTGCCTCGAAGCGCAGGTGATGGACCTTGCCGACGACGTCGCCTACTCGGTGCACGACCTGGAGGACGGCATCGTCGCCGCCAAGATCGACCTCGCCTGGCTGCGCGATCCCGGCCGCCGCCGTGCGGTCTGGGCGACCGTGCGCGACTGGTACCTGCCGGACGTGGACGACGGCGAGCTGGATGCGGCGCTCGACGCGCTGGGCCGGATCCCGTCGTGGCCACAGGCGTCGTACGACGGGAGCCGGCGTGCCCAGGCGGCGCTGAAGAACCTCACCAGCGACCTGATCGGCCGGTTCTGCACCGCGGTGGAGAACGCCACGCACGAGAAGTACGGCACCGGTCCGCTGACCCGGTACGCCGCTGACCTGGTGGTTCCCCGGGAGACCGCGCTCGCGGTCGCTGCGTTGAAGGGCGTCGCCGCGCACTACGTGATGCGCACCGACGAACGGGTCGCGGTGCTCGCCACCCAGCGTGAGGTGATCGCCGACCTGGTCCGGGCGCTGCGCGCGAGCGGTCCGGACATGTTCCAGCCGACGTTCCGCGCCGACCTGGAGCAGGCGGCCGACGACGCCGCACGGCTGCGGGTGGTCGTGGACCAGGTGGCGTCGCTGACCGATGCCTCCGCGATGGCCTGGCACGCCCGGCTCGCCTGATGCCGGACGCGCCCGATCGGCCCGGACTGGTCACGCTCGGGCACGGCACTCTGGACCGGGACGCACTCGGGTCGCTGCTGACCACCGCGGGAATCGGGCTGCTGGTCGACGTACGCCGGTTCCCCGGCAGCCGCAACAACCCCGCCGTGAGCCGGGACGCGCTGCCCGGATGGCTGCCGGAGGTCGGCATCGACTACCGCTGGGAGGAACGCCTCGGGGGCCGCCGCACCCTGCCCGGCGATGCGGAGGACCTGGACACCTGGTGGCAGGTCGCCGCGTTCCGCGCCTACGCCGGCTACACCCGCACGCCGGAGTTCACCGCGGCCCTGGACGACCTGCTGGCCGAGGTAGCTGGACGCACGAACGGGCGGGTGGCGGTGATGTGCAGCGAGAGCGTGTGGTGGCGCTGCCACCGCCGGATCATCGCCGACGTCGCCGTGCTCGGTCACCACGTCGAGGTCCGGCACCTCATGCACGACGGCCGGCTGAACGAGCACAACCCCTCCGCGGGCGCCCGGAGAAGGCCCGGCGGGACGCTGGTCTGGGACGGCTCGTAGCCGTCGTCCACAAGAACGGTGAACCGGGTCAGCCGACCTGCGTCCACGACGTAGACTTCGCGCCGTGGTAGGTCGGATCCGGGACGAGGACATCGCCCTCGTGCGCGAGCGTGCGCGGATCGACGAGGTCGTCTCCTCCTACGTGACGCTGCGCAACGCCGGCGGCGGCTCCGAGAAGGGGTTGTGCCCGTTCCACGACGAGAAGACCCCGTCCTTCCACGTCACCCCGTCGCGCAACGTCTTCTTCTGCTTCGGGTGCAGCGAAGGCGGCGACGTGATCAGCTTCCTGCAGAAGATCGAGGGTCTCGGCTTCACCGACGCCGTCGAACGGCTCGCCGACAAGTACGGCGTGCAGCTGCGCTACGCCGAGGGCGGACCGGCCACACCCCGCCGGGACACCAACCTGCGGCCCCGGCTGATCGAGGCGCACAAGCTCGCGGCCGCCTACTACGTGGACCAGCTGGCCTCCCCGGAAGCGGTCGTGGGTCGTCAGTTCCTCTCCGAGCGCGGGTTCGACCAGACCGCCGCCGAGACGTTCGGGATCGGCTTCGCGCCCCGGGACGGCGACGCCCTCTACAAGCACCTGCGGCAGAAGGGGTTCAAGGACGAGGAGCTGGTCACCGGCGGCCTGGTCGCGCAGGGCGGCCGTGGCCACTACGACCGGTTCCGCGGCCGGCTGCTGTGGCCGATCCGGGACGCCTCGGGCGACACGATCGGGTTCGGCGCGCGGCGTCTGTTCGACGACGATCGGGTGGAGGCGAAGTACCTCAACACCTCCGAGACCCCGATCTACAAGAAGAGCCAGGTGCTCTACGGCATCGACCTGGCCCGCCGCGAGATGGCACGCTCCTCCCAGGCCGTGGTGGTCGAGGGGTACACCGACGTGATGGCGGCGCACCTGTCCGGGGTGCTGACCGCGGTCGCGACCTGCGGCACCGCGTTCGGCGAGGACCACGCACGGGTGGTCCGGCGGATGCTGCGCGACCACGACGAGTTCCGCGGCGAGGTGATCTTCACCTTCGACGGGGACGAGGCGGGCCAGCGTGCGGCGCTGCGAGCGTTCGGCGGCGACCAGCAGGTCGTCGGCCAGACCTATGTCGCGGTGGAGCCCGACGGTCTCGATCCGTGCGACCTGCGGCTGCAGAAGGGTGACGCGGCGGTCCGGGAGCTCGTCGCCCGGCGGATCCCGTTGTACCGCTTCGTGCTCAAGAACGTGGTCTCCAAGTTCGACCTCGACCGCGCCGACGCGCGTGCCGAAGCGGTGCGCGAGGCGGCGAAGCTCGTCTCCAGCAGCCGCGACAGTGCCGTGCGGAACAGCTCGTTCGCCCGTGAGCTTGCCAACCTGGTCGGGATGGACCCCAACGACGTGCTGACCGAGGTACGACGGGCATCTGCTCGTGCCGACAAGGGACAGCAGCCTCGTCGCGGGGGCACAGCCGGCCCTCCGTCGTACCCCCAGGGCCAGGAGCAGCCCGCGCGGCCGGCCGCCCCGCCGCTGCCCGACCTGCGCGACCCGCGGTTCTCGATCGAGCGCGAGACGCTGAAGCTGGTGGTGCAGTACCCCCTGGTCGTGGGCACCACCGCCAAGGACGTGGACGCCGGCGACTTCCTGCACCCGACCTACCGCGGGGTGTGGGAGGCGGTCACGAAGTGCGGCGGCCCGAGCGCGTCCCCGGGCAGCGACACCTGGGTGGCGCAGCTGCGCGACACCGCCGCCGAGCAGCCGGTGGTGCAGGCGCTGAACGCGCTCGCCGTGGAGCCGTTGTTGTCGATGAAGGAGCCGAACGAGGCCTACGTCGGCGCGCACGTCTACCGGCTCCAGGAGCTCACGGTGATGCGCCGGATCGCTGACCTGAAGTCGAAGCTGCAGCGGACCAACCCGGTGGACCACGCCACCGAGTACAACCGGATGTTCGGCGAGCTGGTGGCGCTCGAGCAGCATCGGCGCAACCTGCGCGAGACCTCGATGGGCGGGGAGGCCTAGTGGTCCGCAACCCGTTCAAGCGGGCGGTTGCGGTGCCGGCCCCGGTGCTCGACGCGGCACCGCTGGAGAAGGGCGAGAAGGTGCTGGCCGCGCTGGTAGCCCGGGATGGCACCTGGCTGCTCGGCACCCGCGACGCGCTGGTGATCACCGGCCCCATCGCCACCAGGATTGCGTGGCAGCGCGTCGAGCGCGCCGACTGGGACCGCGACGAGGAGAGCCTGAAGGTCTCCGAGGTCGGCGAGTTCGGGCGGCCCCGGCCGGAGTACGCCTTCGGGATCGACGATCCGGGCCTGCTGCTCGAGCTGATCCGCGAACGGGTCACCGCGTCCGTCGTACTCCAGCGGCACGTGCGCGTGGCGGGCCGGCAGGGGCTGTTCGTGGTCGCGCGGCGGGCCCCTCGCGGAGACGGGGAGATCAGCTGGGCCTATGAGTTCGACCCGGGCGTCGACCCTGACGACCCTGTCGTGATGGCCGCCGCTCAACGAGGCCTGGACGCGGCCGCGGAGGAGCTCGGCGGGTGAGTCCGGACACCGTGCCCGCGATTTAGCAACCGGGCAGGTGACTTGCTAACCTATCCGCACTGCGAGGTTTCGACCTCGTACGTTCCCCTGTAGCTCAATTGGCAGAGCATTCGGCTGTTAACCGGAGGGTTGCTGGTTCGAGTCCAGCCGGGGGAGCTGCACTCGGGCGGGCCCCTGGCGGCCCCGTTCTGCGTATGCGGAGTCAGTCTCCCCAGCCCATCTTGAACACCTCGACCGCGACGCCGTGCGCGACGCCGAGCCGGCTGCCGGTGCCGCGGGAGATGCCCTCGAGGAACTCGGCGGGGTCGAAGTTCTCCCAACCGAGCCCGGAAATGTACGCCCGGTGCGCGGTCAGCGACTCGACACCGGCGGCGAAAGTGTCGGTGATGTCCACACCGTGCGTCGCGTACGGCGAACCAGCGGCCCACACCTGCTGCACACCGCCCCACGGTTCCAAGCCCTGCTCGAGCTGCTCGTGGAACACCCACCGGTTGCCCGCGTCCCGGACCGCGTCCAGGGTCGCCTTGCCGGTCGCGATGTGGTCCGCCTGGTTCAGCGACGCACCGCCCCAGGAGTCGCGGAAGTTGTTGGTGACCACGATCTCGGGCCGGTGCTTGCGGACCACGGCGGTGATCGCGCGACGCAGCGGCACGCCGTACTCGAGGACTCCGTCGGGCTGCTCGAGGAACTCGACGACGTCGACGCCTACGATGCGTGCTGACTCCACCTGTTCGGCCTCGCGCACCGTCTTGCACTCCGCCGGCTCCATCCCGTCGATGCCGGCCTCGCCGCTGGTCACCATGCAGTACACGACGTCCTTGCCCTGACCGGTCCAGCGGGCGACCGCCGCCGCGCTGCCGAACTCCATGTCGTCGGGATGGGCGACCACGCACAGGGCGCGCTCCCAGTCTTCGGGGACCGGAGTGAGCGGGGGAGGGGCCTGGTCGGTTGCCTGATCACTCATGGCACGAGCATGGCATGTGGTGCGGGTGCGTCAACCTCCGTTGGAGGAGAAGTGCTGGTAGTCCGGGTGCGACCAGCGCGCTCCCCACAGCCAGCCCTGCCGCCGCATCCGGGTCGCGATCACGCCGCGCGGCATGATCATCCCCTTGCGGTAGCGCGAGCGGTCGAGGTACCTGCGCGCCCACGACGGGTAGACCCGGCTGCCGGTCACGTAGGGGTTGCGGATCGTGTTGATGTCGATGGCGTTGCCGTAGCTGTGCTGGGAGATCCGGTACGGGTTCCCGGTCACCGGCCGGCAGTTGAACGCCGACGTGTTCCCGGCCCGCATCGCGGCGATGTCCGACTGCTGCGGGGTGCGCCGACCGTGCCGGTAGAAGGTGTCGGTCGGGCGCATCATGCGGATCGGGAAGCGGTCGTAGAAGGCCCGGCGCAACACCTTGACGACGTCCGTGACCTCGTCGGCGCGAACTATGAGGCTGCCGCGGCGGACCCGGTGGCTGAAGTCGAAACGGTTGATGTCGATCCGGCGTAGGTCGCGCGGCGGGACCGGGCAGCCGGAGCGCCACGAGTAGCGGACGTGCCGGCGACGCAGCGGGCCGGACACCCGCACGTCCGCCCGCGCGTAGACCTGCCGGGTGATCTCGCCGGAACGTTTGTGGTGCCGGTCGGGCCAGTCGGCCACGGCCCGGAACGTGTACTTCTCGAGCAGCCTGGGCGTGAACCTCGCGGAGTACCTGCCGCGCTGGTTGACCGTGACCCGGGCGAACCGCTTCCAGTCGCCGTTGCGTAGCCGCTGCTGGATGCGCACCCTTACCGGTCCGGGTGTCTGGGGGGACACCCGGCCGTGGATCCGGTAGTGGCGCAGAGCGACCGGTTTGGCCGCGAGGTAGAGGGTCACCGTGCGTCGTACGGCGGTTGTGGTGGCGGTTGTCGCGAGGGGCGCCGCAGCGACTGGAGCCGCCGTGACGGTGACCGTCACCGTGCCGGTCGATTCCAGCTCGCCGTCGCTGACCAGGTAGCGCAGCGTGACCTCACCCGACTCCTCGCGGGCCGGCTCGAAGACCAGAGTCTGGCTGGTGAACGTGACCCGGTCCCCGCCACCGTCCACGCCGACGACTTCGAGTCCCGCGGGGGTGCCGTCGGGGCGCCCCAGGCCGTCGTCGGCGTCGTTGGCCAGCACGTCGATGGTGACCGGACGGCCCGCGGTCGCACGCGCAGTGTCGTCGGCTGCGCTGGGCGGTCGGTTGGCGGCCGGTGTCGGCGTCGAGTTGGTCGGCGTGGTCGGGGCGGGCGTGCCTGTGTCGGTCGCCGATGGTTCCGTCGTACCAGGGGCCTCGTCCTCGGCTGTCGCGGCTCCGACCGGTCCGGCGAGCACGAGCGCGAGCAGTAGGGCCGCCGCGATGATCGGCTGCCGGTTCACGAACCGTCCACGTCCTGGTGGTTGTTTCTCACGACTCACTGTGGCCCCCTAGCGGAACTTCGCGGCGAACTTTGCGGCCGACGCGCGGCGCATCGGCGATCTGTCGAGTGGCCCCTGGGCGGCCACGAGCACCACGGCGTCCGCGTCGAGCACCGCCAGCTCGGCCCAGGGAGTGGACTCCGGGGTCCGGTCGGACAGCAGTACGCCGGCCGCGGGACGTGTCACGGACTCCACGAGCACGCCCTCGGCGGGCACGCTCACCGTGCCCTGGCAGGCGGCGAGGTTGGCGCCGCGGGCCGCGAAGAACGACTTGGCGGTCGACGCGTCGGCGAAGGTGCCGCGGATAGCCACCACCTTGGTGCCGCGGTAGGTGTAGTCGACCTCGAGGGCATGGGTCGGCGGCGTCATCGCGGTGGCTCGCCGGCAGCCCAGAGGCACCGCTGCCTGAACAACCTCGACGGGATCACGCTCGAGGGCGGGGGTGCCGTTGCCGAGGTAACCGGCTTCCACGTTGCCCGGATCGACAGAGTACTTCCAGCCGTGACCCAGATCGCGTGGTGCGGGGAAGGACCGCACCGAGATCGCACCGGCCGTGCTGGCCGGTGTCTGGAGGTCCCCGGAGCCGGCCTCGGGTCCGGTAGTGGGCTCATGGTCGGAGTTACTACTGGATGAGCTCTTCGGCTCCGGAGTGCCCGAGGCGGTGGACCGGTGTGGCGAGCCGGGCGCGCTGGCGCTGCCGGCGGGGGTGCCGGTGGCAACCTCCGGCTGGTGGCTGCATCCTGCACATGCCATCGCGGCGAGCAGCGAAGCCGCCAGCAAACGGGTTGGTGCGGTATCCCGAGCCACTCTGTCACCGTAGGTCACAGCGCCGACACGTGTCACGCATTTGTCGGACTGCCGGTGGGTCGCCTCCGCCCGACGCCGGGACGGTAGGCTCCCCGTCGCGGACAGGGCTGAGAAGCCGCGGTCTGCGCGGGGCGGTAGCTCAGTCGGTTAGAGCAGAGGACTCATAATCCTTGGGTCGTGGGTTCGAGTCCCACCCGCCCTACAAAGTAAAACCGCAGTTCGATCGCTAGTTTTGGCGCGCGAGCGGCAACCTCGAACCCCAGACATGGCCGGCCGGCACAGCGGGTTCCCGACCACAACGACGTGCAGTCACGGCAGAGTCGAGTCATTCTTACGCTCAGGCATGG
>DASSBE010000133.1:0-2811 GCA_035699065.1 Nocardioidaceae bacterium
GAGGTACGGGTCCCAGTTCCGGTTCCCCCAGTAGACCGGGACGGCCAGCCCGTTGTTGCCGAAGTCCTCCTCGATCGCGGCGACGAAGGCACGGTTCTGGTCGTTGATCGGGCTCCGTCCCCCGAACGCGAAGTAGTGCTCCCCGACCTCCTCGAGCCGCGCGCGGGGGATGTTCCGTCCCCGGGTGACGTTCTCCAGAAACGGCACGACGTCCTCCGGTCGCTCCGGACCACCGAACGAGACCAGCAACAGTGCGTCGTACGGCGCGGCGTCGGGAAGCATGGACCCATCCTAGGATTGCGCTGATGTTCACCCCCTACCGCCGGGTCCTCGCTCTGCCAGGAGCGTTGGCGTTCTCGATGAGCGGGCTCGTGGCACGGCTCCCGATCTCGATGGTGAGCCTCGGGATCGTGCTGCTCGTCTCGACCCGGTCCGGGTCCTACAGTCTCGCCGGGGCCGTCTCCGCGTCGTACCTCATCGCCAACGCGGTGTTCGCGGTGCTGCAGGCCCGGCTCACCGACCGGCTGGGGCAGAGCCGGGTGCTGCCCGCGACGATCCTGGTGTTCGCGGTGGCCCTGGCGCTGATGATGTGGGCGGTCGAGGCGGACTGGCCGATGCCGGTGCCACACGTGTTCGCGGCGCTCGCCGGTGCGGCACTCCCCCAGGTCGGCTCCTCGGTCCGGGCCCGGTGGTCGCACCTGACCGCGGACAACCGTGACCTGCAGACGGCGTTCGCGTTCGAGGCCGTCGTCGACGAGGCGGTGTTCATGCTCGGGCCGACGATCGTCACGCTGCTCGCGACGACGGTGCACCCGCTCGCCGGCCTGGTCGCGGCGGTCGTGTCCGGGCTGGCCGGCACCCTCGCGCTGGCCGCACAGCGACGCACCGAGCCGGTGCCCCACCGCACGCCCCATGCGGTGCACGCCACCACGGCGCTGGGCTGGGCGGTGCTCGGCCCGCTCGTCGTCGCCTCCTTCGGGATGGGGATCCTGTTCGGTGCCGCCGAGGTGGCGACGGTGGCGTTCTCCGAGGAGCTCGGGGCCAAGGCCGCAGCCGGCCCGCTGCTGGCGGTCTTCGCGCTGGGCAGCCTGCTGTCCGGCTTCATCACCGGGGCGGTCAGCTGGCGGGCGCCGGTCCAGACCCGGTTCCGGCGCGGCACACTGGCGCTGGCCCTGGCGATGGTGCCGCTGCCGTTCGTGCACGGCTTCGTGCTGATGGGGACACTGCTGTTCCTGGCCGGTTTCGCGATTTCCCCGACGCTGATCGCCAGCGTCTCCTGGGTCGAGGAGACGGTGCCGCCGAACCGGCTCACGGAAGGGATCTCGATCCTGACCACGGGCCTCGCGGCCGGGGTCGCACCGGGCGCCGCCTTCGCCGGCATCGTCGTGGACCACCGGGGCGCGTTCGCGAGCTTCTGGGTCCCGGTCGCTGCCGGCTTCCTGGCCACGACGGTCGCGTTCGGGACCGCGTTCGTCTCCGGCCGGCGTCCCGTCCCCACCGCGGCCGACCAGCCGGCCGCCGAGCGGCTGGAGCAGGTGGAGGCGGGGCGCGTCGACCAGCGGGTTCCCGGCGTCGTCGACCCGGTGGACCACGAGGACCATGAGGACCACGCCGCGGACCCTGGGCCGAGCTAGTCCGGCGGCGCCATCACCCAGCGGATGCTGCGGGTGATGCCCTCGCCGGCGGCCCGGACGACGACGGCCTCGGTCACCGGCAGGTAGGGCAGGCGCAGCCCCCACCGCGCCCATCGCGGAAGCAGGCCGACCGCGGCAGCGGCGATCGCCGCGTACGGTGCACGGGCGGCGAGCGGCAGCGGCGGGTTGAGGAGCAGGAAGCGAGCCGTCTCCCGTGCGTCGGGCGTGCCCCGCAGCTCGGGACGGTAGGCGGCAAGCTGCCGACGCAGCGCGGCCTCGTCCCGCGGTGGGTCGACGACGCCGATCTCCTCGGCGACGCGGGCCGTGTCCGCGACGTACCCGTCCCGTCCGCGGGCATCCAGCTTGTGCCTGCCGTAGCGCTGGTGCGCGGCGAGGAAGCTGTCCACCTCGGCGATGTGCACCCACCGCAGCAGGTGCGGGTCGGAGGCCGCGTAGGGACGGCCGTCCGAGGCGGTTCCCGTCACCGTCCGGTGCACGGCTCGGATCCGGCGCACCATGGCGGCCGCGTCGTCCGCGGGACCGAACGAGGTGACGGCGAGGAAGTAGCTGGTCCGCGCGAGCCGTCCCCAGGGGTCGCCCTTGAACCCTGAGTGCGCGGCCACGCCGGCCATCGCCAGCGGGTGCAGGGACTGCAGGAGCAGGGCGCGTACCCCGCCCACGAACATCGACGCGTCGCCGTGCACCTGACGGATCGGGCGGTCCTCGTCGAACCACCGCGGGCCGGGCTTGTGGTGGACCATGTCCCGGCGATCCGGGCCCTCGGGACCGGCGACCCGCGCGAACAGCCGGGCACCGATCCGGGTGCGGATCTCCTCGACGACGGCTGGGGTCATGATCCGAGTATCCCCCACGACGCGACACGTTCCCGTAGCCTGCGGCCATGGCAGGGAGTACGACGGGCCGCCGCTGGCGGAGCTGGTCCGGGCTGGCAACGGCGCACCCGGCCCAGGTGGTCGCACCCGCCGACCCGTCCGAGGTAGCGGACGCAGTGCTTGCCGCGCGCGGCCACGAACTGCGGGTGAAGATGGTCGGCAGCGGCCACTCGTTCACCGACATCGCGGTCGCCGACGGGCTGATGCTCCGGCCGGACCGCCTCGTCGGCGTCCGGGCTCTCGACCGGGAGGCGATGACGGTGACGGTGCTGGCCGGCACCCCG
>DASSBE010000134.1:0-17477 GCA_035699065.1 Nocardioidaceae bacterium
CGTCGCCCTGCTGTCCGAGTACGCCTCCTTCCTGCTCTTCGGGGCGATGGCGCTCGTGCTGCTGACCCGCCCCCGCGGACTGCTCCCGGCCAAGACAGGAGCCCACTGATGCAAGCCAGAACCATCCGCGACGACACCGGCACCGGCGCCGGTGCGGACGTCGAGGGGGACGGACCCGACGACCGCGCCGCGGAGTCCGGCAACAACCGCACCTGGCGCTCGCGCCACGTCGTGCTGCCCCGGCTCGCGCTCGGTCTCGTGCTGCTGGTCCTGGCCGCGCTGCCGCTCTTCCTAGCGCCGTACCCGATCGGGCTGGCCGGCCGGATCCTCGCCTTCGCGCTGCTCGTGGTGAGCGTGGACCTCCTCACCGGCGTGACCGGGATGCCCACGCTCGGGCAGGTCGCGTACTTCGGCACCGGGGCCTACACCGCGGGCCTGGTCGGTATCCACCTGAGCGAGAACGGTTTCGTCCAGCTCGCCGCGGGGATCGGTGCGGCCGCCGTGCTCGCCCTGGTCACCGGGGCGGTCGCTGTCCGGACGTCCGGGATCGTGTTCTTGATGGTGACCCTCGCCATCGGCGAGCTCGTGCACCGGGTGGCCGACTCGATGTCGCTGGTCGGAGCCAGCAACGGCCTCGCCGGAATCCCGGCCATCACCGTCGTCCCCGGCGGCGAGCCGCTGCTACTGGCCGGCTACGTCTACTGGTGGGTGCTCGGCGTGTTCGTGGTCGGAATGCTGGTCGCCTACCTGGTGGTCCGGTCCCCGCTGGGTCGCTCCATGCGCGGAGTCCGGGACGGCGAGAAGCGGCTGCACGCCATCGGGCAGCAGACCTACCCGGTGAAGCTGGCGGCGTACACCGTCGCCGGTGGCCTGGCCGGGGCGGCGGGAACCGCCTGGGTCGCGCAGACCCGCTTCTTCTCACCCGGCGACCTCGGCTTCGACGTCGCGGCGTTCGCACTGCTGAGCGTCGTGCTCGGCGGCGCCGGGACGCTGTGGGGCCCGGCGATCGGCGCCGCGGTCGTGGTGCTGGTGCGCGACTGGCTCTCGACCTACGTCGACGGAAAGGGCGCGCTGATGCTGGGCATCGTGTTCGTCATCGCCGTCTACACGCTGCCGCGCGGCGTCGCCGGAGCACGCTGGAAGCGCCGGCCCGCCACCCGCCGGCCCGCCACCCGCAGGCCGGCCACCGGAAGGGACACCACATGAACGACCTCCTGGTGCTCGAGGACCTGACTCTGCGCTACGGGGCCCTGACCGCGGTCGACCACGTCTCGCTGCGGGTCCGCCGCGGCGGCCGGCACGCGCTGATCGGCCCGAACGGTGCCGGCAAGTCGAGCCTGTTCTCCGTCGTCGCCGGCACCCAGCGCGCCACCGAGGGCCGGGTGCTCTTCGACGGCCAGGACGTCAGCGGCCTGACCGAGGTAGGCCGGGCCCGGGTCGGCCTGGTCAGGACCTTCCAGCACTCCAGCCTGTTCCTCGGGATGAGCGTGCTCGACAACGCGCGGCTGGCGGTCGAGGGCTCAGAAGGCAGCCCCAAACGGCCCTGGCCCAGCCCACGACGCGACCGCCGGATCACCGAGACCGCCCTGACCCACCTCGAGTCCGTGGGGCTCACCGACCGGAAGCTTGCGCTGTGCGGAGCGCTCTCGCACGGTGAGCGGCGCCAGCTCGAGGTCGGCCTGGTGCTGGCCTGCAACCCCCAGCTGGTGCTGTTCGACGAGCCCACCGCGGGAATGTCCGCGGCTGAGACCGAGCGCTTCTCCGAGGTGGTGGAGTCGCTGCCGAAGGAGATCACCACGGTGGTCGTCGAGCACGACCTCGACGTCGTCTTCCGGCTGGCGGACCGGATCAGCGTGCTCTCCGCGGGCCGACTGATCGCCGACGGCACACCGGAAGAGGTCCGCGCCGACGAGGCGGTCCGTGAGGCATACCTCGGCAAACCCCGCTCCTCGGAGCCGCTGTTCGGGACCGTGGCATGACCGGCGAGCAGGCGCTGCTCCAGGTCGAGGACCTGGTCGCGGGCTACGCCGGCAGCAGGGTCCTCGACGGTGTCTCGCTGCGGGTCCGTGCCGGCGAGGCGGTCACCCTGCTCGGCCGCAACGGCGTCGGCAAGACCACCTTCGTCGAGACCGTGATGGGGATGGTCAAGGCAAGCTCCGGCCACGTGTACGTCGACGGGCGGGACGTGACCGGGCGGCCGCCGCACGTGGTCTCGAACGCCGGTGTCGCGATCGTCCCGCAGGGCCGTCGGGTCTTCGCGCCGCTCACCGTCGAGGAGAACCTCGAGATCGCCGTGCGCAAGGGCGGGGAGTGGACCGTCGAGCGGATCTACGACCTGATGCCCCGACTGCGGGAGCGCAGCTCGAACCTCGGCTCCCAACTGTCCGGCGGCGAGCAGCAGATGCTCGCGATCGGACGGGCACTCCTGTGCTCACCGCGGCTGATGTTGCTCGACGAGCCGTCCGACGGCCTCGCGCCCGCGATCGTGGAGCAGGTGGGCGAGATCCTCGTCGACCTGGCCCGGACCGGGCTGGCGGTGCTGATCGTGGAGCAGGACCTGCGGCTCGCGTTCGACGTGGCGGACCGGGTCGCGGTGATGACCAAGGGCACCATCGTGCACGAGAGCTCGGTCGCGGAGTTCCGGCGTGACGGTGCCCGCGCCCAGGCGCTGCTCGGCGTTGGCTGAGGACGGCTCAGCTCTTGGGGCTCTCGAGGTTCTGCAGCCGCACCTGACCACGCGCCACGACGCGGCCCTCGCCGTCCTCGGTCTCCACCACCCACACCTGCGAGGATCGGCCGCGGTGCACCGGTGTCGCGGTCGAGGTCAGGGCACCCTCGGCCATCGCCCGGTAGAAGTCTGTGGTGTTGGAGACGCCGACGACCTTGCCCCGGTCGCCGTACCAGATCGCCGCACCGATGCTGGCCAGGGTCTCGACCACGCTGCAGTAGACGCCACCGTGCACGATCCCGAACGGCTGGTGCAGCTCGGGCCGGGCGGACCAGATCGCGACGACCTCGTCGCCGTCGGCGACCTTGAACTCCAGGCCGAGGGCCTCGCCGAAGGGCCCGAGGTCGGCGTGCGGATCGAACTGCATGGTGCGGTGCTCCTGTCTGCGGCGGTGTCACGCTCATTATCCCGCACCCGTCGGCTCTGGTCCGCGCAGCGGAGGCCGACCGCCGAAACATATGACACTTCGCTTGCGGACTGCACTTGATCTGTAGTCTGATGGGTCCATGACTGAGCTACTTCCCAGCTACATCGCAGGCGCTTGGCGCACCGGGCAGGGCGAGGGCGCCACCGTCGCCGACGCTGTCACCGGAGAGCCCGTGGTCCGGGTCACCAGCGACGGCCTCGACCTCACCACCGCCGTCGACCACGCCCGCCGCGTCGGCGGCCCGGCGCTCCGTGAGCTCGACTTCGCGGCACGAGCGGGCCTGGTCAAGGCGGTGGCACTGGCGTTGAGCGAGCGCAAGCAGGAGCTCTACGACCTCTCGGCACGAGCCGGTTCGACCCGGGCGGACGCCAAGGTCGACGTCGACGGTGGTTTCGGCACCGCGCTGGTCTACTCCAGCCTCGGTCGCAAGGGCCTGCCCGCAGGCAGGGTGGTCGTCGAGGGACCCGCGGAGCAGCTCGGCAAGGAAGGGACCTTCGTCGGCCAGCACGTGCTGACCTCGCGCCACGGCCTGGCCCTGCAGATCAACGCCTACAACTTCCCGGTCTGGGGGATGCTCGAGAAGCTCGCGCCGGCCCTGCTCGCCGGAGTGCCGACGATCGCGAAGCCCGCGACGCAGACCAGCTACGTCGCCGAGCACGCCGTGCGGATCATGCTGGAGGCCGGTGTGCTGCCCGAGGGGGCGCTGCAGCTCGTGAGCGGCGCGATCCCGGGCCTGCTCGACCTCCTCGGCGGCCAGGACCAGGTGGGCTTCACCGGCTCGGCGCAGACCGCCGCGAAGCTGCGCAGCCACTCCGCGGTCACCGAACGGTCGGTCCGGTTCACCGCCGAGGCGGACTCGCTGAACTGCTCGGTGCTCGGTCCCGACGCCGTCGCGGGCACCCCAGAGTTCGACCTGTACGTCGACGCACTGGTCGCCGAGATGACCAGCAAGGCCGGCCAGAAGTGCACCGCGATCCGGCGCGCGTTCGTGCCGCGCGCGCTGATCGACGAGGTGACCGAGGCGGTGTCGGCCAGGCTCGCGGACGTCGTCGTGGGTGCGCCCGGCGCCGAGGGCGTGACGATGGGCGCGCTCGTCGGGACCGACCAGCGCGCCGACGTACGGCGGTCGGTGGAGGCGCTGCGGGCCGACAGCACGCTGGTCTTCGGTGACCCTGCGAAGGTCGACGTGGTCGGCGCGGACGCCGAGAAGGGCGCGTTCCTGGCGCCGCTCCTGCTGCGCGCCGACCAGGAGGCACGCGCCCCGCACGAGGTGGAGGCGTTCGGCCCGGTCAGCACGTTGCTGCCCTACGACGACCGGACCCAGCTCGTCGAGCTCGTCGCCCGCGGGCACGGCTCGCTCGCGGGCTCGGTGGTGACCCACGATCCCGACTTCGCCCGGGACGTGGTGCTCGGCACCGCCGCGCTGCACGGCCGGATGCTGGTGCTGGACCGCGACGACGCCGCCGAGTCGACCGGCCACGGCATCCCGATGCCCCAGCTCGTGCACGGCGGCCCCGGACGGGCCGGCGGCGGCGAGGAAGAGGGCGGCCTCCGGGCGGTCTACCACCACATGCAGCGCACCGCGATCCAGGCCGGCCCGCAGATGCTCGACGCCATCCTGAACGGCACTACCGTGGAAAAATAGTCTACAACTACTTGGCAAGATCGCAGAGGAAGTGTAGAACTTAAGTGGTAGCAGAAACCACTCCCGACAGCAGGAGACACCCCCATGTCCACTGACGCTCGTACCGGGCCCGCGCCCGCACCGACCGGCCCGCTCAGCCAGATCGACTACTCCGAGCGGATCCCCAACAACGTGAACCTCGCCGGTGACCGCCGGCTGCAGCGTGCGCTCGAGGGCTGGCAGCCGAAGTTCATCGACTGGTGGAAGACACTCGGTCCGGCCCTGCCGACCAAGGACGTCTACTTGCGCACCGCGATCGCGGTCGGCCGCGACGGCTGGGCGCACTTCGACCACGTCCCGATGGAGGAGTACCGCTGGGGCATCTTCCTGGCGGAGCAGAACCCCGACCGGGAGGTCAACTTCGGCAAGCACAAGGGCGCGCCGGTCTGGCAGGAGGTCCCGGGCGAGCACCGGGCCGACCTGATGCGGCTGATCGTCGTGCAGGGCGACACCGAGCCGGCCTCGGTGGAGCAGCAGCGGATCCTGGGCAACACCGCCCCGAGCATCTACGACCTGCGCAACCTGTTCCAGGTCAACGTCGAGGAGGGCCGTCACCTCTGGGCGATGGTCTACTTGCTGCACGCCTACTTCGGTCGCGAGGGTCGTGAGGAGGCCGAGCAGCTGCTCAAGCGCAACTCCGGTGACCTCGACAGCCCGCGGATCCTCGGCGCCTTCAACGAGGAGACCACCGACTGGCTGCAGTTCTTCATGTTCACCTACTTCACCGACCGGGACGGCAAGTACCAGCTCGGCACCCTGAAGGAGTCGGCGTTCGACCCGTTGGCGCGCACCTGCGAGTTCATGCTCAAGGAGGAGGCGCACCACATGTTCGTCGGCACGACCGGAGTGCAGCGCACCGTGGAGCGCACCGCCGAGCTGATCAAGGAGCACGGCACCGACGACATCTTCGAGCACGGCGGGATCCCGCTCCAGGTGATCCAGAAGTACCTGAACTTCCAGTTCTCGGTCTCGATGGACCTGTTCGGCTCCGAGCAGTCGACCAACGCGGGCAACTACTACAGCTCCGGGCTCAAGGGCCGCTGGCAGGAGACCCGGCGCAAGGACGACCACGTCCTGCTCGACGACACCAGGGAGATGAGCTACATCGAGGACGGCAAGATCGTCTCGAAGACCGTCCCGATGCTGAGCGCGCTGAACCTCGACCTGCGCGACGAGTACGTCGCCGACTGTGCGAACGGCGTGCGTCGCTGGAACCAGGCACTCGAGGACGCGGGCGTCGACCAGCGGCTGATCCTGCCGCACGAAGGGTTCAACCGCCGGGTGGGCGTCTACGCCAACCACCACGTGAGCCCGGACGGCGAGGTCCTCGACGACGCCACCTGGGAGGCGAACAAGGACGAGTGGCTGCCGACCCCGGAGGACCGCCAGGCCGTGGCGGACCTGATGGTCCCCGAGTACGAGTACGGCAAGTTCGCCGGCTGGATCGCACCGCCGCAGTCGGGCATCAACGACCAGCCCGTGGAGTTCGACTACGTGCACCTCGCCGAGGAGGGCGTCGCCTGAGCGGTGCCCTGGCCACCACCCCCTGGAAGGGGTGCGGTCAGGGCTTCTCGCCGCCCGCTTCGTCCATCCGGTCCCACTCGGCCTGGGCCTGCCGGTGCCAGCGGGCGTGCCGGTCGTGGAACACCGCGGCCGCGCGTGGCCCCGGCCAGTCGTGGTCGAGCAGCTCGCTGGGCAGGTCCGGGTCCAGGAACGGGAACCGGCGCCACTCCTGGACCATCAGCACCTGGGCCACGAACGCCTCGCACGGAGTCTCGGCGCGGCGCTCCTCGAACCCGGTGAGGAAGTCGAGGTAGCGGCCCTCCACCTCGTCGAGGTCCCAGGCTTCCTGGATCAGCCGGCTCTCGTCCCCGATACCGGTCGCCGGGCCCGCCCAGGCGAACGCCTGGCCGTCGAGGCCGAGGTCGCGGATCACCGCGTGCACCTCCGGCTCCTTGGCCTTCTCCGGCGTGATCCACAGCCCGGACGTGGGAGAGCCGAGGCCGAGCCAGGTCAGCCGGGTGCGGAACCGGTGGCGCAGCTGGCGCTGGGTCTCGGGGATCGACACCGTGACGACCAGCCAGTGGCCGTCCCAGGTGCGACGTCGCCGCATGAAGCCGTAGATCCGCTTCGTGCCGGCCTCGAGCAGGTCGGCGCCGGAGTCGGTCAGGTCCCACAGCACGCGGCGCCCGTGCCGGCTGGAGGTGAGCAGCCCCTCGTTCGCGGTGCGGGTGAGTGCCTGGCGGGCGGCCTTCTCCTCCACGCCGAGCGCGCCGAGGGCCTCCACGAGAGTCGCGGTCCAGACCCGCTCGGCCCGGGGGTGCACGAACTCGCCCAGCACGGTGAGCAGCAGCGACCGGGCACTTCCGGCGCCGATCTCGCGGCGCCGGGAGGCGCCGCGGATGTCCGACGAGACCGGACCGGGGGCGGCGGCGTCGGGCGTCGTCGGCACGTGCTGGGCTCCTTCAATGTCGTCAAAGTTCGTATGTCGGACACGCCATTGTCGCACCGCCCCGGTCCGCCACCGTGGCGCCGGGCCGACGCCAGAATTTCGTACTACAAACTCTTGACGAACCGAGAGTAGAGCGTAGAGTGTTGCGGCATAACGCACATCACGTCCCCGTTCCCACGAGAGGTGCTCCCATGACCGCGACCGCGACCGAACACTCCGCCCCGGAGAGGGTCGAGACCGCGCCTGCGGCGCCCCGGGTCGACTTCGACACGGCTCCGGACCGGTACCGGCACTGGCGGCTCGACGTCGACGGTGAGGTCGCCACGGTGACCCTGGCTGTCGACGAGAACGGCGGCCTCGTCGATGGCTACGACCTGAAGATGAACTCCTACGACCTCGGCGTCGACATCGAGCTGTACGACGCGGTGCAGCGACTGCGCTTCGAGCACCCGGAGGTCAAGACGGTCGTGATGACCGGCGGGCTGGACCGGATGTTCTGCGCCGGCGCGAACATCCGGATGCTGGCCCAGTCCTCGCACGCCTGGAAGGTGAACTTCTGCAAGTTCACCAACGAGACCCGCAACGGGATCGAGGACGCGACCGAGCACTCGGGCCAGACGTGGATCGCGGCGCTGAACGGCACCGCGGCCGGCGGCGGCTACGAGCTCGCCCTCGCCTGCGAGCAGATCGTGCTGATCGACGACGGCTCCTCGACCGTGTCCCTGCCGGAGGTCCCGCTGCTCGGCGTGCTGCCCGGCACCGGCGGGCTGACCCGCGTCGTCGACAAGCGGAAGGTCCGCAAGGACCGGGCCGACCTGTTCGCCACCAAGTCCGAGGGCTACCGCGGGGCGACGGCCGTGGAGTGGGGCCTGATCGACGGCACCGTGACGCGTGCGGGGTTCGCGGAGGAGATCTCCCGACGTGCCCGTGAGGCGGCGGCAGCCTCGCCGCGACCCGGGGGCGCCGGCGTCGCGCTCACCCCGCTGGACCGGACCGAGACCGACACGGAGCTGCGCTACCCCCACGTGAGCGCGAAGATCGACCGGTCGGCGCGCCGGGTCGAGATCACCGTCCAGGGGCCCACCGAGCCCCCGCCGGCCGACGCCGCGGCGATCCTCGAGCAGGGCGTCGACTACTGGCCGTTCGCGGTGACCCGCGAGCTCGACGACCTGATCCTGCGGCTGCGCACGAACGAGACCGAGCTCGGCACCTGGGTGCTGCGCACCGTCGGTGACGTCGACACCGTGCTCGCCTACGACGAGCAGCTCGCCGCGCTCGGCGACGACTGGTTCGTCAACGAGGTGGTGCACTACTTCAAGCGCACGATGAAGCGCCTGGACGTGACCAGTCGCAGCCTGCTCGCGGTGATCGAGCCGGAAAGCTGCTTCGCCGGACTGCTGCTCGAGCTGGCGCTTGCCGCCGACCGGCAGTACATGCTCGAGGGCGTCTACGAGGACGTCGACCCCGGCGCGGATCCCGCCGTGATCGTGTCGACGGCCGCGAACGACGGCCGCTTCCCGATGGGCAACGGCCTGTCCCGGCTCGGCTCCCGTTTCTGGGGACGAGGCGACGAGGTCGAGGCGGTCCGTGCCCTCTTCGGCAGGCGTCTCGACGCGAGGAGTGCCGACGACGCCGGACTGGTGACGATGGCGCTCGACGACATCGACTTCGAGGACGAGCTCCGCATCGTTCTCGAGGAGCGGGCCTCGCTCTCGCCCGACTCGCTGACCGGCATGGAGGCCAACCACCGCTTCGTCGGACCGGAGACGATGGAGACCAAGATCTTCGGCCGGCTCACCGCATGGCAGAACTGGATCTTCTACCGGCCGAACGCGTCCGGACCCGACGGTGCCCTGCGCAGGTACGGCTCCGGGCAGCGGGGCGCCTACGACATGACCCGGGTGTGATCGCGATGGGTGACGACTTCAACGCCTTCAGCTACCTGGTCGACCGGCACTGCCGGGCGGGCTCGGGTGACCGGGTCGCCGTGCGTGGCTCACGGACCCTGACCTACGCCGACCTCTCCACCCTCGCCGGCGAGCTCGCGGCGGCCTACCGGAGGCTCGGACTGCGCCGCGACGACCGCGTCATGTTCGTCGCCTCCGACGACGTGGAGATGTTCGCCGGCATCCTCGGCGCGTTCCGGGCCGGGCTGGTCGCGGTACCGGTCTCGACCATGCTCAACGGCGCCGAGATCGGCAAGGTCCTCGCCGACTCCGGCGCCCGGCTCGTCGTGGCCACGCACGAGTACGCCGACGCGGTCAGCGCCGCGCTCGAGGTCGCTCCGGACGTCGAGTTCGCCGTCCTGCACGGCGGCGGCGCGCTGTCCACCCCCGAACGGACGATGGCCTACACCTGGGTCGACTTCCATGCCCTCGCCGAGGGCAGCACCGCGGAGCAGCGGGCCACCGCGGACACCAACGAGGACTCGTGGGCCCTGTGGCTCTACACCTCCGGCACGACCGGTACGCCGAAGGCGGCCATGCACCGGCACGCCAACATCCGCCACGTCTGCGAGACCTACGGCAGCCAAGTCCTGGGCATCACGCCGGAGGACTCCTGCTTCTCCGTCGCCAAGCTGTTCTTCGCCTACGGCATCGGGAACTCGATGTTCTTCCCGCTCTCGGTCGGTGCGGCGACGATCCTCGACCCCCGCCGGCCCACGCCCGAGGGTGTTCGCGAACGGGTGCAGTCCGAGCGGCCGACCCTGCTGTTCGGCGTACCGACGTTCTTCGCGGCCCTGCTCGCCAGCGACATCCCCGACGACACGTTCGCCTCGGTGCGGCTCGCGACGTCGGCAGGCGAGCCGCTGCCGGCGCCGCTGCAGGCCCGGTTCACCCAGCGCTTCGGCGTGGAGATCCTCGACGGCATCGGATCGACCGAGGCGCTGCACATCTTCCTGTCCAACCGTCCCGGGGAGATCCATCCCGGCACGACCGGGCGGGCGGTGCCCGGTTACCAGATCGAGGTGCGCGACGAGAACGGCTCGGTCGTCCCGCCCGGCCAGCCCGGCGCACTGCACGTCCGCGGCGACTCCATCGCGCTGGGCTACTGGCGGCGGACCGACGCGACCCGCGCGGTCTTCAAGGGCGAGTGGCTGAGCACCGGGGACACCTACGTGGAGACCGAGGACGGCTTCTACACCTGCCTGGGCCGCAACTCCGACATGCTCAAGGCCGGCGGCATCTGGGTCTCGCCGGCCGAGGTGGAGAGCCGGCTGCTCGAGCACCCGGCGGTGCAGCAGGCCGCGGTCGTCGGCGTCCCCGACGAGAACGGTCTGGACAAGCCGATCGCCGTGGTCGTGGTGAAGACCGGCACCTCGCAGGAGGAGCTCGTGGCCTGGTGCCGCGACGGCCTCGCCGCCTTCAAGCGGCCCCGTGCGGTGATCTTCGTGGAGGAGCTGCCGAAGACCGCGACCGGCAAGCTGCAGCGGTTCAAGGTCCGCGAGCTGCTTCAGGACCAGCCGGCCGTCTCCGCCGTGGTGACCGCGCCGCTGGCCGAACCGGAGCTGGGCGAACCCGAGCTGGGAGTCAACGCATGAGTTCCGTGGACGTCGACCTGCTGATCGTCGGTGCCGGTCCGGTGGGCATCTTCGGGGCCTACTACGCAGGCGTGCGCGGTCTGCGTACGGCCGTGGTCGACTCGCTCAGCCAGGTCGGCGGCCAGGTGACCGCGATGTACCCGGAGAAGCAGATCTACGACATCGCCGGGTTCCCGGCGGTCTCCGGACGGGACCTGGTGACCGGCCTGACCGCGCAGGCCGCGCAGTACGAGCCCGTCTACCTGCTCGGCCAGGAGGCGCAGCTGCTCGAGCGCAGCCCACGAGACGCCCAACGGCCCGACGAGCTGCGGGTGAAGACCGCAGCGGGCACCGAGGTGCGCTGCTCGGCGATCGTCGTGACCGGTGGCATCGGCACCTTCACCCCCCGGCCGCTGCCGGCGGGCGAGGAGTTCCTCGGTCGTGGCCTCGACTACTTCGTGCCGAACGCCGCGGACTACGCCGACAAGGACGTGGTCATCGTCGGCGGCGGCGACAGTGCCATCGACTGGGCACTGATGCTGGAGCCGATCGCGTGCCAGGTGACGCTGGTCCATCGCAGGGAGGCGTTCCGTGCGCACGCGGCCAGCGTCGCAAGGCTCCGGGAGACCTCCGTGCAGATCGTCACCAACGCCCAGGTCACCGGGCTCGAGGGCGGCGACCGGGTCGAGAAGGCGGTGATCACGGTCAAGGGGGAGCAGCCCAGGACACTGCCCTGCCAGAAGGTGGTCGCCGCACTCGGGTTCACCGCGAACCTCGGACCGCTCCGGGAGTGGGGCGTGGACCTGCACGACAACCGCCATCTCGTCGTCGACTCCGCGATGCGCACCAACGTCCCCGGTGTGTTCGCCGCAGGTGACATCACCGACTACGACGGCAAGGTCCGGCTGATCGCCGTCGGGTTCGGTGAGGTCGCCACCGCGGTCAACAACGCCGCGGTGCACATCGACCCGTCGGCGCAGCTGTTCCCCGGCCACTCCACCGACCAGCCGCACGAGATGCTGACGCCCGCCTGAACCGGTCCCGGACCCAACCACAGGAGACCCACCCATGCCGTACGTGATCGCGAGCCCGTGCATCGACGTGATGGACAAGTCGTGCACCGAGGAGTGCCCGGTCGACTGCATCTACGAGGGCGACCGCAAGCTCTACATCAACCCCAAGGAGTGCATCGACTGCGGCGCCTGTGAGCCGGTCTGCCCGGTGGAGGCGATCAGCCAGGACCGCCGGGTGCCCGAGGAGGACGAGGCGTTCATCGAGGACAACCGCGCCTTCTTCATCGAGACGCTCCCCGGTCGCGACGAGCCGCTCGGCGCACCCGGCGGAGCCCACAAGGTCGGCCCGGTCGGGGTCGACACCCCGATGGTCACCGGAAGCTGAGGGCGGCGACCGTGCTGGACGGCAACCTGTTGGTCGACGCACATGTCCACGTGCCCGTGCTCGGCACGCTGCGGCAGGCCTGGCTGGACTGGGCCCGTGACTTCGGCGCGCCGGGTCTGCTCGAGGACGCCTGGGACGCCGAGGGAGTGCCCCGCCCGGAGCGCCTGGACGCGCTGTTCGAGGCGCAGGGCGTCGACGTCGCCCTGCTGTTCTGCGAATACAGCCCCAAGGCCACCGGGATCCAGGCCTTCGAGGACCTGCTCCCCATCGTGGAGCACAACCCGCGACGCTTCCGGCCGGTGGCCAACGTCAACCCGCACCTGCACTTCCCGGTCGCAGCAGAGGTGACCCGCCAGCTCGACCTCGGCGCCGCGGCCCTCAAGCTGCACCCCGTGCACGGCGGGTTCCGGTGCGACGACAAGGCGCTCTACCCGGCGTACCACGTCCTGGCCGAACGCAACGTGCCGCTGATCGTGCACTGCGGGACCAGCAGCTTCCCCGGTGCGATGAACGAGCTCGCTGATCCACAGCTCCTGCTGCCGGTGGTCCGCGACTTCCCGACCCTGAACGTCGTGCTCGCCCATGGCGGGCGCGGCTGGTGGTACGACACTGCGGCCTTCATGGCGCTGTCGAACGACACCGTGTGGATCGAGCTGTCCGGGCTCCCGCCGAAGCGGTTGCCCGAGTACTACGCCCGTTACGACCTGGTCCGGCTCGCCCGTCGCTGGATCTTCGCCACCGACTGGCCCGGTGTCCCCGGCACCGCGCAGAACGCTCGCGCCGTTGCCGGCCTCGGCCTGCCCGACGATGTCGTGTCCGCGGTGCTCGGCGGGAACGCGCTCTCGGTGTACGCCGGCCTCGACCCGGACCTCGCAACCGGCGGGGAGGGCTGAGCACGTGCCGCTCTACGCCCTCGGGGACCTCGCCCCCGAGATCCATCCCGACGCCTACGTCCATCCCGACGCCGTGCTCATCGGGGCGGTCACACTCGGCGCGGAGGCCTCGGTCTGGCCGGGCGCCGTGCTGCGTGCCGACTTCGGGCGGATCGTCGTGGGCAGCCGCACCTCGGTCCAGGACGGCACCGTGGTGCACACCACGAGGCAGTGGCCGACGGTGGTCGGCGACGACTGCGTGGTCGGGCACAACGTGCACCTGGAGGGCTGCACCGTCGAGGACCGGTGCCTGATCGGCTCCGGGTCGGTGGTCCTGAACCGGGCCGTGGTCCGCCGCGGCAGCGTGGTCGGAGCCAACGCACTGGTCACCGAGGACACGGAGGTGCCCGAGTCGAGCATGGCACTCGGGGTGCCGGCTCGCAGCCGGCCGGTGGACGCCGGTGAGCAGAAGAAGTGGATCGACTTCGCGGTGCGGGAGTACCTCGACAACGCCGCCGACTACCGCAGGAAACTTCGACGCATCGACCAAGGAGAGCAGTGATGAGCACTGTCGAGGGAATGGGCCGACCCGCCACGGAGCTCACGGACGACGAGCTCGAGCAGCAGGGCAAGCATGCCCACGAGATGCGGAACTGGGTCTTCCTGCACGGCACCGCCGAGCAGTTCGCGACGCACACCGCCCGGATGCTGGAGCTGGAGCGTGAGTACCTGCACCGGTATCCCAAACGCACCTGGCAGGGCTCGGGTGGTGCGCCCGACCCCGACTCCGACATCACCGTGCTGCGCAGCGCGCTGCGTGGGATCATCGCGCAGCTCGAGGGACTGCTCGAGCCCCGTCCGACCGGCGGGCTCCCGGAGGAACCGGCCGAGGACCCCGCGCTCGCCCTGCTGCGGCGCGTCCAGGAGGCTCCCGGGGGGAGGATGCACAAGCTCGAGGTACACCAGGCGGCGCGCGAGGTGGGGCTGGACCGTGCCGCGCTCGCCAAGCTCTACACCGGCGAGCCCAAGCTGCTCGCCACCGAGAACCAGGACCGCGTGATCACCGAGGCGGGCCGGGCACGGCTCAACCCGGCGTGAGGACCCGATGAGCACGATCCACCGGATCGCCTGCGTGGGCGCCGGCCCCGGCGGGCTGTTCTTCGCGATCCTCGCCAAGACCGCCGACCCGACCCGCGAGGTCACCGTCTTCGACCGGAACCGGCCCGAGGACACCTTCGGCTTCGGTGTCGTCTTCTCCGACGCGACGCTGGCCGGCATCCATGCCGTGGACCCGGTGCTGCGCACCGCCCTGAGCGAGCACGGCGTGCACTGGGACGCGATCGAGGTCCGGCTCAAGGGCGAACGGCTGCGCTGCGCCGGCAACGGGATGGCCGCGATCCGCCGGCAGACGTTGCTCAGGCTGCTCCGGGAGCGCGCGGTCGAGGCGGGTGTCCGGCTCGAGTACCAGACCGAGATCGGTCCCGGCGACCTGAGCCCGACGCAGTTCGACCTCGTGGTCGCCTCCGACGGCGCCGGCTCGAGGACCCGCGAGCACCTGGCCGACCAGCTCCTCCCGTCGTTCGAGGTGGCGACCGCCAAGTTCATCTGGTTCGGTACGACGTACGACTTCGACGGCCTGACGTTCATCCACGAGCGCAGCGCCGACGGGGTCTTCGCCGTCCACGGCTATCCGATCGGGGATGGGCTCGGGACGTTCATCGTCGAGACCGACGAACCGACCTGGCGGGCGGCCGGCCTCGACGAGTTCGACCCCGACCAGCCCCCGGGACCCAGCGACGAGAAGAGCCGGGAGTACCTGGAGAAGCTGTTCGCCGCACAGATCGGCGGGCACGCACTGCTGACGAACAACTCGCGGTGGGCGAACTTCCGCACCCGTCGTGCCGCGCGCTGGTCGCACGGCAACGTGGCGCTGCTCGGCGATGCCGCACACACCGCGCACTTCTCGGTGGGATCGGGAACCAAGATGGCCATGGAGGACGCCATCGCGCTGTCCTCGGCACTGGACACGCATCCCGGAAACCTGGGCCGCGCGCTCGAGGAGTATGAGGCAACCGCCCGGCCGTCGGTGGACAAGATCCAGGACTCCGCGCGTCCCAGCCTCTCCTGGTGGGAGCACTTCGGGAGGTACCACGACGCCTTCGAGCCGTGGCAGTTCGGCTACCACTTCCTCACCCGCAGCATCGGCGACGCCAAGCTGCGCCGACGTGACAGCGGCTTCGTCGACGGCGCACACCACGCCTGGAAGCAGACCCACGGAGCCGAGCCGCTCGAGACGCCGTGCACGCTCGGCGGACGGGAGGTGACGGGAAGGCTGATGGCCGTCGACGAGTCGGTGACGACCGCGCGGGACCTGCGGGCCGGCGAGCAGAGTGACTGGTTCCTCCTCGCTGACGGTGCGCCACCGGGCCTCGTCGACGGCTGGGGGCTGCGGGTCCCCGCGCCCGACGACGAGAGCGGACTGCGACCCACCCTGGACGCAGCGGCCGCCGGGCTCTGCGACGCGCCGTCGTTCGTCGCGGTGCACGGCGGCAGCCCGTTCACCCGGGTGCTCGTCGCCGAGGAGATCAGGGTCGTGCACGGCGTTCCCACCCTGCTCGTCGAACCCGAGGCAGACCTCGACCGCGCCACCACGCTCGTCCTGTCCGGGCGCACCGACCTGGTGGGCGTGCGGTGCTGAGCAGACCCGAAGGGACCGACATGCCCACACCGATCGGCGCAGGCACCGTCCCGTGGCCCGATGACCTCGCGGAGACCTACGTCGCCAAGGGGTACTGGCGCGGCAGGTCGCTGGGCGAGCACCTCTGGTCCGTCGCCGACCGTCGTCCCGACGCGATCGCCCTGATCGACGGTGAGGTGCGGATGACGTACGCCGACCTCACTGCACGTGCCGACGCGACGGCCACCGCGCTGCACGGCCTCGGGATCACCGCGGGCCACCGGTTGGTGAACCAGCTGCCCAACGGCTGGGAGTTCGTGGTCCTCACCCTGGCGTGCCTGCGCGCCGGCGTGGTGCCTGTGATGGCACTGCCCGCGCACCGCGAGAACGAGCTCGACTACCTGATCGCGCACGCGGAGGCGTCGGCCATCGCCGTGCCCGACACGCTGCGAGGCTTCGACCACCAGGCGATGGCACGGCAGCTCGCCGCATCCGCTCCGGGTCTGGAGCATGTGCTCGTGGCGGGCGACTCCGTCGGGCCCGGCGCGATCTCGCTGCGCGACCTCTGCCGCGTTGCTCACGAGCCGGCTACGGCCAGGAAGAGGTGGGACGCCGAGCCGCCCGCCGCCCGGGACGTCGCGGTGTTCCTGCTCTCCGGCGGCACCACCGGACTGCCGAAGCTGATCGCACGCACGCACGACGACTACGAGTACAACGCCCGGGGCAGCGCGGAGGTCTGCGGGTTCGACGAGGACACCGTGTACCTGGTCTCGCTTCCCGCGGGACACAACTTCCCGCTCGCCTGCCCGGGCATCCTCGGCACCTTCCTCGTCGGCGGACGGGTCGTGATGCTGCCCTCCCCGGAGCCGGGCCAGGCGCTGCGCGCGATCGCGGAGGAAGGTGTCACGGCCACCGCGGTGGTCCCCGCGGTCGCACAGCGCTGGATGGACCACCGCCGGGAGAGCCCGGGGGAGCACGACCTCGGGTCGCTGCGGCTGCTCCAGGTCGGCGGCGCCCGGCTGGCCGACGAGCTCGCCGTCCAGGTCCGCCCGGTCCTCGGCGCCCGGCTGCAGCAGGTCTTCGGGATGGCCGAGGGGCTTCTCAACTTCACCAGGCTCGACGACCCCGACGACGTGGTGTGCCGCACCCAGGGCCGTCCGATGTGCCCCGACGACGAGGTGCTGGTCGTGGACCCGGCCGGCGACCCGGTCCGGGACGGGGAGCCCGGCTCGCTGCTGACCCGTGGTCCGTACACCCCGCGCGGCTACTTCCGCGCAGAGGAGCACAACGCGCGCTCTTTCACGGCCGACGGCTGGTACCGCAGCGGCGACATCGTCCGTCGACGGGCCGACGGCAACCTCGTGGTGGAGGGGCGGGACAAGGACATGATCAACCGGGGTGGCGAGAAGATCTCCGCCGAAGAGGTCGAGAACTTCGCCTACCAGGTGCCCGGTGTGATGCAGGCGGCGGCCGTGGCCATGCCGGACCGGGTTCTCGGGGAGCGGGTCTGCCTGTACGTGGTCTCCCGAACGGGAACTGACGTCGACCTCGAGGCGGTCCGGTCGGTCATGCAGGCCGCCGGCGTCGCGCGCTACAAGTGGCCGGAGCGGCTCGAGAACGTCGACGCGCTGGCCACGACGAAGGTCGGGAAGATCGACAAGAGGTCGCTCCGCGAGGACATCACGGCGAAGACGGCAGCCGAGAGGGGAACAGGATGAG